>CAZEDO010000064.1:0-21705 GCA_964511085.1 uncultured Lentimicrobiaceae bacterium
GATATAAGAATTTTAATCGGACAAAACTTTTTAACAAAACCAAACTATGTATAATTTGAATGATGTCTATCTCTTTTCTGATCAACCAACTACTTGCCCCATATGCAGTTCAAGAACTGAAATTGTTCTATCTTTATCGGACACTATAGAACAAACTCAATTTCATAAATGTAACGATAAGAGTTGCCAATATGAATTTGTCATACAGGAAGATGTTTAAATAACAATTTAATTATGAAGGAAGGACAAAAACTTTGGACACGAGAGGAGTTGATACTTGCAATAAACTTATACTGCAAATTACCTTTTGGCAAAATCCATGCTGGGAATCCGGATATTATTAAATTATCTCAATTAATTAACAGAACGCCGGGGTCTGTTTCCTACAAACTTGTGAATTTTGCAAGTTTAGACCCAAGTTTAAAAGAAAGAGGTATCAGGGGCGCAGTAAATGCAAGTCATTTAGATAGGGAAATATGGAATGAATTTTATGCTAACTGGGACTCGCTCCCCTATGAGAGTGAAATATTAATAGCCAGAAAAAAACATTCTACACTTGAAAAGGAGAATTCCATTGATGAAGAAACTTTACCTAAACAAGGAAAGGAAAGAGATCAATTAATCAAGGCAAGAGTTAACCAATCCTTTTTCAGAAAAAGTATTTTGGCATCCTATAATTTTACTTGCTGCATTACAGGAATTAAGCAACCTGAATTACTAATTGCCGGTCATATCCGACCATGGGGTAAAGACGAAATAAACCGGCTTAATCCACGAAATGGTATTGCTATAAATGCTATACATGACAAGGCATTTGAAGCAGGACTAATAACAATAACACCAAGCTACCAAATTAAAGTATCATCGATTCTGATAAAGCAAAAAGATCAACCAGCGATTGCTAACTTTTTTCTTAAATTTCAGGACAAACAGATTAATTTGCCTTCTCGTTTTCTTCCCGATCCTGAGTTTTTAAATTACCATAATAATGAGCGATTCATCAAATAATATAAAATTCTCGTATCTATATCGAGACGGCGGAAATTACAAGCTATTTGGAGAAACTATATTTAGTAATCCAGACAATTTAACCTTAACAGAAATTGAATCTAAAATAAAATCACGTCTAATTGATGGAGAGTTTTTTTATGCAAAAAATTGGAGTATTATCCCACTACAATTTGACAAATATAATGAAGAACTTGATCACGGATGGCATGAGTATGAAAGTGTTGAAATTACTGATGAAGTTGCTACAGCTAACCACACGGTTAAAGAATTACTGAAGATAATTGAAAAATAACCCCTGCTAAGCGTAGTATGGTGCCGCTAAGCGTAGTTTGAATCTAAGCTTAGCGTGGGAAACTAAAATGATTAAATGAATCTCACTTCCTTTCTACTTTCTACTTTTTACTTTCTACTTCACAATATAACCTGAACGGGGCATACTATGATTCTGCAAGATCATTGCAGATAAGAACCAAAACAAAAGGCAGAATTATTTCAAGGCCGCGTTATCCGGATTTAAGTTCAGCAAAATGAGCCGGTCGAAAAGAAACTTCTTTTTCGAATCGCTGAGTATCCAGTAGATGACACCACTTATCAATGCTGCAAAAAAGCACCATACCGAGGTGAGGTACTGCCTGAAAAAGATGGCTGTTACCACGCACGAAAAAAACATTAACAGGCCCAGCAGGTGTGTCCGCTTTATACTTGAGACAAACAGGGGTGGTATGGTAGCCACCAGGTAAACAACAAAAGCAATCATTCCGAGCGGTTTTGGAAAATCCGTTTTGTACTGGATATGATACCCTAAAATCCGAGGGTGCACATTGAAAAACACCAGGCAGGTACCGTAATACAAGGCCAATGAAAGGCCCAGGAGCAGCAGTACCCATATTATTTTTCTGCGTTTCCTGTCCTTTTCCATGAACAGGACCGCAAGGGGAATCCATACAGGCCAGAGTACATCTGCCATTACAAGAAAAAAATAGGTGCTGATTTTCTGAACTACCAGGTGTTCGGGATACGGCAAGGTGAGCCACAGGAATCCTTCGGCAAATTGCTGCAAGCCAAAAAACAGCGGTATGCAGGCAAATAAGAGTTGCGCGGGTTCATGAACTTTCCTCACGACAGCAACACCGATGGCTGTAATGATAACACCTCCCGCGAAACTTGCTTCTGCTGAAAAACACATAGTATTTCCCCTTCTGTTATTGAATACGATGAACAATCGCTGGAAGAACCACCGGTAAATCCCAAATAATTGATAATTATACGACTAATAAACGGATAATCGGGTTTTAATTCACTGGTTGGGCCGGGGCTGTGCCCCGGTCGGTTTATCCTTCGGGCTTAGCCTGTATATACTAATAATAACAAAATCCCTTCTAAGCTTAGTATTCAACTAAACTGTTAAGGGTGGTTTCAAAACTACGTTTTATGCGATAGCGGTATCGGCCCACTTATGTTTCTCACATTTCAGAAACCTTTACAATGCTTGCCATTTCTGGGTTCGACTATTTTATAGTGCAATCAGACACAGCTACCGGGAGAAATTTATTACGCAAAATGCGTTACGCATTTTGCGTAATAACCAAATTTCGCATTATCTTTGGGTTGCCAAAATACAGATCAGCATGAAAGTATTGAACCCTTTCCCAACCGCAGAGTATATTTCGCCACAGTACTTCTGTGACAGGAAGGAAGAGCTTCAGCAAATTGCTGATGTGATAGATAACCAACGCAATATAACTATAATATCCCGGAGGCGTTTAGGTAAAACAGCTCTTATCAGGCATTGCTTTCATCACCTTAAAGGCAGGAAAGACCTCTCGCTGCATTATTTCGATATTTATGCCACCCGTAATCTGCATGAATTTATCAATGTGCTTTCAACGGCTCTTATTGGTTACTTTGAATCAAAACCAGAAAAGATGCTGGGCCAGCTTATCAGATTGCTTGGTCAATTCAGGCCAAAACTCACTTTCGATGAGCTGTCAGGATTGCCATCTGTTGAGTTGTCGCTTCAGTCAGATGCAGAAACAGAGCAGAGTCTGTCTACAATCTTTAATTATCTGTCGAAGCAAAAACAAAGAGTGGTAATTGCAATTGATGAGTTTCAGCAGATTATGAATTATCCCGAAAAAAATGTGGAAGCATTGCTGCGAACGCATATTCAGATGAATAATAATGTTACAATGATCTATTCGGGTAGCAACCGCAGGATGTTGATTTCGCTTTTTAACGATTATGCACGGCCCTTCTATCAAAGTTCGGGTTTTCTGTTTCTGGGAAAAATCGAGCCGGAAGAATATAAAGCGTTTATTGGAAAGCATTTCAAAAAAAATGGCCGTAAAATTTCGGAGGATGCACTTAGTCTGATACTGGATTGGGCGCAGGGACATACATATTTTGTTCAGGAAATATGCAACCGCCTGTTTTCGTCCGGATTCACAGATATTGATACAACAGGGGTAAAACAGGTGACCTACCAGATTATGGAGGAACGATCGCCCCTGTATCAGGTATATAAAAATGTGTTGACTGCATCGCAATATACACTTTTAAAAGCCATAGCAACCGAAACAATGATTGAAAAGCCCAATGCAACAGCTTTTCTTAACAAGTTTAAATTGGGGGCTGCCAGTTCCGTCAACCGGTCGCTGGAAGCATTGGAATCAAAAGATTTAATTATTTTTGAAAATGATAATTACTCCCTGACCGATATTTTTCTGATGCGATGGCTGCAACGAAACTAAACGGAAACAGATTGATCCTTCCAGGCAACATTACATAATGGATTAGTTTCCAACTATGCTTTTTGATTTAGCACTTCTCTGACCGCATAAAATCTAATCACTTTATACAACAATAAAGTTAAAGGCTAAAAACTACTCCAATAAAAAACGCCCAGTATAGCTATTGCTATCAAACGTTTGGCGCAGTTCAAGATGTGCCCCGGTCGGTTTATCCTTCAAGCTTTACCTGTACAAACTGATAATCTGTAAAAAAAATACTGCCACCTCACACCAGCAAGGATTTCATTATAAACATTCTATTTCATGCCGGTATCCTTGGTTTTCATTTCGCCGAGCATGGTTATGATTTTATCCAGTTTTTCCACCTCAAGCGTTTTGAGCATGATTGACAAGGCTTCTATTTCGAGTTTTGCTTCGGCATTGGTTTTGTAATCGGCTTCGGCATGCATGCGGTCGCGCTCGTTCTGCCTGTTTTGCGACATCATAATAATGGGCGCTGCATAGGCTGCCTGTGTGGAAAAGAGTAGATTGAGCAGTATAAAAGGATATACATCCCAGTGGTACACAAAACCAATAACATTCATGGCCATCCACAGGGCCACTAAGATGGTCTGGGCAATAATGAATTTCCAAGAACCCATGCCTTGTGCCACGGCATCGGCCACCCGGCCACCAAAGCTTAATGTTGAGGTGTGTCGCTCGTGCCAGTTTTTCTTCTTTTCCATGCTATTGAATTTTATTTGTTTTAAAGTCCGATTAAAATTAGCGCTTTTAAGTTAACAGGGAACCTGAGTTGGCGAAATAGTGTTTCCTCCCGCTTAACGGGGTTACCATATCTATATCAACTTCATTGAAATTTTGAATTATCTTTGCAAAAAGCAGGCATATGCAAAAGATTATTCCGGAGGTATCTGAAAACATTATCCCTATTCTTACGCGTTTTAAGGATAGTGCCCGAAACGTGTATGGCCCAAAATTAAAAAAGGTAATCCTCTACGGCTCTTATGCCAGGGGAATGGCACATAATAATTCAGATATCGATCTGATGATCGTACTTTCAGAAATGGAATCAGCGTTTGAGGAAATTGATCGGCTGAATGACATAAAATTCAATATTGGTCTTGATTATGAAGTATATATTTCAACAAATCCTGTTTCTGAATATAATTTTTCTCATTCAAAACTTCCTTTGTATAGAAACGTTGCCCGTGAAGGCATAGAAATATGAACGAAAATGTAACAGTTTTTAGGGAAAAGGCTTTTGAATGCCTTTCTGATGCGCAGGCGTTGCTTGAAAAAGATCGTTTCACAGCAGTAGTTTCAAGAAGTTACTATGCTATGTTCCATGCTGCCCAGGCAGCTTTATTATCCGAAAAAATTGAAGCATACACGCATATGGGGTGAATGTACAATTTCAGAAAGCCTTTGTCAAAACCGGCAAATTTCCTGTTTTATCAGGAAAAACTTTTTCGAAAATTCTTGACCAGCGTTTGAAAAGTGATTACGAGATTGGTTTTAAAGCATCACCGGATGATGCTAAACACACATTTCAGGAAGCAACAAGTTTTGTATCTGCAATTCAGGGTTTTCTATCCGATTCCTGCTAATCTAAAGGCCTTGTTCTGTTATGGCTGTAGCAATTTTAGTGCAGTTCTGCTCTGTCTGCATTGCTAGCGCATGTTTGCCAAAGTTGCTGGCGCTCGTTTAACGAAGCGTAACGAGTGCCTTTCTCTTTGTCGTTTGTAACGAAATTCCCAGCATCTGAAACCCCAGCACACCATTAGCAGGGAACCAAAATGCATTAAATGAATCTCACTTCCTTTCTACTTTCTACTTTTTAGTTTCTGTTTTCAACTTCCCGTTCTTCTTAGCGGAAGAATAAAATAAATCATGATTCAGGCTAAAGGTGGCTTTGGAAGGATATGGAAAATACTGTGTTGTTTCCGATGCCGTAAGTTCAGTGGTTATTCCATCAACAGTTACCTGAATTGGCATCCGGAAACCGCCAATTGTATTGCTCATCCTATAAGCAAAGCAACTTTGGTTCTTCCCGGTTTTATAATTTACAAAATCGAGATTCGGGCATTCTCGGTGGTACAGGTACTGCTGAAAAAACGCGGTGTAGTCCTGCCCGGTTTTTTCATTTACATGGCTTATAAATTCGCTGGTATGTGCTGTCCGGTATTTGTAGGTCTGGTAAAAAGTTTTCAGGATATCGAAAAATACAGGATCGTTATCAATTGCATTCCTCAGTGAAAACAAGGTGAGTGCGCCTTTCACATAAACATCGCCATCCTTGTAATTCCAGTAATTTACATCGTGCGGGCCGATAACAGGTTGCTTGTTCAGGATAAAGAATGAATAAAGCCGTAGAAGGTTTTTGTAAGCCTGATAGCCTTTGGTTTTCTCAGCATACAATGCCTCACTGTAAGTGGCAAATCCTTCCTGCAGCCACACTTCGGCATAGTCGGGAGCAGAAACACTGTTGCCCCACCATTCATGCGCAGTTTCGTGAATGATGATATAATTATTTGTATTATTATCCTTAAAACCTGTACCATAAGCAATAGCCGTCTGGTGTTCCATGCCGGCAAACGGGCTTTCTACAAGTTTATAGTTGTCCTTCATCCACGGATATTCACCAAAGTAATATTCATATGCTTCAATCACGCCCACCGAATTCTGGAAAAGCAACCTGGCATCTTCAAGATTATCGGGAAGTACATAAAATTCGAGTTTCAGTTTTGGATTTTTCGGGTATGGAATGCTGAAATGCCTGTAGTCAGCTATATTAATTGTAATATCATAGGTATTGACAGGGTAGGGTGTTGCCCAGTTAAAAGTAGTGCGGTCGCCGTGGTCCGCCTGGCTTTTAAGTGTACCGTTGCTGACGCAGAAGAGGCCTTTGGGAACGGTAATACTCATTTTAACGCTGTCGGGTTCATCATAAATATGGTCCTTTAACGGCCACCAGAGGCTGGCACCTATTTCCTCGCAAGCTACGCCAATCCAGGGTTTCTTGTTTTTATCTTCCTTCCACACAAAGCCACCTTCCCATGGTGGCCGGCGGGCAATCTGTGGCGTTCCATGATAATGAACTGTTATTGCACTTTTTAACCCTTTGGATATAGTATGGGGCATTCCAATAAAAACTGCGTTGTATTTCCGCCGGTATTTTAATACTTGATTCTCCTTGATGATACTATCGATAACCATGTTTGAAAAAAGATCGATTTGAATTGTATCCAAATTCGTGAGCGCGGTAAAACGAATTTCAACATTTCCTTGAACCGATTTTTGCTCAATATTTACATCAAGGTTGATGTGATAAAAGGTAACATCATTATTCCTGCGGAAAGGTGTGATGGCCCCACGAAGTGTGTCCTTCTCAGTGAACACAGGATATACCGCAGCTTTCCGGGGAGTTTTGTGCTTCATGTTAAGCCCGATTATGGAGCAACCACCAATCAGAAATGATATCGCTGTTAATGAAATTACTTTTGCGATTTTCATGGTTTTAAGTTTTAATACATGTTCTGTATACGAAGATATCACAAAGAGTCCAAACTACAAGAGTCCATTCATTATTTCAAGGGAATTCATTACTTTTTTGCTAAAGATGAAAAATAGAAAATACTCCTTACCGGCATTGGCTTTCCGGCAGATCAAACACGCTATAAATTCTTACCTTTGCAACGTATGCTTCAACAATTCAGGCAATTTATTAAGGATAACCAGTTGTTTTCTGAAAATGAAACTATCCTTCTGGCTGTGAGCGGAGGAATGGATTCAGTAGCACTTTGCACGCTATTTCGTCAGGCAGGACTCACTTTCGGCATTGCCCACTGTAACTTCAAACTCCGCGGTGCAGAATCAGATGGAGATGAAGAATTTGCAGGGCAATTAGCATCAGAATATGGAGTGAAATTTTATTCCAAATGTTTTGAAACATCGGATTATGCAAGAGACAAAGGGATTTCCATTCAAATGGCTGCACGTGATTTGCGCTACGAATGGTTCGGTCAACTCTTAAAAGCCGAAGGATATAATGTTGTTGCCACTGCCCATCATCTTGACGATCAAACAGAGACTTTTTTCATTAATCTTTTGCGTGGTGCGGGATTAGCAGGAATACATGGCATCCTTCCAAAGCAGGGACAGCTAGTGAGGCCACTGCTTTTTGCCACCAGGGATCAGATAGATGAATTTGTGCGCGATAACAGGCTTGTTTACAGGGAAGACAGCTCTAACAAAAGCCGGAAATATTTACGAAACCGCCTGAGGCACGAACTGATGCCAGTACTTATGGATATCGATCCTGCATTCAGTAATAAGCTCGACCAGACGATGCAACACCTGCGTGGTGTTGAAGATATACTGAGCCGGCAGGTGCGTGAAATTACCAGCCGGATATTAATTAATAAACCGGATCACATTCAAATCGAAATTGGAAAGTTAAAAGAGCTGCAGCCATTAAATACATGGATTTTTCTCATCTTGCAACCATACGGATTTAGCACTAGTGTTGCAAAAGATATCGAAGAAGCATTGGACGGTATTTCAGGAAAAATGTTTTTTTCGCCGACACATCGTTTGGTAAAAGACCGCAAATTTTTAATTATTGAACCGCTTTCGAACCTCAATCCTGAGCAAAAGGAATTTTTAATTGATGAGGAAACTCAAGGTCTTTCCTTCCCTTTCCCGATTGAATTCCAAACATTACCGGTTGCGGAAACACTGGACATACTTCATGACCCTGCTTCAGCATGTCTCGATGCTGCCAAATTAAAATATCCGCTCACATTGCGCTTATGGCACAAAGGCGACCGCTTTATTCCTTTTGGAATGAAAGGATGGAAAAAAGTTAGTGATTTCCTTACAGATATCAGACTTTCGGTTCCTGAAAAAGAAAAAACATGGATATTACTTTCTGCCGGAGAAATAGTATGGATTGCAGGCAAGCGGATTGACGAACGCTTCAGGATTACGAAACAAACACAACAGGCAAGGGTGATCCGCATGTCTGAAACATCCTCAAGTCAAGACAAAAAAGTTGACGGGAAATAAATATCTTTGTGCCATACATATTCTTTTTATAAGCTCTTCCGGTACAACAAAACCTACCAATGATAAAAGTAATAAAGATCAGCAAGCCGGTTATATTTCTCGCATTCATCCTACTGTTCTCCGCAAGAGCATCGCAGGTATGTGCACAAATTCTCACACCTGTAAAGTGGTCATTCAAGGCAAACCGGATCAATGATACAGAAGCCGAATTGCAATTTATCGCCACCATTCAGGCAGGATGGCATTTGTATTCTCAAACAGTAATTGATCCGGATAACGGCCCTAATCCGACGATATTTACATTTAATAAACCTGTAGGTTATAAATTAACCGGCAAGGTAATCCAGCCAAAGCCAATTATCGAGTACGATGATATGTTCGAGATGAACGTGGAATATTACGTGCAGAAAGCTATCTTCACTCAAAAAGTTAAAATAACAAGTGATAAGCCTGTTAAAATAACCGGTATAGTTGACTTTGAAACCTGTGACAACAAGCAGTGCCTTGTTGATAGTCCAACCTTTTCTTTCACGCTGGAAGGCGCGAAAACAGTTGGCGTTGAAAGCTCCACTCCCGAAGTAATCAAAGCCAACTCTAAAGTCAGTGATTCTGCTGTTGCGACAACGAGTCCTGTTGCAAAAGCTGATACGGCTGCAAAAGCTAAAGTAGTTCCTGAAAAATCATCCGGGTTTGATGGCAACAATTCCACGTTATGGTGGTTTTTCCTTCAGGCATTCGGCTGGGGACTCCTTGCCATTCTGACTCCATGTGTTTTCCCGATGATACCCATGACAGTTTCTTATTTTATGAAAAGCGGCTCCAAAGGAAAGGTTCAGGCTATCATCTACGGGCTGTCAATCATTGCCATTTATGTAATTTTCGGTGTGCTGATTTCAGTCCTTTTTGGCGCTGATTTCGGCAACTGGCTTAGCACACACTGGATACCGAACGTGCTTTTCTTTCTCATTTTTATTGCTTTTGCAGCATCCTTTTTTGGCTATTTTGAAATTACCGTCCCCAGTTGGCTGGTAAATAAAAGTGTTCAAAATGAAGAAAAAGGAGGTGTGATGGGAACCATCTTCATGGCGATGACGCTGGTGTTGGTTTCATTCTCGTGTACAGGACCCATTGTAGGAACCGTGGTTGTGCAGGCTGTTGGCGGACAAGTGCTAAAGCCTGTTATCGGCATGTTAGGATTCTCGCTGGCATTTGCCATTCCATTCACGCTGTTTGCATTCTTCCCGCAATGGCTCAATAAGATGCCTAAAGCTGGTGGCTGGCTTAACTCAGTCAAAGTAGTACTTGGCTTTATCGAACTTGCTTTCGCTCTCAAGTTCCTGAATGTTCCTGACCAAACATACCATTGGGGAATTCTGGATCGCGAAATCTATCTTGGTTTTTGGATTGTAATCTTTACGATGATGGGCTTTTATCTGCTCGGAAAAATCAAATTCCCGCACGACAGCGATTACCCGGTCGTGAGGTCGTTTTCGCGCCTGATGCTTATTATTGCGACTTTTACATTTGTTGTTTACCTGATCCCCGGGCTATGGGGCGCACCTTTGAAAGGTATTTCAGGCTGGCTTCCGCCGATGGAATCTCAGGATTTTGATATAAATGCCATTTCACGCGAAAATGCCGGAGGTGGAGGAGGTGATGCAAAAAGCGCTAATATAACAGAAGCACCCAAATATGCCGACATTCTTAAACTACCGCTTGGTTTGCAGGGCTATTTCGATTTTGACCAGGCACTCAAAGTTTCCAAAGAGCTGAACAAACCCATTTTTGTTGACTTTACAGGTCATGGGTGCACCAATTGCCGCGAGATGGAAAACCGCGTCTGGAGCGATCCGCAGGTACTTAAAA
Organism: uncultured Lentimicrobiaceae bacterium; assembly: GCA_964511085.1. Taxonomy (GTDB): domain Bacteria; phylum Bacteroidota; class Bacteroidia; order Bacteroidales; family DASVHX01; genus DASVHX01. Next base: position 10,695 of record CAZEDO010000064.1, read on the forward strand.
GGTTACGCGAAAATTTTGTTTTGGTAGCGCTTTATGTTGACGATAAAACTATCGAATTGCCCAAAGAGGAACAATATACAAATAAGGCCGGACGTGAAATAAAACTGCTTGGCAAGAAAAATACCGAAATTCAGATCAACCGTTTCAAGGCCAATGCGCAGCCATTTTATGTTATGCTGGATTCTGAAGGAAACCTGTTGGTGCCGGCCAGAGCATATGATTTGAATATTGATGCGTTTGTAAAATTCCTGGATAGTGGGGTAGAGGCATACAATAAGAAAACTCTGAAATAGATCAATGTTGTTAAAAAAATACCTTATCTCTTTTAAGTAAATAAGTATTTAAGAACAAGCATGCCTGCTGCAAGCAGGATTAACGATTTAAGAATTTCGAAGTTCAACTTCTTCTAAAATCAGCAATCGTTAATCGATATTCGACATTCAATATAGAACAATTATTAACCTATAAAATCAACATTATGTTAGGAGCCTATCCACACCTTCTGGTAAATCATTTTCCTATTTTAGGTACCATTTTCGGTATCCTGATTTTATTAGCAGGTATTATTCTTAAGAATGATACTGTTAAACAAACAGGTCTTGCCACTTTAGTTTTTGCTGCCCTAATGTCTGCGGTGGCTTTATTTACCGGAGACCCTGCCGGTGAAGCAGTAAATGCAATTCCGGGCACTTCAGAAGCTATGATCGATCATCATGAGAACATGGCTTATATGGCGTTATGGATATTAATTCCTTCAGGTTTGCTGTCAGCAATGGCTTTTTACAGCATCTGGAAGAAAGAAAAAGGAGCCAAAAACCTTGTGATTGCCGCATTTGCACTATCGCTTTTAGCAGCTGGATGGATGGCCTATGTTGCAAAAACTGGTGGTCAGATCAGGCATTCGGAATTAAGAAGCCAGACTTCCGGAATTCCTGCTGGTCAGGAAATGCAGAAGGAATCAGATGATAAAGACTGACAAACTTCGCAGAAAAAACGTTAACAGATAGAAATACGTCAATTCATCCTCATAGGATTCAGGACGACTATTTTCCCATTTCCTCCATATAAAACCCATACCATTTGGCAATTGTCTCTATGCCATTTCGGAAGCACTCCAGGTGGTAGTTCTCGTTAGGAGAATGAGCTGCATCGGTATCCAGGCCAAATCCCATCAGGATGCTTTTTATTCCAAGCACTTGCTCAAACGTACTTATAATTGGAATACTTCCCCCGCTGCGCACCGGGATCGGAATTTTCCCAAAGGTAGATTCGTAAGCTCTGCTTGCCGCCCTGTAGGCCGCGGTATCCACAGGCGAAACATAAGGAATCCCACCATGATGGGCAATAACTTTCACTTTTACCGTTGGCGGAGCAATTTTTTGAATATGATTTGTAAAAAGCTCAGCGATTTTATCCGGATCCTGATATGGCACCAATCGCATGCTTATTTTGGCTGAAGCTTTTGCAGGAAGTACAGTCTTTGAACCTTCGCCGGTATAACCACCCCAGATACCATTAACATCCAGAGTCGGGCGGATTCCGGTGCGTTCATTCACTGTGTAACCTGATTCGCCCCATACTTCATTAATACCTATTTTCTTTTTGTACTCATCCAGATTGAACGGAGCGCGTGCCATGTCACCGCGTTCGCCCATAGTTATTTCCATCACATTGTCATAAAAACCGGGTATGGTGATATGATTATTTTCGTCGTGGAGCGATGCAATTATTTTTGATAGCACATTCGCTGGATTTGCTACAGCACCACCATATAAACCAGAGTGTAAGTCCTTGTCCGGGCCGGTCACCTCCACTTCCATGTAAGCCAGACCGCGCAGTCCAACAGTTATACTTGGGATGTCAATGGCAATCATGCTGGTATCACTTACCAGTATTACGTCGGCTGCAAGCATCTCTTTGTTTTCCTTACACCAGATGCCAAGTGCGGGAGAACCCATTTCTTCCTCCCCTTCAATCATAAATTTCACATTGCATGGCAATGATCCTTGTGCGAGTAAAAGTTCGAAAGCTTTTACCTGCATAAAAAGCTGGCCTTTATCATCAGCCGAGCCACGGGCATAAATTTTGCCATCTTTAATATAAGGTTCAAAAGGTGGAGTATCCCACAAATCCAGCGGGTCAACGGGCATTACGTCGTAATGACCATATACCAGCACTGTAGGTTTGTTTGGGTCAGTTATTTTCTGTCCGAAAACCACCGGATGTCCGGACGTTACATACACAGCAGCGCTGTCTGCACCAGCATTTTTTAGCTGAGCAACCAGATACTCCGCTGCTTTCACCATATCGTCCTTGTGTTCGCTTACCGAACTGATGGAAGGAATCCGGATAAGTCCGAAGAGTTCTTCAATGAAGCGGGCTTCATGGGTTTTGATATATGATCTGATATTTTCCATAGTGTGTTATTTTTAGTGTAAATGTAAATATTTCTGTCAGAAACACATTACAAACGATATAGATATCATGAGTTTCCCAGGTACATCATCCTGAAATCTCTTTATAATTTCTATTTTGTGAAAAGATGCTACTTTTGAACTGTAGTTAAAACGTAAATAACATGAAAAAGATCAGAGTAGCTATTAACGGTTTTGGCAGGATAGGCCGCATCACGTTACGCCAGTTGCTCAGATATCCTGATGTCAGTATTGTTGCGATTAACGACCTTGCTGATCCAGCAACATTGTGTCATTTGCTCAAATACGATTCGGTTCACGGGCATTTTAAAGGAAGGGTAAAAGTGGCTGACGGACATCTGGAAGTTAAAGGACAAAAGATCAGGATTTTTTCATCTAAAGCCCCTGGTAGTATTGATTGGGGAGCTCTTAAAATAGACGTTGTTATCGAATCGACCGGAAAATTTGTGGATAAAGAAAATGCAATAAAGCACATTGAAGCCGGTGCCAGGAAAGTAATTATCTCGGCTCCTGCCAAAGCTGAAGCTGATGATATTAAATATATCGTACTTGGAATAAACGAACATATTATTTCACCTGACGACATCATAATTTCTAACGCGTCCTGCACTACCAATTGCGTAGCTCCAATGATTAAGGTGCTGGATGATATCTGGGGCATAGAAGAAGGCTTTATAACAACAGTACATTCGTACACACGCGACCAGAACCTTATTGATGCACCGCACAGCGACTGGCGGCGTGGAAGGGCAGCGGCATATTCCATCATTCCTACCACAACCGGCGCAGCTAAAGCAGCAACTAAAATATTCCCTCACCTGGAACATAACCTGGGAGGTGCAGGCATCCGGGTGCCGGTTCCCGATGGGTCGCTCACCGATCTCACCTGTACATTGCGAAAATCTGCAAGTATTAAGGCAATAAATTCTGCATTTCGCAAGGCTGCCCAGGGAAAATTAAAAGGGATCCTTCAATATACCGAAGACCCTATTGTTTCAATTGATATCATTGGCAATACACATTCTGCAGTGTTTGACGCCGGACTAACAGCTGTGCTGGGAGATAAAAACAATCTGGTAAAGATTGTTGCATGGTACGACAACGAATGTGGCTACGCCGCCCGTTTGGCAGAGCTTGTGCTTAAATTTGCCTAAACATCAGGAAAATGATTCAGGTGAAGATCTTCGCCATCAAATACCGCATAAGTGAAATTTGTTACCCAGTCGCCAAGTATGATACAGCGGGCATTTGCTGAAATTGGAATATCTATTGGCAGGTGGCGATGTCCAAAAATAAAATAATCGATAGATGGATCTTCTGCAGCCATCTTACGGCTGAAAATTACCAGGCGTTCATTGTCGTAAATACCGGTTTTTTCAATACGCCCTTCTTTAATTATGTTCGCAATACGGCTTTTTCGCGAAAAATACAGCGCCAAACGCGAGCCAATGTCCGGATGCAACCATCGGAATAACCACTGGTTGGGACGGAACTCGAAAAGCTTTTTAAGTAATTTATAGCCATGATCGCCAGGGCCTATCCCATCGCCATGGGAGAGAAAAAATTTCTTTTTCCCGAGTATTACAATTTCTGAAGTCCGGTGAAGTTGAATATGCAATTCAGTTTCGAGGTAATTAAAGGCCCATATATCATGATTTCCCCTGAACAGATGAACAGGGATGCCGGAATCAGTTATTTCAGCCAACTTCCCGAAGAGCCTGGTAAAACCTTTTGGAATGACTGTATTATACTCGAACCAAAAATCGAAAATATCACCCATCAGGTATATAGCAGATGCGTCATTTTTGGCTTCGTCGAGCAGACGAACAAAACGTTTTTCGCGCTGCAGACTGCTTTCGTAATCAGGAATCCCCAGATGAAAATCTGAAATAAAATAGAATTTTGTGCGTGTAGAAGTCAATAATTCAATGTTTAAGTGTGGCAATTTACGTATAAATTTGGAATGAAGAAATGCCTTGTAAATTTTAGTCAATCCAAACTCCAGACGATCAAAATACTCATTTTTTTAAAAAGTCGGGCAACTGTTTTTTAAGTTCGTCAAGTTTAACATCTCTCTTCAATATCTTTCCATCCCTTGCAATAAGTAAAGCATATGGCAGATTTTTCACTCCGAATAGCTCAGCTTCCGGGGAATTAAGATCGTTACCTGCATTCACCTGGACACCTCCTGGTTTGTCCAGTTTTACAGCATTAAACCATAAGGCACGATTGGGCTCCAGCGCTACCCCAAATATTTCAAATCCATTTTTCCGGTTTGCTTTGTATATGGGAATGAGTTGTCGGATATACTTGCGGCTTGGTGCATCTATTGCTGCCCAAAAGTATACCAGCACTATTTTTCCTTTAAGTGATGAAAGAGCCATCGGAATACCTTCTTCATTATTCAACCGTAAATCGGGCGCCGGCATACCGGGAGTAAGAAGGCTGTCGGTTGAAATTTCCTTGCTTTGTAAGGCAATCATGGCTTTTACCCTGCTGTAATGATCAATAACATTCTTATTTCCGGGATAAGTAGCCATAAGGCCACTGTCAATCTTTTTAAAGTATTGCATGTCCTTTTTTTTATCAAATACAGGTTTGGGGCCGAAATTCCTGTTAAGAACAATAAGCGAAGCTAAAGAACCGGAATGCTCATCAATAAACCGTTCCATGTATTTGCGCTGATCCTTTGCAATTGCCTGATAAGTTGAATCGAGCTGTTGCCTGACGATGACAAAATCCGGGTCTGAACGGCTATTAAGGAATACCTGCCCCAATGAATCTACTTTCCTTTGATTGATCCGGGTATATTTCTCAAAACCGAGTAGCAGGAGGGAAGCCGGCGAGCCTGTTACACCTGTTGTACTTATAAGTTCACGGGCATTGCCATTCATATGAATGTCTTCGCCAGGATCGGCAACCAGGATAATCTGTTGATCCGGCTTTATTGAAATCAAAAGAAACATGCTTCCAGCAGGCTTGATTGTAAATCTAAATTTCCCATCCTCATCCAGGGTTGCCGAGTCAATGGCCTTTACTTTGTTAACATCCAATTCGCTGAGGTGGATTACCTTGTTTGCCGCATTGCTTATTTTCCCTGAGATCGAGATATCAGATAATACGGGGCCTTTATGATGCATGCAGGATGTGAACAGAATCACAGCCTGAAATATCCAAAATATCCATTTGCGTGTTATCTTCATTTGAATTTCAAATCAACTTGTGAATGCAAAGATCGAAAATTCTTTTTCATCACCTCTTTGTGCTAATGCTCTTTAAATTTTGTAACTTTGTTAAACCGCCCCATATTCTAATCAGATGAACCGGACTCTTGCAATTTTTACCTTGATTATGTGTATTACTGGTTCGGCCTGGTCACAGAAATTTCTAATACTTGAACGGCCTGGTACTACAAAATATTATATTTTCAGAGTTGGCGATGAAATCAGGTTGACTGACAAACGCAACATGCGCAAAATTTATGGAGGAATCAGCCGGATAACCGACACGTCTTTTGTTGTGAATTACCTGGAAATAGTTAATCCTGCAAATGTAATTGCAGTTTACCGCCCCCTTAAAATGATGCATGTATTTTCGCGGGCAGCGACTACTGCCGGATTAGGTTATTTTCTCCTGACCGGGGTTAACAACGCTATTAACAAAGAATCCACAATTATTGACCACGGGACTTTGATTGCATCTTCAATTGTGGTCGGCACAGGGGTTGCCACTTCATTTCTCCGCTACCGGAAATTTTCTTTGGGTCGTTCCTGGCGTTTGAAGATTATGGACAAGGATTTTCCTGCGCGCTAAGATTGAATAAGATATTAACGTGAAATTACTGATTCTAAATCAACAGCCGGAGTACAACGAGAATTACCAAATCTGATCTTTTTTTTATCAAATAGCCTTAAGTAGTTCACTGATAAGCAGAGTCATACGTGGTTCTGCAATACTTGCTGCATCAATTACTTCTTTGTGGGTTATTTCAACAATCTTACCTGCTACACCAAGATCTGAAATTACCGAAACAGCAAAGCAAAGCAAGCCCATATGCCTTGCTACTATCACTTCCGGAACAGTAGACATACCAACAGCATCGGCTCCGATAATGCGGATATAATTATATTCCGCCGGGGTTTCAAATGTAGGGCCAGAAACCCCAGCATAGACTCCAGTCTGGTAATTGATATTATGTTCGCGTACTATTTTCAACGCTTTACCGATAATGTGTTTGTCATAAGCTTCGCTCATATCAGGGAAACGTGGGCCAAGTTTATCATCGTTAGCACCAATCAGAGGGTTAGACGGCATCAGGTTTATGTGATCAGTTATTATCATCAGATCACCAATCCTGAAAGAAGGATTCAGTCCGCCGCTTGCGTTTGAAAGCACCAACAGCTCGATACCAAGCAGTTTCATAACCCGTATAGGGAATGTGACTTCCTGCATGCTGTATCCTTCATAATAATGGAACCTGCCTTGCATGGCTACGATATTGCGACCGCCAAGCTTTCCAAAGATCAATTGACCTACATGTCCTTCTACTGTTGAAACAGGAAAATTTGGAATGTCCTTATAAAGTAAAGCTACCTGGTCTTCAATTTCGTTGATAAGGCCGCCCAAACCTGTTCCTAAAATAATTCCGATTTCGGGGCTGGATTTAATTCTTGCCTTGATGAAGGCGGCTGTTTCCTGTACTTTCTGTAACATAGTTTAGTATGAGTTTGTTAAATTGTTCTTTATTTTCTTTGTGAAATTCGATTTCGATTGGGATGTAATACCAAGGCAGCAAACTTACCCATTTTTCGTATTGCTGGCATAGAAGACGCATAGCATCTTTTTCAGTTGTAATTATTATTCTATTACGAGAAACTATTTTTTCAAAACTGGTTTGGATTAAGTCCATATCCTTTCTGCTATATCTGTGATGATCGGGAAATGAAATGGTAACAAGTTCCTCACAGTTTTGGCGCAGATGTTCCTGCAGTGGATATGAATTGGCTATACCAGCAACAAGCATGATTGTATTTACACGCTTCGATGGTGGTGACTGAGCGGATCCCCCACCAAAAGGTGTCCAATCCCCATGCCGGATGTAGGAAAACAGGATTTGCTGATCAGCCTTTGGTTTTAATTTGGCAACTATTTCGCGACTGATTATTGGCGACAAGACTTTTGGGGACTTAGTAACAATAATTATATCAGCCCGTTTTGCTCCTGATATTGGTTCGCGAAGGCTTCCGGCAGGAAGCAGATAATCGTCGGAGTAGAGTTTTTGATAATCGGTAAGCAATAGAGAAAGGCCGGGTTTAACCCACCTGTGTTGAAAAGCATCGTCCAATAAGATTACATCCGGAACTGGATTAAGGTCAAGTAATTGGGTTATCCCGTGCCGGCGTGATTCATCAACAGCTACCACAATCCCAGGGAATTTTTTAAAATATTGCAGAGGTTCATCCCCAACTTCCGGCGTTTTATCCTTTTCCCCTGCTATCCTAAAACCTTTGGTAGTTCTTCCATAGCCACGGCTGAGTGTGGCTAAACTAAATCCGGGTTGTAATAGCCGGAGCAAGTACTCCACATGCGGGGTTTTGCCAGTACCGCCGGTACTAAGGTTACCTACAGATATAACAGGTATATTGAAATACGTGGAAGAAAATAAATGCACATCGAAAAGCATGTTTCTTAGGGCCATTATAACCCTGTAAATAACAGCTAACGGAAGAAGCAATATTCTAATTATTTCCACGGACTAAAAATACTAAGTTTTGTCCGATGGACAAGCAGTAGCAATCGTATATTTGCAAATTGATGTGTTAATCATAATCCACATGATAATAAATGACCTAACTTCTTGTATTGAGACCTTTGCTCCTCTTTCATTACAGGAGAATTATGATAATGCAGGCTTACTGATAGGGCATCCTGATAAGGAAGTGCATCGGGCATTGATATGTATTGATATAACAGAAACTATCATTGAAGAAGCAATCAGTCGTGAATGTGATATCATAATCTCACATCACCCTCTGATATTCCGGGGAATAACCAAACTCACCTGGGGCAATGCTGTTGAGCGGATAGTTGAACAATGCATTCAGAAAGGGATAGCTATTTATGCTGCACACACAAACCTGGATAATACCGCATCCGGAGTAAATGCTATTTTCAGCCAAAAAATCGGGTTGAAGAATTGCAGGGTGCTAAAACCAGCCTCCGGTTTGCTACGTAAACTAGTGACTTTCTGCCCTTTGGATCATGCAGAAAATATCAGGCAAGCTTTATTCAATGCAGGAGCAGGATATATCGGTAACTACGACAATTGCAGTTTCAACACATCAGGATCAGGGTCGTTCCGTGCGTTGGAAAATGCAAACCCTTATGTTGGCTTTGTTAACGAATTGCATTTTGAAAATGAAGTTCGGATTGAAACAGTATTCCCTTCCTATTGCCAGGCTTCAGTCGTTAGGGCATTGCTTGCTTCCCATCCATACGAAGAGGTTGCTTATGATATTTATAGGATCGAAAACAACTTCCAGGGAGCTGGTTCTGGCATGATTGGGGAACTAAGTGAGCCCGAAAATGAGTATGATTTCCTCTCGCGGGTAAAAAAAATACTTGGTGGAAGTACAATTCGCCATACTGCCATTTCAGGAAAACAAATAAAATCTGTAGCATTATGTGGAGGATCCGGCAGTTTCCTGCTGAAGGACGCTATTTCAGCAGGGGCTGATGTTTTCCTGACAGGAGATATAAAATACCACGACTTTTTTATGGCCGAAGACCAAATCCTGATTGCCGATATCGGACACTATGAAAGTGAACAGTTTACAAAAGAATTATTGTTTACCTTATTAACAGAAAAATTTCCTAATTTTGCAGTCCTTATTTCAAAAACACTTACGAACCCAATTATTTATTTGTAAATCAGCAGCATAACATATATTTTAGTATGGCAAAAGAAATAGTAAAGGCCGCAAAACAAAAGAAAACTAGTACTGACACTGCTAACAAGACGGATGTTCCCGTTCAGGTTGAAGAAATTATAGCAACATTACCCGTTGCTGAAAGCGAAGTGGAAGAAAGTTCTGAAATATCAATCGAGAAAAGATTGTTTGCCTTGTTCAACTTACAGCAGATAGATTCACAGATTGATAAAATCAGAATCATCCGTGGTGAATTACCGCTTGAGGTCGAAGATCTTGAAGACGAAATCATCGGTCTTGAAACACGTACTGAGAATTATATTCAGGAGATAGAGACTCTCGAAAAATCAATTCATGAGAAGGATTTTTCTATCAAGGATTGTCAGGTCCTGATCAAACGCTATGAAGAGCAGCAAATGAATGTTCGCAACAATCGCGAATATGACTCTCTTACCAAAGAAATCGAATTCCAGAACCTCGAAATTCAACTTGCCGAGAAACGCATCCGTGAATTCAATCTTCTTCTGAGCAGTAAAAAGGAAGAAATCGATAGTGCCCAGACCATATTGAACGAACGTCGTAACGACCTTGAAATCAAACGTGCTGAACTTTCGGATATCGTTACTGAAACTGAAAAAGAAGAGCAAACTTTGATGAAGAAATCGGAGGAAAATCAGAAGTTCATAGAAGAGCGCCTTCTAACAGCATATAAACGCATCAGGAAAAATGCCAGAAACGGCCTGGCAGTTGTTTCAGTGGAACGCGATGCATGTGGTGGCTGTTATTCCGCTATTCCTCCTCAGCGGCAGCTGGATATCCGTATGCACAAAAAAATTATAGTTTGCGAATACTGTGGGCGTATCCTCGTTGACAAAGCTTTAAACGAGTCAGTACCTGACTGATTTTTAATTTATTTTTATTTCATTCATAAAAAAGGAGTCCACAAGGCTTCTTTTTTTTTACTTTAGCCCTACAACAAGAGCATCTATGCTAAGGAATATCCTGATACTCTTATTAGTTTGTAAGGCTCTTGTCGCCTTCGCCACATTCGACATCACTGATAATTGCATTAAGGCTCACCAAGCTATGCTGCGGCTTCAATTAAATGAAGCAGGTATTTTGATTTCACGTGAAAAAGCAGCTCGTCCGGAAAACCAACTGGCAATAGTTCTTGAAAATAATATTGCTTTTCTTAAAGCAATATTAAGTGAAGATCAAAAGGAAATTGCCGCTATGGGGGCTCTGGCCAAGCGTAGTATTGAAATAATTGAGAAATCAGATAAAGCAGATGCTTACAGGCGACCAGCTCTTGCTCAAATCCATCTGCAGATGGCATATATTGATGCACGGTTTGGAAGTTATCTGTCACCTTCTCTTGAAATTGGAAGAGCATACCGGTTACTTGATTTAAACCACGATCAATTCCCTCAATTTAAGGCAGGTGACCCACAAACAGGGCTTCTTCATATCCTCATTGGCAGTATTCCTTCAGAATACAGGTGGCTGCCTGATTTACTACAAATGGAAGGATCGGTTAAGCAAGGTCAAGCCGAAATATTTGCCTCAATTGAGAACAGAACTGGTGATAAAATACTATCATTGATTGCTCCGGAATGCCTCTTAATGCTGTCATTGATTGCTGTTCAG
>CAZEDO010000065.1:0-21670 GCA_964511085.1 uncultured Lentimicrobiaceae bacterium
ATGCTTCGCTAAGTTCGCTGCGCTCATGAGAACGCTTCGCTAAGTTGCGAGAAATAAAAAGTTAACGGAGTATTGATATTATTAAAAGTCATATTTTTGGAGAACCGGTTTTTACATGGAGTAATGCAAACCTTAATCAAAAGTGCGGGTCAAGATCAACATATTTGAATGCCATCCTTACTGCTGACAACGGAGACATTAAACCCTTGGTTAAATTTGCAAGAACATAAAAACATTAAGATGGTTGTAACTAAAGCTTCAAAAGTCATTAATCTTAACTTTGTCCTCTGCTTGAAAGACAATACTCTTTTGTAACAATGAAATTTAAAATATGACTAAACATTTCTCAGGAACAGGATTTAAAATTATCATCGCCGTTTTTCTATGGCTGGCGCCGGTATCATTGATATTGGCACAGTCAAAGGATGTAAACCTGACCATTCACCTCCGTGGCGTTTCCGAAAGCAAAATAAGCCTCATGGGATTATCCGGCACAAAAGCCTTTAAAACCATCGTGGAAGTGCAGGGCGTTAAAAATGGTGAAACTGCAACATTAAAAGTTCCTGCGGAACACCTGCCGGGCGAGTTTGTTCTTCGCTTCGATTATAAGGAGAAGAAAGAAAGCACGCCTTATCCTTCCGAAAAGAACATCATCATCAACGACCAGGACATTGAACTTTGGGTAAGCCCCATGCAGGCCAACAATCCCGACAGCACCTGGATGCAGAAAGGGGAGCGGGAAAATGCAGCTTTTGTCTTGTTTATGAAAGAGAATGGCAGGCAGAAAGAAAAACTGGGCCTTCTGCAGCAATTCCTGGCAAATTACGACGATACCAAATCAAAGTTCTACCAGCAAGGCATTGACGAATATGAGAAGAGGAGGGAGGCTTACAACCAGTGGCTCGCTGATCGCGTAAAACATGACAGGAAATTATTTATCAGCAGTCTTTACAGGTTTCAGTATGTCCCTGAAGTTCCCTGGAAGGGCACCGAAAAAGAAAGGGCATTCAGCGTTATCAGCCATTATTTTGATGGAATTGACTTCAACGATCCTGTGATTATAAAAACCTCGCAGCTCAACGAATTTATGAACAGCTACGTGAACCTGCACATGCAGTTGGCAAAAACCACTGCCCTGCGCGATTCGCTTGTTGCCTCTGCTGCCCACGCTGCTGTTGAAAAAGCTAAACAAGGGAACCCCATCGTGTATGGCTGGATGGTTGATTATTTTTTCAAGGGTTTTGAAAGCAATAATCTGCCGGAAGGTATGAAAGTGCTTCAACAGTATCTGGACGATCCCAATTGCCTTACTTCCAAAAGAATGGAAATTGAACGCAGGTTAAAAGGAATGGAAACATTAGTGAAAGGAAGCAAGGCTGCGGACATTGAGTTGAAGGACTCCCTTGGAAACCTTTTCAAACTCTACGATTTTAATCCATCTTCGCCTTATATCCTGCTGCTTTTCTGGTCAGCCGATTGCAGCCATTGCGCTGAAACAGTAAAGGTTCTTTACCCTTGGCTTGCTGAGTCAGAAATAAAGCAAAAAGTATCAGTTGTGGCTATAAGCCTCGACGAAACGGAGACGGAAATAAAGGCATGGGAGCAGAAAATAGTGACATTAAACGGTTGGAAACACTTGCGGGCTGCTGATGGCGTGCGCAGCAAGGTGGCCAATGATTACTTTATTCTTGCCACTCCGGTAATGATAGTCCTTGATGCAACAACTAAAGCTATTGTTGCTACCCCAGCTACCCCTGATGAATTAAAATCATTCATCCGGTAACATTCGCATTTTCCTGTTAAAAGATACATATATGTAGATTTTTATATATTTTTGTATATCTAAAAGTTTGTTGTCTCAACGATAATGTATATCACTGAGATGGCAAACTTTTTTATAAATTATCCTGGTCAAACTTGACGCACTACCTGATTGCCTTGTATTCACTGTTAAAAACTACAGACCATGAAGAAATTATCCTTTCTTATTACTTTGCTATTTCTCAGCAACAGTTTGCTCTTTTCCTAGTTAGCTGTTAATACGGATGGCAGTTTGCCAGATAATTCGGCTATTTTGGATGCAAAAAGTATTGCAAAGGGTTTTCTCCCGCCCCGGATGACACATGCAGAACTCAATGCTATTGTTAACCCTGCTGACGGGCTTGTTGTTTATTGCACAAACTGCGTACAGAATGCGATGGGCATGGGTGGAGGCCTGTCAATTTTTATAGCGGGCACATGGTACACGCTAAGTGCCAATTGTATGAATCTTCTTACGCCTGTAAGCGGAACGCAAGTTCCTTAACTTACACAGCTCGCATGGAATTGGAATACTGTCTCCTGGGCATCAGGCTATAAGTATAATAGCATCAATGACTACGCATCAGCAGCAAATATGGGAACGGCCACCACAGCAACCTTGCCGTGCCCTTGCGGTACATCCATAACAATCATCAGCCATGTGGCAGGAATAATAGCACCTGTAACCAAAACAGTTACATATGGTATCGTTACAAATATACCGGGAGCGCCTTCGAAATGCTGGATAACCAGCAACCTCGGTGCTGACCATCAGGCAACAGCTGTTGATGATGCCACCGAACCCTCAGCTGGCTGGTACTGGCAGTTTAACAGGATTCGGGGGTACAAACATGATGGTACAACCCGAACACCGAATACAGCCTGGACATACAGCATAAATGAAACTTCTGACTGGTTAATTGGCAATGACCCATGCGCTCTTGAACTTGGCAGCGGCTGGCGTATCCCAACTTCTACTGAATGGGGAAATGTGAGTGTAGCCGGCAACTGGACCGAATGGACCGGCCTATGGAACTCCGGGTTAAAAAGGCATGCAGCAGGGTATATTTCTCAGGCGTCGCTGGGCGGTCGGGGTATGGGCAGCGACTACTGGAGTAGTAATCAGTACAATTACACTCTGGGTGTAGGTATGACCTTTGGCTATATGCTTAACTACCAATTTAATAGTGACAAGTCAATGGCTGTTTCGCTTCGTTGCCTGAGAGATAAGCGATAGCTTATATTCATCCTTAACCAACAATCCACATTAATCATCAATTTGATTCATTTTAGTTAGCCAGCTTGTGGATTTACTGAAAACTTTCTGTTTGTACAGAATGAGAGAAATTACAAATAAAAAATAGCCATTGTGTGCTGAATGATAGCCGATGCAAGCCGAAAAATATCCGGTAATATAATTCTTATCGGTCAGTGAATCAATATTTTTTTTCACTGTTGTCCGGCTAAAAATATCGAAATTCATAAAACCCTTGTATTTATTGCGTCCCGACGGGACTTGTGCCAATATTGGTAGAGAATAAGATGAAAAGCTCAATAAGTCCCGTCAGGGACGTTATATAAATTTAGCCGGACAACAATGGTTTTTTTTCTTGCATTTTTCGAAATTCCGTTGTATATTGCCAGCTTATTTGCTTACTGCTGATTTACTGTTTTGCATTATTTCGGAATTTACTGCCCCCGCCTCCACATTCTTGGCTATCTCACATACCAGTAGTGCATCCTGCTTTCTGAATTGAATTCTTACTCTTTCTTTGAATGAAAGGGTTTTCAATATCTATTAAAACAGAACGTATGAAAAATCTGACTATTCTTTTACTTCTGGCCATAGGGATAAATGTCTCTGCCCAGGTAGCCATTAATGCTGATGGTTCTGCTCCAAATGCTTCATCCATGTTGGATGTGAAGGCGACAGGAAAAGGATTGCTGGTGCCCCGCATGACTTTTGCTCAACGTCCTGCTTCTCCGGTAGAAGGTTTGATAATCTATCAAACAGATGCAGTAACTGGTTATTATTATTATAATGGAACGGCCTGGCAACGGGTAGGTAGTTCGTCAAATGATTACTGGCAACTAAATGGTTCCGATATTTACTTTAATTCCGGCAAGGTGGGTATCGGTCTTACAAATCCGGATAATAACGGTTTAAATACAACGAACTATGTTACAGGAAGAGCAGCGATTAAAGGTAATAATGAAAGCTCATTCGTTTATGCCACCGGGATGCTTGGTGTCCTTGAACCTACATATATGGGTGTCCCCTTTTATGTTGTTAATGCCGGAGTTCTTGGTATTAAACCCAATGCAGGCGGCAATGGAGCGGCAGTTTATGGATGGAATAATGATGACAATACGGATAATTATGCCGGTATCTTTATTTCGGATGGGATAAATGCCACTTCCAATAATTATGGCATCTTCGGACAGGCAAAAGGTGGAGCTGTCAATTATGCAGGCAGATACAAAGGGAGGGTTTTGATTGAAGGATATAAAGTTGGTGAAGGTGCTGCTGATTCCCTATATACTCTATTCTCTTCACAAGTAAAGCACAATGCATATACTGACACACGTGCTATTGAAGGAATTTCAAAACCACAACCAGGATATGGAATAGGAGTCTATGGCGAAGGTGGCTATATGGGTACCTATGCCTTTGCTAATGCAGGTAGCTATTCCGGTTATGCCTATGGCGTTTATGGCTCTGCTTCCGGGACTGCAGGTACCAGGATAGGTATATATGGGTATGCATATGGAGGTGCAGCTAACTGGGCAGGGTATTTCAGTTCTGGAAGTGTATACATTGCTAATGATCTCAGGATAGGAACCCAGCAGCAAGCTACAGGATATTCCCTGTCAGTCAATGGCAAGATAGCCTGTACAGAAGTTCTTGTGCAGGCATTGGCTAGTTGGCCTGATTATGTTTTTGCCAAAGATTATAAGTTAATTAGTTTGCCAGAACTGGAGCAAAGCATCCAAAAGAACAAGCATTTACCTGGGATTCCATCAGCTAAAGAGATCGAAGCTGGCGGTATAAAAGTGGGAGAAATACAGAACAAACTGTTAGAAAAAGTTGAAGAACTCACCCTGCATCTGATCGATCAGAACAAACAAATTGCAGATATGAAGGAAGAAATCAATGTTCTGAAATCAGAAAATGCTTTGATTAAGAAAGTTATTAATAACAAATAGGCAGTTTTGCCGGATACTTAAATCAAAAGAAATGGAAAGAATTCTTAAATATACTTTTCTCATCCTGATTGTTTTTGGCTACTTGTGTGTTCATGCTCAGGATGGATCGGATCAAATGTTGAAAAGTAAGGATGGTGAAAATGCTTCGACAGTTGTAATTAGTGTGCCCTCCTCTGATCCAAAGCTACCTGCTGATCAGGGAAGTCAGGGAGCAGCTCAGTCCAAAAACCCGGCAAAGATCACAACACCAATGGTTGATCCAAAATTGCCGACAGAGGAAGGCGGAAGCACTATTGTGAAACCACCGCTAAATCAACAGACAGACGCGAAACTGGAAGCTATTTCTACTTCTAAAAAAGAAGCTATTCCAGTTATCATAACCGAAACCAGGGATCAGCAGTCCTCTAAAGCTAATAACGAACAACCCACTGCTCCTGCCCCCAAAAACATCATCATTTATAGAAATATAAATGGGTCTGATTCGCAACCCATTCCTGAAAAATCGGCAAAGGAGTTCAATTACCGACAGATTAAAGGCGCAAATGATCAACCTGTCGGAGAAAAGCCAAAACGATGATCAAGGAAACGGGATTCATATATTCTTAAATATTATTTCGGTCATTTCCGACACAAAGATTAAATAGATATTTATGAAAAAGCATATAACCATAATCATTACGCTCATATTGCTGATCCTTACAGTCAGTTTATATGGGCAGCAGGATTCACCGTCCGAATTATGGCTGAATCCGGCATCCAGTAATTTCAGCAGTATCCAACAGTCCGTCAATCAATATTTTTCAGGCAAGGATAAAGGACGAGGAACCGGCTACACTCAATGGAGAAGATGGGAATATTACAACCAAAGCAGGTTAACTCCGGATGGCAAGATTACCAATGTAACGGCGCGTAACTGGGAGGCCTATCTACGGGAATTGCAACGATACAGTCAGAATGGTGTTTATAATCCCCTTGCCACCAATGGATTCTGGCAATCACTTGGACCCACTAATTATACAAACCTGGCAGGATGGAATCCGGGCGTTGGGAGAATTAACGTAATTGCCTTTCATCCTGCAAACTCGAACATTTTTTGGTTGGGAATGCCTTCCGGAGGTTTGTGGAAGACCACTACCGGTGGCACATCCTGGATACCACTTACTGACGGAATGCCGAGGATTGGTGTTTCCGGTATTGCAGTGGACTACAACAATACAGATATTATGTATATACTTACTGGTGATGGTGATGGGGGAGATACAAAATCCATTGGGGTGCTGAAAACAGTTAATGGAGGAGTTACCTGGCTCAGCACGGGTTTAAGCTGGATCGTATCTGAAAATGTAAGAGGATATAAACTTGCGATTCACCCGGGTGATCCCGGTATTCTCTTTGCCGTTACAACTGAAGGCATATATAAAACAACGAATTCCGGATTAAACTGGACACTTGTACTGGCAGGTAGCTATCGCGATCTTGAATTTAAACCGGGTGATCCAACCTGTATTTATGTATCAGGTGCCAGTTCGTTCCACAGGTCGTTAAATACCGGAGATACCTGGACTCAAATTGTAACGGGAGTGCCTACCGGTTGTCAACGTATAGCCCTGGGGGTCAGTCCTGCAGCTTCTGCCTATGTGTACCTTTTTGCCGGGCCTCCCACCGGGATAGGTTCCTTTAAAGGTTTTTATCTCTCAACCAATAGCGGGGGCAGTTTCTCAACCCGATCAACTACTCCAAACGTATTGGGCTATTCATCAACCGGAAACGATGATGCTCACCAAACCGGTTATGATCTGGCTATGGCGGTTTCCCGAACAGCCTCAGCCAATGTAATTGTAGGAGGAATTAATACATGGACCTCAGCTAACTGGGGGACGACCTGGGCGATTAGCTCCTGGTGGGATACAAGGGGAAACACTATTGGATATACTCATGCTGATATTCATGACCTGGCAATCAATCCCCTGAACAATTATCTTTATTGCTGCAGTGATGGCGGGATCTTCCGGTCTACCGATTTTGGACTAAACTGGACCGACCTCACACCAGGCATTGCCAATACCCAATGGTACAGGATTGCCGGAATAGAGAGTAACTACAACTTGTTGGTAGGAGGTACACAGGATAATGGTTCCAATAAATGGACGGGAAGCACCACCATGTCGCATCTGCGTGGTGCCGATGGTATGGACGCAATGATTGATCATTCCAATGCAAATATTTTTTATACGACCCGTTATGATGGAATATTAGAAAAGACAACTGATGCAGGTTCAACCTGGTCAGGAATTCAACCTGCAGGTTCATCTGGTACATGGGTTACACCTTTGATTATGGATCCTTCCAATTCGAGCATTATATACGGCGGATACACGAATGTATACAAGAGTATTAACGGAGGAAGTACATGGACTAATATGGGTGCAAGCGGAAGTAGCGCCATGGCTATTGGTACAAGTATTACCAGCAGGGTGTATGCTGCCAGTGGCACTTCTATCTGGCGATCTGATAATTCAGGAGTAAGTTGGACAAGTATAAGTTCCGGGCTTCCAGGTATCGGTATTACGTCAATTGTAGTAAATCCGGACGCTTCATTGAACGTGTTTGTAACAGTTGGTGATTATTATGATGGGCTCAAAGTATATTCATCAACCACCGGTGGGGCTTCCTGGACAAATATATCAGGTACACTTCCCAACGTAGTTGTAAATTGTATTGCCTTTGAAGACAATAATGCTGCACCTGATGCAGCAGTATATATTGGTACAGACATCGGGATATATTACAGGAATGCGACAATAGGAGACTGGGTCCCGTTTATGAATGGCCTTCCCACTGTTCCAGTTTCGGATCTGGTAATAAATAAAACGAGTGGATTGATCAGGGCAGCAACTTATGGTAGAGGGCTTTGGACTTCGGCTTTATATTCAGCGTGTCCTTCAGGGTACGTGCTTAACACGGGCAATGATCCCAGCAATCCCAATTACACAGGATTCCAGTTTTATCAAGCCAGTGACTATATCACTTCCTCAAGAGTAATTACCGGAGGTTTAGGTACGGACGTAACTTATAAGTCAGCAAATTATATTAAACTTGAAACTGGATTCAATGCAAAGGAGAATAATATGTTTAAAGCAACTCTTGGGCCTTGCCAGGCAACAGCGCCGCCAGTTAAAGGAATATATGGGGGGCATATGTCAAAGTAAATAATTGCATGTAATATTCAATAGTCCTGTAATGTTTTGTAAAACACCAATTATCAAAATTTTGCACATGCTTCTTTTAGTGTCAATTAATGCTAACAACCAATCCTATGCGCCTTTGCGCCTTTGTTTGAAACAAAAAATTACCTGAATAATGATCTGACACTGAAAATAAATTATTCCTAAACTGAAAAAAAAATTGATATATGTTATTATCTATCTATATTTGTAAAAAATAAGTCTAACTCTACGGAAAGTTAATATGTTCTTAATTAAAAAAAGTATCATGAAAGAACTGCATTTTTTATTAAATAAAGGCAATTATAACCAAGCCGTCTGTCTGGCTGTTTCAATTTGCCTGCTGGTTAGCATTATCTCACCGGCAAGAGCCGATAGTACAATTACAAGCGGAACCAATGTGCGTGTATCTGCGGGTACAACATTGGTTAACATAGGGTCGTTAACAATTAAAAGCGGAGGAGCAATTTCAAATCTCGGCACTGTAAATGTTTCAGGAAACCTGGATAATCAGAATGTTTCATCAACAGATCTTGGCGTTGGGACATTCCTTTTAAACGGGGCTGCGCTTCAGAATGTCAACGGGAAGAATACGTTTGGAAATCTGACTATTAGCAATTCTTCCGGTGTTTCATTAAATGGAAATACCATTGTAAATGGCGTTTTAAGCCTCACTAACGGGCGTGTGACACTTGGAGCAAATAACCTGTTGCTGGGGACTTCTGCTTCGGTAGCTGGCTCTCCATCGTCCTCATCCATGGTAGTAGCTACAGGTGCGGGGGAATTTCGTAAATCCTTTAGTGCTGCAGGCAGTTTTACATACCCGGTTGGTGATAATACCGGTACAGCAGAATATACGCCTGTTACTCTGGTATTTACCGGCGGCTCTTATGGCAGCGGTAACTATGCAGGGGTTAATCTTGTGAATGCCCAATATCCGGGTAGCCCTGCAACCGGCAGTTTCCTTAACCGCTATTGGGGAGTAACACAAAGTGGAATTACTGGTTTTAGCTGTAGTGCTACGTTTCAGTATCTTCTTGCTGATGTGTCGGGTACCGAAAGCCAGATCTATTGTGTCCGTCTTTTACCAACATCCGTGGCTTACTTCAGTGCAGCAAACTTAGGATTACACCAATTATCAGCCACCGGATTAACAGCGTTAGGTACATTCACCGGATCCCAGACAAGGGCCGATAAAAACCTTAACCTTACTGTTTTTCTGGAAGGCTTGTACAATGGCGGCGGCACTATGAGGAAAGCTCAGAATGATGTAGGTAACCAGTTCCCGGGTACCACTGCTGACCAGATAACCGTTGAATTACACAATGCATCATCATATTCAACTATTGTTTATTCTCCTGTAAATGTAAACCTGAGCACAACAGGAACTGCTACTGCCATTATCCCTGGCATCCATAGCGGGTCGTACTATGTTACAATAAAACACCGTAACAGCCTTTCAACATCAACGGCATTACCTTTATCATTTGCAAGCGGCCCGGTTGCGTACAATTTTGATGCTCCGGCCAAAGCTTATGGTTCAAATATGTTGATGATGTCTGATGGGCGCTGGGTTATCTTTGGGGGTGATGTAAACCAGGATTTTATTGTGGACGGTGGTGATATGTCAATTGTTGAAAATGATGCAGCTAATGCTGTTTCAGGTTATCTGCCTGATGATTGCAACGGAGATGGTTTGATTGACGGCGGCGACATGTCGGTTGTTGAAAACGATGCAGCCATAGCTGCCGGTGCGATAAATCCATAGGTTTTATCCTTTGCTAAAGGTATATATTGTAATTTATTTATAATGAAAGACCGTCTGAACTATCAGACGGTCTTTTTGTAGTTAATATCTGGTAACTGTTTTAATTGGGGGACATTTTCAACGCAACATCCTCATTCCTCATTTGGATTAACTTCTTTAAATAGCCTCACTTAAATAGTTTTTCTTCGGGGATATACATTTATAGAACATAGGGAATGGACATTGCAGAACAAGCTATTGCAAAGTAACATGACAGGAACAATGAATAAACCAATCTCAGAATTTGAAGTAAATGGGGCTGTAGTTATGAAAAAACAAAATGTTTAGCCCTGAATAATTGAGAATTCTTGTAATTTTACACCTGATTTTGAACTTAGGCAAACAAGGATGACAAATACACCTGCTGTTGATACAATGCGCTCTTGCTGGCGCGAACTTTACGACAACGAAGCTGATATTTTATTTGATGAGTTTCTGGCCGAAGCCATTAATATTAAAGGAGACCTTCACTTTGGATCCCACAATCCAGGCTGGTATAAGGACGCAATTGTTTACGCCCTGTATGTTGATCTTTTTAATGGAACATTCGAAGGGCTTATTTCGAAACTCGATTACCTGCGTCAACTTGGGGTGAGTTGCCTCTGGCTTCTGCCAATTCTCGATTCGCCCATGCGCGATGCCGGTTTCGATATCCGCGATTATAAAAGTATCCGTGCCGACTTGCTAGGGCTGCCTGTAGAAGCTCAGGATTCAACCAGGCAAGCTGCTTTCCGCCATTTTCTCGAAGAAGCCCATAAACGTGATATCCATGTGATTTTTGATATAGCTCTCAACCACACATCAGAGGAGCACTTTTGGTTCCGCGAATCACGCAAGTCGCCCGACAATCCTTACCGCGATTATTATATCTGGAACCACGATACAGACAAGTTCAAAGAAACACGGTTGCTCTTTAAGGGCATGTGCCCAAGCAACTGGGAGGCAGATGGAGATTGGTTCTATTTTCACAGGTTTTTTGAGTTTCAGCCTGATCTGAATTACCGTAACCCTAAAGTGTTGGTTGAAATAGGCCGTATTCTGACTTTCTGGCTTTCGCAGGGCGTGGACGGGTTCAGGGCTGACGCTATTCCTTACGTTTGGAAGGAAGATGGTACAAATTGTGAAAATCTTCCAAAAACTCACACTATCATCCGTTTTATCAGGGCGTTATTTGAATTCGTTCGTCCGGAAACCCTGCTCCTTGCCGAAGCCTGCCAGCCGCCTTTGGAAGTAGTAAAATATTTTGGTGTCGGCGATGAATGCCATGCAGGTTACCATTTTCCGCTTATGCCCCAGATATTTAAAGCACTGGCAATACAAAGTTCAGAGCCAATAAGGCAGGTGCTTCATCCTTCAGTTACTCCTGCTATTGCCGACATCAACCAATGGTTCATGTTCCTGCGCCTTCACGATGAACTCACGCTGGAGATGGTTACACCGGAAGATCGTCATATCATTCATTCTCACTATTGCCGAGACCAGCGCTGGGATTTCCGGGTGGGCGAAGGTATTTCTGCCCGTGTTGCCGATCTTTTCGACCACGATCCTCAAAAGATAGGATTAGCTTATTCAATAATGCTTTCTTTACCAGGAACACCGGTGATCTATTATGGTGATGAATTCGGAAAGGTTAACGACGAAGAGTATTATTATGAAATGAAAACATTTACAGGCAAAGATGATACACGATTCTTCGTACGCGGGCGGGTGGATTGGCCAACCGTAACTGCCGATCTTGCTAATAAAGACTCATTTGCATTTTCTGTGAATTCACGGATCAGGCAGTTGCTGCACTCCCGAAAAAAACACAATGCATTTGGTCGTGGTAATATGGAGTGGATAGGATTACACAAATTGGATGGAACACCGGCTAATCAGGTACTCTCGTTTATTCGTAAGTTAGCTGGCGATAAAATTCTGGTCGTCAACAATATTTCTGAATCTCCGGTTGTATTGTGTATTTCTTCGGAATTAGCTATAACATCTGGTGCAGATGTGCTTGGTCTTCCTCTAGACTACCTTCCGGGTTCCAATATTTTACGCTTGCCTGCCTGGGGATATACTTGGATTAAGCTCTAAAATATTACCTGTTTATTGTTTCTAACTTCCGGCTAATGGATTCGGGCTGTCAAAAATCTGATATTTTTCTAGTACCTTTATACAATTGTCTCACCATTGTTTTCTGATATTAAATACTCGTTTAAATGAACCAATTACCTTTTGATACCGTTATTTTTGATCTGGACGGAGTAATTACACAAACGGCATTAGTGCATAGCACTGCTTGGAAAGCAATGTTTGATGACTATATGCGTCAGCGGGAAAAGGAACATGGAGAAGTATTTCATGAATTTAGCCATACTGACGATTATCTTCCTTATGTTGATGGAAAACCACGCTACAAAGGTGTTGAATCCTTTCTGCTTTCGCGGGATATTAAAATTCCTTTTGGCGATCCTTCCGATTCACCGGACAGCGAAACCATCTGTGGCCTTGGGAATAGGAAGGACAGGGCATTCAACGAGATACTTGTCCGTGATGGCGTAAAGGTGTATCCTTCCTCAGTCAGGCTCATAGAGGACCTTAAAGCCAATGGTATTCGCATAGGCATTGCATCTTCAAGCAAGAACTGCAAAATCGTTCTTGAAGCGGCTGGTTTACTTCAGTTATTCGAAACACGCGTGGATGGAGAGGTTTCGGCAACGCTTAACCTGAAAGGAAAACCGGAACCCGATATCTTCACTGTTGCTTGCGCTAACCTGGGTTCAACCCCTGACCGCACCGTTGTGGTGGAAGATGCTGTTTCGGGAGTACAAGCCGGTCGTAAAGGTAATTTTGGTTTCGTACTCGGCATTGCCAGAGAGGAAAATCACCGCGAACTATTAATGAATGGTGCCGATATAGTTGTTGATGATCTTGAAGAAGTTGATGTTAATTATCTCAAATACTGGTTTGCCAAAGGATTGGATGACGATAACTGGTCCTTGACTTATCATGATTTCGATCCTGTTAAAGAACGCACCCGAGAAGCACTGATGGCAGTTGGTAACGGCTATTTCGGCACACGAGGCGCACTGGAGGAAATGCAGGCCAATGCAATAAATTACCCTGGAACTTACATAGCAGGACTTTACAACCGCTTGTCGTCAAAAGTTGGCGAGCGCATGGTTGACAATGAAGACTTTGTAAATTGCCCAAACTGGCTTCCTGTTTCGTTCCGGATAGGCGATGGCGATTGGATGATAGTAAATTCTGATACACTGGTTGAGATTGACCGCAAGCTCGATCTCAGGAATGGTGTCCTTTATAAAAGAGCCATCGTAAAGGATAAATCAGGCCACGAAACCCTTATTGAGTCGCGGCGGCTTTCAGGAATGCAACAGCCTCATCTGGCAGCTGTTTCTTATAGTTTAACTCCTTTGAATTACGAAGGAGAAATCACACTCCGCTCTATGCTTGATGGCGATATTATTAATGCCGGCGTAGAACGTTATAAACAATTGAACCAGCAACACCTCGCTTCTGTAGAGGAAGCCGGGCATGGGAACATGAGCTATATTCTGGTGAAAACAACCCAATCGGATGTTAAAATTGCTATGGCTGCCCGCTTAAATCTGATACTGGGAGAAGAAAAGAAATCGCCTGAATTCACAGTAGTAACCAGGCCTTCCTGCGCAGAAAGTACTGTAAAATTGCAGGTTACAAAAGGCAATATAATCCAGCTTGAGAAAATTGTTGCTATTTATACTTCTCAGGATAAAAATGTTGCAAACGAATTAACAGCTGCTCAGCGCGAAGTAACACTCTCAAGAAATTTCGAGGCTTTGGTTCAGCAAAACACCGATGCTTGGGCCAAGATATGGGACAAGATTGACATTACGATTGAAGGCGACCGCCTGGCTCAAAAACTGCTCCGGCTTCATTTATATCATCTCATGGTATCAGCATCGCCACACAATTCTGACATCGACGCCAGTTTTACCGCACGTGGCCTCCATGGCGAAGCGTATCGTGGGCACATCTTCTGGGACGAACTTTTTATCCTTCCACTCTATAACATGCAATTTCCGGATACAGCAAAAGCTACCTTGCTCTATCGTTACAACCGGTTGGATAAAGCCCGGGCTTATGCCAAAGAATACGGTTATGAAGGTGCAATGTTCCCATGGCAGAGTGGAAGCGATGGCCGTGAGGAAACCCAAGTAATTCACCTTAATCCCATTTCGGGAGAGTGGGGCGACGATTACAGCTCATTGCAGCGTCACGTTTCACTGGCTATTGCTTACGATGTTTGGGAATATTATCACACCACAGGCGACCTTGAATTTATTTCAGCTCATGGTGCTGAAATGTTTCTGGAGATTTGCCGCTTCTGGGCGTCAAAGTCGGAACTTAACCCGGCTACCGGCAGATATTCTATTGGCAAAGTAATGGGCCCCGACGAATTTCATGAGCAATATCATGGTGCTACAGAAGGAGGGATCAGGGATAATACTTATACAAACCTGATGGTAGCGTGGGCTTTCGATCGTGCTTTCGAACTGCTCCAGCTGATTCCTGATAACGAACGCAAGGCATTATTAGACAGAATCTCGCTGAATGCAATTGAATTGAGCCATTGGAGCGATATTGCCAGGAAACTGAATATCGTGATATCACCTGAAGGAATCCTTTCGCAATACGATGGCTACTTCGATCTGAAAGAGCTTGATTGGGAAAGCTATAGGGCTAAGTTTGGTAATATATACCGACTGGATCGTATTCTGAAAGCTGAAGGCAAATCGGCAGACGAATTCAAAGTAGCCAAGCAGGCAGATACGCTCATGATATTTTATAACCTTGATTCTGATCAGGTTACATCAATCCTGCAAAACTTAAATTATTCGCTTCCTGATGATTATCTCAGCCGTAACCTGGCTTACTACCTTGCCAGGACATCGCATGGATCTACACTGAGCAGGGTTGTGCATGCGCAATTAGCAAATATGATTGGTGATGCGAAATTGAGTTGGGAACTTTATCTTGATGCTCTTACATCTGATTACAACGATATACAAGGCGGTACTACTGCCGAAGGTATCCATGGTGGCGTTATGGCGGGTACTGTTCTTATAGCGCTTGGCACTTATGCCGGGCTTAACCTTCGTTCGGATAGTGTTAAGATAGCACCCAGTTTGCCGGAACACTGGCGTAAGATTGGCTTCCGCTTCACATTCCGGGGCGAAAATTACAAGGTTGAAACCGGAAAGGATAAAGTGGCAGTCACGGTACAATCTGATCGGCGAAGCGAAGTTCAGGTGGAAATTGCCGGTAAAATATACATGTTAGGTGTTGGTGCCGAGCATGTAATATCACTATAATTAACCAATTATTCAGAAAGCATAATTTAAATCAATAGAATGCTAAACGATATCCTGATTGTTACTAAGGCGCATGAAAAGGCAGCTCAAACCATTTTCAGCAAAGTCATGGAGGAGCGAACAGATAAATATATCATCACTATAACCGGTGAAGTTGGTGTTGGAAAATGTGAAGTATCACATGTACTCGGAAAGCTTCTGAAGAATGAAGGTGTAATGGTGAAAATTATTCACATGGACGATTACTATAAGATTCCACCTGCCATGCGCACCGATTGGCGAAAAAAACATGGGATCAGGCGGGTTGGGTACGAAGAATACAATTGGGAAGTGATTAACCGGAACATCGAAGATTTTCGTAGCAACCGAACATCAGAACTACCTAGCGTTGATTTGATGAATGATCAGACAGACAGGATTATTACTAGTTTTGAAAAGATTGATCTGCTCATCATAAACGGCCTCTATTCCATCAGGATTGACTCTGCCAATCTGAAAGTGTTCATTGAACTCACATATAAAGATACATTCGACGAGCAGAAAGCAACCGGTAAAGAACCTATGGACGAATTCAGGCTTAAAGTGCTCCAGCGCGAACATGAAGTGATTAAAACATTAAAACCAGAGGCTGATTTTTATGTGGACTTTGATGAAAATTATGAGCTCCTGCACTTTTGAAAGAAATAAAAATGAAATGTGATAGCTTGATAGTTTGGAAATTTAAAAAGTATGTATAGTAGCATACAAGTTGACAGGCGATTAAAATATGAACTTAATTCCAACATGGTTTTCATAAAATACTAACAATTAATCTAAAGATCTTTTTATGTTAGGAGATGTATTACTTATTACCGAAAAGCATGAAAATGCTGCTAAAGCCATACTGCCGGTTATTTTGGAACGCAAAGTTCCAAAAATGATCATTGCTATTTCCGGCGAATCGGGTTCCGGCAAAACTGAACTTGCACACGTTTTGGCAAAGATGCTCCGTAAGGAAGGCATTATTGCCAAGCCTTTGCATATCGACAATTACTACCGCATACTCCCGCTCCTCCGCACCGAATGGCGCAAGCAAAATGGAATCGATAAATCGGTTGGGTTTTCAGAATATGATTGGGAAACTATAAATAAAAACCTTGATGATTTTCGCAATGATCGGGTTTCCACCATGCCATGCATTGATCTGGTAACAGAGCAGGTTGACCACCTTACTACTGATTTCAAAGGAGTGGACATGCTTATAGTGGATGGGCTTTATGCTATCAAAACGGATGGAGTTCATGTAAGGATTTTTATTGAACTTACATACCACGAAACAAAGAAAGCTCAGGTTGTCCGCGGGAAAGAGCCACAGAATGAATACCGTATGCAGGTTCTCGAACGCGAGCATCAGGTAGTTCAATCACTTCGCTCAACTGCAGATATTTTCGTGAATATGGACTATCAGGTTGTATTAGCCTGAACCTTGAATCAAAAAATTATGATTAAAAAGATGCTGCCTCCGGGGTGGTCGAAAAACCTTGTGGTGTATGAGGTTAATCTCAGGCAATATACCGCCGGTGGGACGTTTCGCGAATTTTCAGATCATTTGCCACGCCTTGCCGAATTAGGTGTTGGCATTCTATGGTTTATGCCGGTGCAACCGGTCGGTGTGCTTAACCGTAAAGGTACCTTAGGCAGTTATTATTCCATCAGCGATTATATGGCTGTTGATCCGGCATACGGAACGCTGGAGGAATTCAGGGATATGGTGGACCGTATTCACTCCCTGGGAATGTTTGTATTGCTCGACTGGGTTGCAAACCATACCTCCTGGGATAACGTACTTACGAAGTCGCATCCTGAGTTCTACCGGCACAATGAGGCTGGCGATGTATTCCCGCCGATTGATGAATGGAGCGATGTAATAGGCCTTGATTATACTAATCCTGACCTGAGGGAATATATGATCGGAGCGATGCAATTCTGGCTTATGGAAACCGGAATAGATGGTTTCCGTTGCGATATGGCAAACCTTGTTCCTGTCGATTTCTGGGAAGAGGCCCGCAGCCGGCTTGACGAAACAAAGCCTGTATTCATGCTGGCTGAAGCTGAACAGCACGAAATGCTTAATTATGCTTTCGATTCCATCTATAACTGGAATTTACTGCATCTGATGAATGGAATGGCTCAAAGTGAGCGCAGCGTTGCCGATCTGGATGCAATGCTGAATATTGAAATCAGTGAATTCCCCAAGGATTCCTATCAACTGTTATTCACCAGTAACCATGATGAGAATTCATGGAACGGTTCGGAAATTGAACGCTTGCATTTTGGTCTCGAGGCCTATACTGTCCTGGCTTTTACACTAACTGGAATGCCTTTGATTTATAGCGGGCAGGAAGCAGGAAACTACCGCCGTTTAAGCTTCTTTGATAAAGATATGATTGATTGGAAGAAAGATAAAATGTTCGGCTTGTTTCAACGTCTGAATTATCTGAAGAGAACATCACCTGCATTGTGGAGCGGACCTTTTGGTGGCGATTTCACACGGCTGAGTTCTGCATCTTCTGATGTATTTGCTTTCAGCCGGTCCAAAGATGAGAACCACATTGTGGTTGTGATAAACTTTTCAGCGAAATCTCAGCATTCGGAGCTTGCAGGAATGCCTTTGGGCAACTATATTGATTTTTTTAATGGTGGACATGCAGCACTCTGTAATGGAATGAGTCTTTACTTACAGCCATGGGAATACAGGATATATAGAGCAGTCAGCTGAATTTACCTGCATGATATTAATCAGGCATAATCAACTGCTGAAAATATTGAAGTAAAGGAGAATGAGCAAGTCCTATGTGTGGTTTTCTTTGATGAATAAGGAACTTATTGCTCCCAGAATCATTGAAGCTCCTGCCATAATAATGCACAGCATCGCGTTGTCTGCAAATAGGTATTTTAGAATCAGCCCACTGAAAACACCACTGATAATCTGAGGAATGGTGATGGACATATTGAACAGCCCCATATATACTCCCATCCGTTTAGCAGGAATCGAACTGGCAAGCATTGCGTAAGGCATGGCAAGTATGCTGCCCCAGGCAATACCTATTCCTATCATTGGGAAAATAAGCAATTCGTGAGAAGGGATAATTAAAAATGAGATCAAAGAAAGACCACCAATAGCCAAAGCCATTGCATGCGTTCTTTTCTTGGACAGCCTTTTAGCAACAACCGGCAACGATAAGGCGATTATTGCAGATATTCCATTATATATACCGAATAAAATGCCGACCCAGTTCCCCGCTTCCTGAAAAGCTTCTGAATTTGGATCAGTAGTATGATAGAAATGGCTGGCAATAGCTGGTGTTGTATATACCCACATCAGGAACAGCGCAAACCAGGAAAAAAACTGTACCAGCAACAGTTTGATCATGATAGGCGGGATAAAAAATTTTGTTGATTTTTCCTCTTCCTTTTCTTTTGCCAGATCGCTTGGTGGGTATTCTGATGTTTTGAATACTGTCCATAAAATAGTTGAAAGCAAAACAAAGGCACCGAAATAGAACGAAAAAGTTACATTGTCAGGAACAAGCCCTTTACCGCTTGCATCTTTGGAAATACCAATCCAGTTGCCTAAGATATATGGCAACCATGATCCTACAACCGCCCCAATCCCAATAAGGAGAGTTTGTACAGAAAATCCAAGTGTATGCTGCTCTTCCGGTAATTTATCTGCCACAAGCGCTCTGAACGGTTCCATCGAAATATTTATTGATGCGTCCATTATCATAAGCAATCCGCCGCCAATAAACATAGGGGCTATAAAGGTTGCCAGGTGCGGTGCATTGGGCATAAGGATAAGGGCAAGGCTTGTAAGAATAGCCCCTACTAAAAAATAAGGTCTGCGCCTTCCAAGTCTGCACCATGTTTTATCACTCATATATCCGATGATAGGCTGTATTATCATGCCGGTTATTGGAGCAACAAGCCAGAACCAACTTAGGTGATCTACATCAGCTCCAAAAGTCATAAGGATTCGGGATGCATTCCCATTTTGCAAGGCAAAACCAAATTGTATTCCCATGAACCCAAAGCTCATGTTCCAAATTTGTGCGAAACTTAAACGCGGTTTTTGTATCATAATAATTAGATTATAAAAGTGCTTGATTCGTTTGCTGCTGTAAAGTAAGTCAAAATTTATGAATCTGATGCCGTTGTCATGACCAAATTTTTATACTTTTGCACACAAATGCGGAAGTAGCTCAGTTGGTAGAGCATCAGCTTCCCAAGCTGAGGGTCGTGGGTTCGAATCCCATTTTCCGCTCATAGGACAGCAATAGTTTATACTTTTGCTGTCTTTTGTTTCTGGTGTTATCCTATCGGACATTTCCTCATTCGGAAATCTTTGTACATCATCTTCTTTTACAGCAAAATTCTTTAGGCATAACGGATTAAACATGTTGTCTGTTATGAACTTAGCTGCCCTTAATACACATGTGTAAAAATAAATATCTCTATATTAATTAGATATATTATCTTTGCCGCCCCACCCCCGAAAAATCAGAAGTAAATTAATTCAACCTTTAAACAAAAGGGGTGATGTCATGTTGTTATTAATCAGATAATTAAAATCAAACATCCATGTCAGCTAAAAGCTACACTTTCTTTATCCTACTCTCTATTTTTACGAGTTTCCTCCAGGCACAAACTAAAATTCTGTTCGATGCAACTAAAGCTGAAGCTGCTGCAAATGCCGATTGGGTAATAGATGCTGACCTGCATAATCTTGGATATGGAACAGGCCCGGCGGTAGTAGGTGGAGGAAATGAATCAAATCCTCAGCAAATGCCTAATCCGGCACAATCAGGAATTACTCAATCCACTGTTGAAACTTATTGGCAGGGCGGAATTTCTTCCTGGGGAATTGATCTGGTTAAAAAAGGATACTGGGTTGAGACCTTGCCTTATAATGGCCAGATTTCCTATGGTAATGCAGCAAATGCACAGGATCTTACTAATTATAAAGTCTTCATTGTTTGTGAACCGAATATAATATTTAGCACAGCTGAAAAAACGGCGCTTATGCAGTTTGTTCAGAATGGCGGTGGATTATTTATGGTTTCCGATCATGATGCTTCTGATAGAAATAATGATGGTAATGACTCTCCCCATATCTGGAACGATTTTATGACAAATAATGGTGTAATGTCTAATCCTTTCGGGATGATATTTGATTATGTCAGCTTTTCGCAGACTACGACAAATATTCCCAATTTACCAGCCGATCCACTACTACATGGTGTTATGGGGGATGTTACTCAGGCTATGTGGAGTGCCGGTACATCTATTACTTTAAGCCCAGCAAATAACAGCAGCATTTTAGGTGTAGTTTATAAAACAGGTTCATCATTTGGAAATACAAATGCAATGGTTGCCTATGCAACATATGGGAACGGTAAAGTAGTAGGTATTGGAGATAGTTCTCCTTGCGATGACGGTTCAGGCGATTCTGGTGATGTGCTTTACGATGGCTGGATTGCCGATGCCGGGGGAAACCATAGGAAACTTATTATAAATGCTACTATATGGCTGGCTTCCTCAGATATAGTATTACCAACTATTACAACTACTGCTGCCACTTCAATTACTGTATCATCGGCCTCCTCAGGAGGTAGTGTAACTGCGGATGGTGGCGCAACAGTAACTGAAAGAGGTGTTTGCTGGGCAACAACCGCAAGTCCTGTTGCTACAGGAAACCATACCACTGATGGTACAGGAACAGGTGTCTTTACCAGTTCTATTACAGGATTAACAGCTGGAACACTTTATCACATCAGAGCTTATGCCACCAACACAGCAGGCACAGCTTATGGAAGTGACCTGCAGTTTACTACCCTGGCAATCTTGCCTACAGTAACAACAACAACACCCACATCCATCTTGTCCACTACCGCCTCCTCAGGCGGAAACGTTACAACGATAGGCGGATCGGCAGTAACAGCCCGCGGAGTGTGCTGGTCAACCACTGCTAACCCTGACATTACAGCCAGCCATACGACTGATGGATCAGGATCAGGAGTCTTTACCAGTTCTATTAGCGGGTTAACAGCAGGAACACTTTATCATGTGCGTGCTTATGCCACCAACTCAGGAGGCACAGCCTATGGCAGCGATCTGCAGTTTACCACCCTGGCAGCCTTGCCAACCGTAACAACAACAACACCCTCGTCCATCCTGTCCACCACGGCATCATCAGGAGGAAACGTAACAGCGATAGGCGGATCGGCAGTAAC
>CAZEDO010000066.1:0-21420 GCA_964511085.1 uncultured Lentimicrobiaceae bacterium
ATGCGCAGGACTTAAAATTCAGCCTTGGAGCAAAAACGCTCGTCCCACTCACTCCGGGTAAAACAGCTAAAACGCTGAAAACAGAATCTCAATTGAATGAACTTGCGCTAAACGGGGAATTAGCAATGGATATAAATGGCTTGCTCAGTGGCGGCATTTCCCTTAAAACCACAAACGCACTTAACCCGTCTTTCAAAATAAAAAAAGATCAAAAATATTCCGGCAAAATGCTAACTGGTGCTTTTTCCTCCGGCGACATCAAATCACAAAAAATAAAAAAAGCCGTTAACGAATCGACAGAAGCCATTTTTGAAATTGAAACATCTGATACCCTTAAACAGGAAGCAGGTTATTATTTCTGGAAGTTGCCAATGCTATCTGCCGGAACTGATGGTTGGCACATGGCTGAATTACCAACTTTACGAAATACTGTATTGGAAATACCTGCATTGATCAATGAGAGTTATTCCTTTAAAGTCAGGCTTCCTGAAGGGATGGCATTGGTTACTCCAACCACAGAGGTGCTACTGAATCCTGATAATTGCGGTGAGTTAAAAATCCGGATTAAGCAACAAGGGAATGAATTATTGGTGACACGTTCAATTAACCTGAACCAAACAGTTATTGAACCTGCAAATTATTTTAATTTCCGCAACCTGATGAATATATGGAACGAAAAAAAATACCGGGAAATTATCCTCAGGAAATGACGAAATTTGCAGCGTATTATTCGTAAAATATCAGGTTCTAATTGCAACAGAATAAATGGGATTCTTTCAAAAATGGATGACTATCGCAATAATCTGGCTGATGGCATTTAACACTTCAGGACAAACATATAATGGCTCCGGGGGACCAATTCCCGACAATGGCACAAGTGTATATTTCCCCATTTCAATTTCTGATTTAGGACTGATAGATACCTTGTATGGCCTCGAATCGGTTTGTATTAACTTACAACATCCTTACGATTCCGACCTTGGCATTGAACTGGTGGCGCCTGATGGCACCCATGTAATACTTACCTATGCAAATGGCGGCGATGGCGACAATTATACTTCCACATGTTTTTCCGATTTTGCCGATATTCCTATCGGACAGGGAACACCACCGTTTACCGGCACTTTCCGGCCACAGGAAATCCTTGGCAGCATGAACAATCATCAGTCAGGGTCAGGTATATGGCAATTATATATTTACGATATGTATCCATATGCTGATGCCGGCACTCTCATTGACTGGAGTATAACTTTTGGGAATGACCCAAGTGGTCCGTTCCTGTTCGAAAGTTCCAATCTCCCCATAGTAATTATTGATTCACATGGACAAAATATCCCTGATGATCCAAAGATAAGTGTTGATTTCAGCATCATCGACAATGGGCCGGGTTTGCGCAACTTTGTTATTGACCCGCCCTCATTTACTCATAATGTGGGAATCGAAATTCGCGGTTCCAGCTCACAGATGTTTCCGAAAAAAAGTTATGGTTTCGAAACATGGGATGGTTTAAACAATTCTGTTGACACAACCATACTTGGCATGCCTTCCGAAAGTGATTGGATACTGAACGCCAATTATACTGACAAGACCTTCTGCAGGAATGCTCTTGCATATCAGACATGGATAAACCTGGGACATTACGGCACGAGGTATCGCTTTTGCGAAGTATTGATAAATAACCAATACAAAGGGATTTATGTTCTCTCCGAAAAGATAAAGCGCGATAAAAACCGGGTTGATATTTCAAAACTCACAATTGATGAAAATACAGGTGATGATGTTACAGGAGGCTACATTTTTAAAATTGACAAAAGTACCGGAAGTGGCGGAGACGGCTGGACATCAGATTTTCCACCACCTGCTCATGCCAGCGGGCAGACCATATTTTTCCAGTTCGACTATCCCCAGAGTGATGTGATTACCGAACCGCAGAAAACGTACATTAAGGATTATGTGAACACTTTCGAAACTGCCCTTGCAGGCCCGGATTTTACCGACACCCTCCTCGGATTCAGGCATTACGCGGCAGAAGGTACTTTTCTCGATTATTTTCTTGTAAATGAGTTAAGCAAAAATGTTGATGGATACCGCCTCAGCACATTCGTTAATAAGGAACGCGATAGCAAAGGCGGCAAATTGCGTATGGGGCCGGTTTGGGATTACGACATTGCCTGGCACAACGCAAACTATTGCGGCGGCGATCAATTCACAGGCTGGGCTTATCAATTTCCCTGCACCGACGACTACTGGCAAATCCCTTTCTGGTGGAGCCGCCTGATGGAGGACCCGCTTTTCAGGGATCATCTTAAATGCCGCTGGCTCTTCCTGCGTGGCAACGTGCTGAGTAATGCCAGTTTCGACCAGTATATTGACTCAATCGCAGGCCTCCTCAACAAATCACAGCAACGCAACTTCACCGTTTGGCCTATCCTCGGAGTTTACGTGTGGCCCAATCCCCAGCCAATCCCAGCAACCTATGCCGAAGAAATTACAAGTTTGAAATCCTGGGTGCACCAACGTTTGGGCTGGCTTGATTTTTCACTGCCAGGCACTTGTGAAACAGTAAACGTGACAGAAACATCTCTGAATGCAGAAGAATTAAAGCTGTTTCCAGTTCCATGCAAGGATGAACTTAATATCAGGTATTCTCTTTCAGGCAAGGCTATGCTGCATTGGGAGCTAACTGACCAGGTGGGCCGGATTGTTAACCGTCAGACAGGCACATTGCAGGCTACAGGTGTATTTCAGGATCGGATAAATACTTCGTTGCTGCTACCAGGCGTGTATTTCCTGAAATTATCTGTTGATGAATTCTCTCTTCAACGCCGGGTGGTAAAACTATGATGATCCAAAGCTAACGTACTACAACCCTTCCAAGTTGTTTGTTGATGGCCATGCTGAGTTTTTTCAGTTCTTTTTGCCTCACCAGCAGGATTAACGCGTCATCTTCGGGGGTTAATGCCTTCATCTTTTTTTGAATATCTGCCATCAGCTGCTCAACCCTTCCCGACTTAAACGCTAATATCGACGAGATAACTGCACGCTGCATGTCTTCCTGTTCCAGTGGTACAGCTATTTTTTTCTTTTCCCAGTTATTGCTCAACTCGTAAGGTGTTGAAACAAGATCGTTGGCAACCCTGGCCACTTCAGCATCTGGATGGTGAAGAAAGTTAGAGTGATCGATCGGGTCACCCTTATCTACAGCAACTGAAAATTCATTAAAAATTGCCTGATATACCTTATCTTCAAACGTAATATCATCATTCCTCAGGTCATGCACAATATAATCTGCAACCTTATAAATAAGCGTCTCAACCTCTTTCTTTCCTTCGGGAGGCTGAATAATTGGAAATGTATGGTTTCCGTAAAGCATAAGTATTCGTATGATTTCTCTCTCGGGATGCAGCCTCACGGGAGCGTCCAATTCTATTCCCTGCTGAGGTGCACTGGCGGCATCTTCCATTATCAATCCTGCTTCATCCTTTGTTAGCCCAGCCTTCTGAACATGCTTATTCCGCAGTGTCTTGTTCAACTCGTTGAGGATGGCTTGTTCTGATAAGCCAAGTTTTTCGCAACTTTCTTTTACGTAAGCCAGTCGCGTTAGCTGATCGGGGATAAGTGATATTGAAGTGATGAACTCTTTGAGTACAGCTACGCGTTTCAGGGGATCATTCCCCGTTTCGTCAAGCAGCAGGTCAATTTTGAAACGGATAAAATCCGATGCGCTTTTTGTAATGAATTCCTGCACATCCGCTGTGCGGTGTTTGCGAGCAAAAGAATCAGGGTCTTCCCCATCAGGGAAAAGAACAATTTTCACATTCATGCCCTGTTCCAGGATCATATCTATCCCGCGAAAAGATGCTTTGATCCCGGCAGGATCGCCATCATAAAGTATCGTAATATTTGGGGTAAAGCGTCGTATCTGCTTTACCTGCTCATTAGTGAGCGAGGTCCCCGACGAAGAT
Organism: uncultured Lentimicrobiaceae bacterium; assembly: GCA_964511085.1. GTDB lineage: Bacteria > Bacteroidota > Bacteroidia > Bacteroidales > DASVHX01 > DASVHX01. The sequence goes on from CAZEDO010000066.1 coordinate 3,966, forward strand.
ACAACGTTATTTATCCCTGCCTGGTGGAGCGAAATTACATCGGTATAACCTTCGACTAAAAAACAATTATCGGCTGCGGCAATGGCTGTTCTGGCAAAATAAATCCCGTATAGGACTTTGCTCTTATTATAGATTTCGCTCTCAGGCGAATTCACATATTTTGGTTTCGTCTTGTCGCTGGAGAGTATGCGGCCCCCAAAGCCGATAACCCTGCCCGAAAGGTTGTGGATCGGGAACATTACCCTGTCGCGGAAACGGTCGTAATGCCGCTCGTCCTTGCTAATACTCAGTCCCGACTTTTCGAGCATGTCGTGACTGTAACCATCGCGGACAGCAGCAAGTGTTAGCTCATCCCATTTGTCGGTGCAATAACCTAACTGGAATTTATGGATAGTCTCATCTGTGAAACCGCGTTCGTGGAAATAAGATAAGCCGATGGCTTTTCCCTGCTCCTGCCCGAAAAGCTGCTCCGTGAAAAACTTTTGGGCATACGCCGATACATTGTACAGGCTTTCGCGTTCGCTGCCTACCGCTGCCTGTTCGGGTGTCTGCTCTTCCTCTTCAATGGCGATATTGTATTTTTTGGCCAGGTAGCGCAACGCTTCTGGGTAGGTATAGTGCTCGTGTTCCATCACGAAGTTAACCGCGTTGCCACCTTTGCCGCATCCGAAACATTTGAAGATGCCCCTGGCTGGCGAAACATTAAACGATGGTGTGCGTTCGTTGTGGAAAGGGCAAAGGCCGATAAGCCCGGAGCCACGGCGCTTAAGCGACACAAAGTCGCTGACCACCTCTTCAATGCGGGCAGTCTCGATAATGGCTTCTACGGTATCCGGCTTAATCACAAGGAATTATATTTCAGGCTTTGCTGTTGCTAAAGTAAACAATATCCTGGATTTCCAAATAACGAGGAATTGTAGAGGATAGGAATGTTTAGTCTGAGGAATTCTGAATTATTTTTTGTGCATATAGATGACTAACAGCAGCTATAATGAAAGGCTCTAATTAGAGTCAGTCTATTATGTCAGATTTTGAAAAGTAATATTGAATATCGAACAAGGATTAACGATTTTTGATTATTGAAGTTATTAAAAAATCAACGAATTACACTTTCTTCATAAATCGTAAATTATCATTCCTTGTTCTTAAATCAAATAAAAAACAAATTAAGAGGCAGTCTGTAATTATCCAACAAACAGAATACTTCCCCCATCGAACAAAGGACCATCATAAAGCTCAATAACTGCATAACCGGCTTCCGTAATAAACTGCCTGATAATTTCACCTTGTGGATGACATGCCAGGCTCCCCGTTACAAAAACTATTTTCTGACATATTCCGCAAACACCCCCGAAAAAGCCATGACTGAAACCCGGAAGTTCAATGCCTTTCGGATCAACATACAGGACATCCAATCCTTTCGCCAACAGCGTTTTGCAAATTCCCTTGTCGGAAGTTATGAAATGTGTATCGCCCATGGCAAGCAGGTTGCAGCGCGTATATCCCTGGTTCACATGCACTTTTTCGCGGTCACCTGCTTTACCTGACAGATAAGGATCGGTGATCTTCAGGTTATGGATAAAGTACTTTTCGGTTATAACTGCATTGTACTTTGCCGATTCCGGGTAACGAAACCCCAAAGGAGAGCGGCCTGCCCTGTAAATAATTGCCTTTTCGTCCAGCAATTGTGTATAGTTTCCGGGAATATTAGGTACCACTATTAATTCATCACCGGCCTGAACTATGAATAGGTCAGGATGCCCGCTCACGGCTTCATAAACTAAGCCTGGAGCAGCAAAGCCAACTGTTTCTCCATAGTTGCAAAGCGCTGCTATGGCTTGCCGTGGCAGGTTATGGTTATGAAATATCAGCATGGAACTCCCTCCCTTCAATTAAAGGGTCGCTATGAAATGCAACCTTTCTGAAATTTTGTTTGAGCATATCCCTGTTTTTTCCTTTATAACCAACAGCAGCATTTACCTGCCCTGCAGCTACAGCAATATCAATTCTGTTTCTGCCTTTTTCCTGCGTTAAAGGCTTGAGCAGATCATTCCATATTTCCGTAAAAACAAGTTCGGCAAAAGAAACATGAAAAGGCCCTGCCACAAGGTTTATTCCCTGCAGCAAGCCTTCCGACGGATGAAGGCCAAGGCGTATAATCTTTACTCCGGCTTCTTCAAAAATCAGGACTAATTCTTTTGCCCATGCAACAGCCTCCTCTACTGAAAGTGGCTGGTAGTTTCCTTCCCTATAGAGTGTTTCCAGTTCTGTATCCTTTATAACCAGTGTCGGATATATACGTGTGCATGATGCGCCAAGCCTTACGATTTCTTTTGCCGTTTGCAGCGATCTCTCATGCGTATCACCGGGTAGGCCGATCATCATCTGCAACCCAAGCGAAAACCCTTCCGAAATGATCATTTGCGAAGCCTTTCTCACAACAGCCACTTTATGCCCCCGACCGGTAAGATGGAGCACTTCTTCGTCCAGCGACTGCGCTCCCAGTTCTATTGTTTGCACGCTAAAGCGTTTCAGCAATTCCAGACGGGGCATATCAATGTAATCCGGGCGTGTTGAGACGCGGATAGCCGATACCGCGCCTTGCTGCAGGTATGGTTGCACCAGTTCAAGCAAATGTGCTTGTTCAGCCATTGGAATACCCGTAAAGTTCCCACCGAAAAAGCCAATCTCAACCATGCTGCCGACAGGTATGGTTCCAAGCCGCTGCGTAATAATGTCGTGAATCTCCATATCCGATGGCTGGCAAACGGTGTCTGATATATTCTGCTGATTGCAGAAAACACAACGGTTTGGGCAAGCCAGTTCGGGAACAAAAACAGGAATGGTAAAGTGGCGGATTGGATTCACGGGACTGCTTGCTATTTACTGGTGTTCATGAAGGTGTAAAAATAGTGAATTGGAGCGCAGGAGGAACTGTTATAAACAATGTGTGTTATGAGGCACAAATTACTGATATGCGACATCCGGATTAAAAGCTTTGCTTAACTCTAATCTGGAATAGTATCACAACTATATGTTTATCAACGAGTTTTTGCTTAATTCTAATAAGGAATACAAAATTGTTTACCAACCAGTGTTTGCATTTGAGAATCCAGTTACCTGCATGTTGATTTGAAACCATTTCCCGTAATTTCATATCTTTGTCCTTATGATCTGAGGTTATGAGAAACAAACTGATTATAGAAAAGATAAGTAATTCTATTCATGAAAAAGACCCTGCCGCAGAAGCCTTTCTTTTTGGCTCACGCGCCAGGGGCGATAACAGAAAGGATTCTGACTGGGACATTCTTATATTAATTGACAGCAAAAAAGTTACCAACGAAATAGAAGATAATTTCAGGGATGAACTGTATAATATTGAACTGGAATCAGGGCAAATAATCTCTGCTTTTATTTATCCGAAAGACTATTGGAACAGCAGTTTGATGTATTCGCCTTTATATAAAAATGTTATCAGGGAGGGCATCAAATTATGATAATTGAAAACCGGAACGATTACATCAATTACCGATTCCAAAGAGCAAAGGAATCATTTGAAGAGGCATTAATTTTAGCAGAGAACAAGCACTGGAATACGGTTGTCAACAGATTATATTATGCTTGCTTCTATGCTGTTATTGCCTTATTGCTCAAAAATAATATTGAGACACAAACGCATGACGGAGTGCGGACTCAATTTGGACTCTGTTTTGTAAAAAAAGGGAAAATAGATAAGAAACAGGGGAGATTGTTCTCAAAACTTTTCGATTTCCGGCAAAAAGGTGACTATGGTGATTTGTATGATTACGACGAAACTACAGTTGCTCCATTGATAGATGAGGTTAATGCTTTTCTGAAAGAACTTGAAAAATCAATTATAGAATAATCCCACCCCTAAAAAAAATGCTGACTGGCGGTTACTTAACGGAGCCCCGATGGTGAATTCCATGACTTGTCCTTGACAAATAAAATAGTTTGTAAAGCTATTAGCAAAGAATGATGTGTATCGGTTCGTATTGAAATTGTTATAATCATGCGGATGAATGTTATAAACATTCAGTATTTTTGGTAATAGGATAGAGAATGCCGTTCAAAAGGGCGAAACTGCAAAACCAAACAAACAGGAATAATTTAAATGTATTGAAAATGAAAAAATTAGCTTTTATTACCGGGGCATTATCATTTTCTTTATCGGCATTGGGAACATTGTTTAAAATAGTTCATTGGCCGGGAGCTAACATTCTGTTAGTAATTGGTATAGGACTATTTTCACTGGTTTTTGTTCCAAGTATTGCAAAATACCTGTACGACAAAGAAAATTAATCAGACTATAATAGCTTAAACAAGCTAATAAGACAGTCTGCAATTACTCCATCGGATAACAAGGTAAAAATCAGTCGCATGTAAAAACGATTTGGGTCTATGTAAAAAGTCAGCGACAAAGCCTTTCAGACAGAAAATAAAACCAAGGTTTAATAGGCAAAGTTGAGAAAATTATAGTTTTGACTTAGATATATCAAATAAAAAATCATGAACACTAAAAAAGAAAACAAAGATTTATACAGGCAAATGAAATTCAGAGCGGGAATTTTCATGATCAAGAACTTAAAGAACAACAAAATATATCTGCAAACAAGCACTGACATGGATAGAGCCTATAATTCCGATGTATTTAAACTAAAGGCAGGGCTTCATTCAAATAAGGCAATGCAGGATGACTGGAACACATCAGGCGCTGATTCTTTTGCATTTGATTTATGTGATGAACTAAAAATAAAAGAAGCTGCAACCGAATCAGAAATTAAAAGCGATCTAATAGAATTATTAGAATTACACCGGATAGAGTTTCTTGAAAATGGAAATATTTTATATTGAAGAAAAATAACGAACCGCTAACTGATAACTATTATTGTAATACTCACTTAAACCTGCCTAACGCTTCTTCTATCAGTGCCTTCAGTTCAACATAATCCCGGGTAACGGGGAACTGCGGGTAATCGAGCATAACCTTATCGGGCGGGCGGAAAAATATCCCCTGATCAGCTTGCTGAATCATCCCCATGTCGTTATAAGAATCGCCAATACCGACAACTTTATATTTCAGTTGCTGGAATGCTTCAACCACACGGCGTTTTGGATCGGGCTGGCGAAGGTTGTAGCCTGTGATCATTCCATCTTCATCAACGGACAGGTTGTGACAAAGCACCAACGGACTTCCCAGTTTTTTAATGAAAGGCATTGCAAATTCCACAAAGCTGTCAGTAACAACAATAGTTTGCGAGAGTTCTCTCACTGCGTCGAAAAAAGCGCGGGCACCGTCGAGTAAGTCAAGTGAAGCAATAACTTCCTGGATATATTTTAAAGTAATTCCGTTCCTGCGAAGAATTCCAATCCGGGAGAGCATCAGTTTATCGTAGTCGGGTTCGTCGCGGGTGGTAATTTTCAATTCTTCTATACCGGTTTTGCGGGCGACGTTTATCCATATCTCCGGAGTGAAGACTCCTTCCATATCAAAGCAGACAATATTCATTGGTGATTTAAATTTAACCGCAGAGTGCACAGAGAAAGTAAACTGAGGTCCGCGGAGTTAATAATTTGCTGACAGGTATTCCTTAAATGCCTTGTAACTCGTTTCCACCTTGGTAAACGATTCCTCTTTTTTCTCTATTCCCTCCAGGCTTGGGGGTAGCTCAGGATCAAAACCAAGCAAGCGATTTATTTCTTCCGGAAACTTGGCCGGGTGCGCCGTTTCGAGCGATACAAAGAGGCCTTCAGCATCTCCTGCTATCTGTTCCTTTATAAAAGCCTGCAATCCTGCCCAGCCAACCGCGCCATGCGGTTCGAGCAGAAGTTGATAATCATTCCACGCGCTGCGAATGTTCTGACGTGTAATATCATCGCTGATGGAAACGGGCCACAATTCCCGCCGAATCTGTTCCAGGTCAGCCTGTTTGTGAATAATCCCTTTTTCATCCATCACACCACCATACAGAGCAGCCAACCGTGCCAGATTACTGGGATGCCCTACGTTCATAGCACTTGAAATACAGTTCCTTGATGGTTCAATTTTATCGTATCTACCAGTGGAAAGGTATCTTGGAAATTCATCATTCTCATTAACGGCAATAATAAATTTCTTCACCGGAAGCCCCATTTTCATTGCAAGTATGCCTCCCATCATATCGCCGAAGTTGCCCGATGGAACGGAGAAAGTTACTTCTTCGCCGGCTTTGGCTAATCGCGACCACGCATAGAAATAATAAACCGTTTGCGGCACCAGCCTCCCGATATTTATTGAATTGGCAGAAGAAAGATTCAGATGCGTGAGGTCGGGATCGCTGAAAGCCTGTTTCACCAATGCCTGGCAATCGTCGAATTTACCATCGAGTGCAAGTATGCTGATATTCTGCCCGAGGGTGGTCATCTGTTTTCGCTGCCGGTCGGTTACTTCACTCTCAGGGAAAAGGACAACAACTTTGATCCTGTCGAGGCCGAGGAATGCATGTGAAATGGCACTGCCTGTATCGCCGGATGTGGCTGTAAGGATAAGAAGGCTGCGGTTTTCCTTCTGCAGATAATAGTTCATCAGCCGGCCCATCATACGTGCGGCAAAGTCCTTGAAAGAAGCAGTGGGGCCCTGATCCAACCGCATCACATATTTGCGTTCACAAACATGTTCGAGCGGCACATCAAAGTTGTAAGCATCGTTGCAAATGGCAGCAAGCGTTTGCTGTGGAATATCCCCTTCCAAATATTTCCATATCACGGAAGTGGCTATCTCATTGTAATCCATTTGGCTGAACTGCTGCATTTCGTTTGCAGTAATCCGGGGTATGGCCAGGGGCATATAAAGTCCCCGATCGGGAGCCTGCCCCTGCAGGAGAGCCTGCGCAAATGTAAGCGGTGGCGATTTGAGATTGGTCGAATAAAACAGCATAAAGGGTTATTGTAATTTAGCCGATGAAGCTCCTCCGGCTGAGAATTCCGGAGATGAAACAAATACTTTTTTACCGTCGAGCGTATCAAGTGCCTGATCCAGGTCGCGGATGATGTCGTCAGGATGTTCACCACCCACGCAGAGGCGGATAAGGTTATCAGGTATGTTCGCTAATTTGCGTCCTTCTTCACCTTGCTGGGAATGTGTGCTGATAGCCGGAATGGTGGCCACAGATTTAATACGCCCAAGGTCGGTTGCACGGTAAATCCTCTGAAAGGCATCAAATACCTGACGCGTGGCTTTGGCACCGCCCTTTATACGGAAGGACATAAGATGCCCGTAACGGTTCACCTTCTCGCCATATAGCTGGTCGAATTCAGAATCAACAAGAAACATATAGCGCGATGCCAGATCGTGCAATGGGTGCGATTTCAGCCCAAGGTAATCCACTCCTTCGATGGCTTTGTGGCCTTCCAGGTATTTGGCAATCTTCTGAGTGGAGCGGCTCACCAAATCAATCCGTGAGCGTATCGTCCGGATATCGTTAAGCGCCATTATCGCGTTCATGGGCGAAATATTTGGGCCGTTATCACGGTTGGGTAATAGTTTAAGGTATCCGCAGAAATCGGCTTTCATCGCATCATTGTCGATATTCGAAACGATGTTCTTACGTGAAATAACTGCACCGCATATAGCAAAACCGCTTGATGCCAGCGATTTGGTTACGCTCTGCACCACGATGTCAGCGCCATGCTGCAATGGGCGCATTAAAGCTGGCGTAGCCACTGTGGAATCAATAATGAGCGGCAGGTTATATTTATGCGCAAGCGCAGCAACTTTTTCCAGGTCGAAAAAGGACAGCCCGGGGTTACTGGGCATTTCGCCATAGAGGAAGCGGGTGTTCTCATCTATCTTGCTTTCCCATTCGCCAAGATTGTTCGAATTGCATACTTTGCGCCATTCAATGTTCTTTTCTTTTTCCTTGCGTACGGCAAACTGCTGGAAGGTGCCTCCATATACCTGGCAGGTAGCCACAAAGTTCATCTTCGCTCCGGGCCTCTTTGGATCCTCAACAAGAAAAGGATCAACAGCCGATTGTATGGCCGCCATTCCCGAAGCAGTGCCGATACAGGAGGTCTCGAGGCCGCTGCCATAGCCTTCGAGCAGGGCAAGCACGCCTTCGTAATAGTACATTGTGGGATTTGCTATACGCGAATAGCACCATGTGGGTATCTGGTATCCCAGTGCGGCCTCCATCTCGTCGGCATTATGGTAGCCCTGAGATGTGGACATGTAGATGGGTTCGATGACTGAGCCCTGGTTAAAATCCAGCGCTTCCTGCATGGAATAAACACCATGCACCGCGATGGTATCGAAGCGGCAACTTCGCATATTTTCGAGGTAGCGGCTGTGCCACAGTGCCGAACGTTTGGCTGCTTCTACGTAAAAATTGACTCCCTGATTATCCATATTATGTTTGTTTTGTTGTGGCTGACAGTAGGGAGCGAATTTAGAAAATTATTGATATAGAATTCAGGAATATTTGTTTTTATATGAAGGATTCATGTTAATGAAAAACAAAATGTTCCGCATTTGCAAATACGGAACATTTAAAGAAATGACACTGGAATGCAGGGAATGTAATAAACATTCTGAATTTTGAGGAGCACGTTTAAGATTTGAATGCTGACAATTCCGGTTTTATTTGGGAACCGGGTGCTGACTGCGCATGGCATACTTGAGACGAATTTCGTTCTCTTTCCTTTTGTCGGAAATATAAATAATGGTTTTACCACCATCAAGCACAACCGGGTATTTATCCGTTGTTGAACCTGTAAGCATTTTGTGGTTGTTTCTTGTGTGTGTTGCCTTTAGTGGATCTATGATGGTTTTCATTGTCGGTTATTTTTAAGGTTTGTTAATTATTGTTAATCTGAATTGAAATTCATTTTAGTTATTTTCTGCTCACGCATTTGAAAAAGCTTATGCTTCTCTATAACTTGTTTGTTTAGTGGCGTTTGACCCGAAAACGAGCAATCGTGTCAATTAACCTATAAGCGCCTGAAATGAGCATTATACCAGTAAAACTCAATATTTACGTTGTTATTGTTGTACTCAATATTTACGTTAAAAATAATCTTACATAAAGTCGGAATTGTCACACAATTCTCAGTTGTTTTTAAATAATTCACATATTTTGAAAAGTCGGGAGGATGGAAACGCAAAATCTATCTTTAGAACTTCTCTCGTTCAATAAAGAATGAACAACACCTTGACGCAGGTGATCATCCAGTAATTTAAATAATACAAAACCGGTGCCCCGCAATAGCAGGACACCATCCGACAAACAATCCATGAGAAATGAACCGGTTTTCTTTCTGGTACTTAGTCTCCGTTAATAACATATATTTTCTGATGTTTGCTGCGGTGTCTTTTCATTTTGCAGCAGCGTTTGTTACTGTCATCGTTTAGGATTATAACTATAATCTTCCCATCACCTGCCGATTCAAAATCGCCGCAACCGCCCCTTATTACTTTGCAGGAATGTCCGGCACTCAGTGGTTCGTCAAAGGAAATATCTTCAATATCTGAAAATCCTCCGGGACCGCATTCTTTAATGATGTAGGATCCCGGCTCACCCTCGTTGCCGGTCATTTTTACGATTTTCAATTTGCAGGACTTTTCACATTTCGGCATGCACTGCATCATCTCACTTAATTCCTCGTCACCCGGTTCACCGGTTTCGGCATCCACATAAAGAGTAGCGTCCTTGTCGCTGCCGGAAGAAATGATTTTCCTCACCGTAATTTTTTTCTCCTTCCCATCGGTGGTGTTAAGGATAATGGTAGTGTCCTTCCCATCTTTAGAAATAATGGTTGTGTCGCGCAGGCTTCCCAACTGCATTGATTTGCCATCGGATGATCTGATAACGACTTTTTCGTGTTTTGTTTTCTGGGCATCTGCCTTACCAGGCAATAATACGCCTGAGAGCAAAAAAGTAACAAGCAATGCTGTCAATAATTTTGTTTTCATCATTTTAGATTTTAAGAGTTAATGATTATGCCAGCAAAGCTATTCCAATCGTACATTGAAAAGGGTTAAGGATGGGTTAATTCCGGTTAACAGAATGTTAATGTTTCGCCAGTCAGTAAAGCATTTTATACCTTTGGATCATGAAACGAAAATTCGTTGTCGGTTTAACATTTTTGCTCAGCCTCGCACTTATGGGAATAGTTTTGGTGCAATTCCTGTGGATACGCCGTGCTTTTAATGAGAACAGGCAGCGTTTCGACCGCAATGTGAGCGAAGTACTCGACAAAGTAGCTGAAAGGCTTGAAAAACATGAGAACCTGAGTGAGCTTTCGGAACGGATTGTAGTGCAATATTCGGACGATATACCGAAAGGGGAAAAAGCGCACAGCAGGATCATGGCATTACCGGGAGAATGTTCAACAGTTATAACAAAGGGGGGGGCAATTACTAAGAAAGTGCACATACTGACAAATTGTGATAATGACACGAGCCGGAAAATAGTCATATGGGTTTCCGATTCGGCCAAGTCTTCTGTAAAATCATATTCATTCGGTTCTGCATCTCAGATTGATGGCGACAGCATGTTGACGGGTTTATCAGAACTTGGCCTTAAGGAAGAGATAAAACTGCGCAAAGAAGAGCTGAGCAAAGTATTCGATCAGATGGCGAATGAGATTTCTATTACCAGCATGCCACTTCACAAAAGGGTGCCAAAAGAGGTAATCGAAAAGGAAACCCGCAAATTCCTGAATAACAAGGGCATCAATATTCCTTTCGAATATGCAGTGATAGAGGACAATCATGATTCGGTTACCGATATCTGTTCAAAAGGATTCGGGAAAAATTTCTTAAACAATGCTTATAACGTGAGCTTGTTTCCCGATGATCTGTTACTGAAGCCTTATAAGCTTGCTGTTTATTTTCCGGGCCGCGCCACTTACCTGCTCAATTCGTTCACTTATCTGATGGTTTCATCGGCAGTATTCTCATTGCTTATTGCACTGGCATTTGCAGGAACAGTGGTCATGTTGTTAAAGCAAAAGAAAATAAGTGATGTAAAAACTGATTTTATCAATAACCTTACGCATGAATTTAAAACTCCGATCGCAACGATGACCGTGGCGCTGGATAGCATCGAGAACACACAGGTGATCAGCGACCCCATTAAAATCAAAACCATCACCAAAGTGATGCGCGAAGAGACCCGACGCATGAACAGCCATGTGGAACAGGTGCTGCAGATGGCGCTGCTTGACAATAAAGAAATACGCCTTAACAAGGAACCTTTGGATGTGCATGAACTGCTGACGCGGGCGGTGGATTGTATAAGCCTGCAACTGGAGGGGCGCGAAGGAACAGTGAGGATGCATTGCCTGGCAGAGCATTACACCGTGTTGGCTGATGAAATGCACCTTTACAATGTGTTTATGAATCTGCTTGATAATGCCAATAAGTATTCGCCTGATAAACCGGAGATAGATGTTTTTACAACTAACCTGGAGGAAACACTTGAGATAGTGATCGCTGACAAAGGTATCGGGATGAGTCGTGAAGCTCAGAAAAAGATATTTGACAAGTTCTACCGCGTGCAAACGGGCAATATTCATACTGTTAAAGGATTTGGACTGGGACTCAGTTACTCAAAAGCAATAACAGAAGCACTTGGAGGAGGGATGACCGTTATCAGCATAAAAGGAAGCGGGAGCCGTTTTACCATATCACTTCCGTTGACAAAGGAAAACGGGCAGACTGGAACTTAATCAACCGTTATGGAAAACCGGAAAAGCAGGATATTATTAGTGGAGGACGATGTGAATTTCGGATCGATACTTAAATCGTACCTCGAACTTAACGACCTGGAAGTTGTACTTAAACCGGATGGCAAACGTGCCATGGAAGTGCTTGGCAGGCAGGAGTTCCATCTCTGTATTTTCGATGTGATGATGCCGGAACTTGATGGTTTCTCATTAGCCGAAGCAATGAAAGCCGGAGGACTTAATATCCCGTTCATTTTCCTTACCGCCAAAACGCTGAAGGAGGACCAGGTAAGAGGTTTCAGCCTTGGTGCCGACGATTACATTACCAAACCTTTTGATACCGATCTGCTGCTTTATAAGATCAAAGCGATACTCAGGCGTGGAGCAGAAAATAATGAATCCTCGGGAAGAGACGAATTCTGCATCGGTATTTTCCTTTTCAATACCCGTATGCGGACGTTACAGTCACCTGCCTCAAACCGCACGCTCACAGCCCGCGAAGCTGAGTTACTAAAAATGCTTTGCAACGCAAAAGACCAGTTTCTAATCCGCAAGGAAGCACTTCTGAAGATATGGGGCGAGGATTCATACTTTACAGGCCGCAGCATGGATGTTTTTATCGCAAGGCTAAGGAAATACCTTAAAGAGGACGACAGACTGGAAATCGTGAATATCCATGGAGATGGATACAGGTTATTACAAAAATGACATGTCACACCGATGAATGAAGAATTCACGATAACAGAGTGATGTCATTTTATCAACCCAAGTCCTTCCAAGGCTGAGGAATCGCCTGGCCGGATAAGAAGCGCTTTGTTTAATAGCACTTTTGCTTCGCGGAGTTTGCCAAGTTGATAATTGCTCCAGGCAAACATATGGATTGCATCATAATCAAACGGATACATATTGGCAATTTTCTCGAAATATTTGATAGCTGCCGCGTAATCCTTCTTTCCGTAATAGATGAGACCCATACGGTTATTGGCTGTATAATTTGTCGGATCAATTTTGAGAATTTCATTATACTTATTAATTACCTGGTCCCAGTTTCCCATTGCAGATGCTGGTAAGGCATAGCCAAGCCGTGCTTCTATGGAATAAGGCATCAGCGTAGTAGCCTTGGAATAATAAGATGTGGATTCAGTAAAGAGTCCTGCCATATAATTAAGCCAGCCCAGGCGGGCATTGAGTTCATATGATGATTCAATGTACACTTTTTTCAGGGTTGAGATAGCGTTGGTATAATCACCGGCTGTTTCTTGTGTGTAGCTTGTGGAAAAAGCATTTTGAAGTGCAGCATAATCCTGTGCTGCCAGCCTGCCTGCCGGTAAAAATGTGATGCATGCAAGAATGATCAGATAAGTTGTTCTCTTTAAAGTTTCCATTTTATTCCTCCTATTATACTTTGATTATTATATTTGATTGTGTTTGTAATTGGTATTGAACCAGGTGGTGACCCTACTGGTGGTTTCCGGTAATAAAGATAGTCGTATTCTTTGGTGTAAAAACGGTACATCAGCGATAAGTCAATATGTCGGCCTAGAGTTATAATTAGGTTAGCACCTGTACGCAGTTTAATCCTATCGGCCAGATTATAGGCAATAAACGCATTCTTCTCATTATAGAGGGAAAGATTTCCAAGGGTGAACAACCCTTCGAGCCATAATTTAGGAGCAATTCTCCCGCCAACTAATTGATCGAAGATCAGTCGTTTGTCCTTCTTGTAGAAAAATCCAGTTAATGAAGTTGTAGCATACAGGTTGAGGTTGCCGAAAGGAAACCATGTTGCATTCAAACCTAATTGCTTTTGCTTGCCGTAAGTAGTAAGGCTGGCATAAGTTACGTTAATCCCAAAGCTGAAATTACGCCATTCCTTTGATGCAGCAAGGGAAATAACATAGTTGCTATATTTGTTGACTTGCTGCCCGATTTTGTACCTTGAAACAGTATCATTAATAAAATACCATTTATTATCGGATGCCAGCAAATATGAAGTATCGGCACGAGGAAGCAACTGATATTCCGAAGTATAGGTTTGTGTGATTCCGTTGATATAGTGAAAAGCGGGAGTGATGCTATAACCAGGTCTGGGAATCCAACTTGTGGTAATATAAAACTCATTTTGTTTTACATTATATGGAATAAGTGTATCAAATAGTTTGCCGGGGAAAGAATAAAAATAATTTAAACTGTAAATAGTTTTATTAATTGAATCGAGATGATTTACTACAGTGCTGCCCGAGAAATGTTTTTCCTTGTCAATGCCGAGATTTGAATATCCCAGATAGCAGGAGAGCGAAGGTAGAATATGCAAGCTGGTCCCTGCATGAAAATAGGATTCCCCCGCATAGGTATCTTCCTCTCCGTAAATACTGTCATTTCCCATTAGTTCCTGAGGCCGATGGCCACTGATTGCATCTGGTGTGTATCCCCCTTCGGCAAAGAAAAATTCAAAAGGATTCTTCCCTGAACCGGCAATTGCAGAAAGCGCGGAAGGATTCTGCGAAGCTAATAAAATGGCTTCTTCCTTCTGTCCTGTCTCAATCAAATCGTAGTACAGGTATTCCAAAGCAAAAGAATCGGAACTGTTGAATTGAAGTGCTTTCCTGAAATGCGTAATTGACTGGCGGTAATTTTGAAGATGGTAACAAGCAATCCCCAGTCTTACACGCAGGTAGTAATAATCAAACCCATTACTTAGTGCTTCTTTGCCGGCAACTGTCAGTTTTTTCCATTGCTGATGCGTGTAGAGATCATATGTCAAACTGTCGTAATAAGCATAGGTATTGGTGTGAGAACCATATGACTTGACTGAGATCAGTAAGGAGAAGAACAGGATATATTTGATGAATTGTTTCAATGCAGGTGAGTTTTCTGTATAATTTATCTTTATTTGCCTTTACTCCGTGTGGCAGTTAGAACGTGCTTAGGATAAGTAACTATTATTTTTTCGATGTTATTATTATCAATATAGAATTCAAATTCTGTACGTTTGAATTCCTTTCTTCCATAAAGTGTAAATGCACTGCTCCGGAGAGCTATTTGCCGTTGTTCCAGTTCGTCGGACATGGAAACATACTTCATTTCAAACCGGGTATGGATAAACACATAGAAAGGAGAAATGAAATCCTGCAGGATTTTCAGCAATCCGTTTCCGGCAACGGTAATCGGGAAGTCATCACAAATTTTCAGGTTTGCATAGAAACCCTTCGATACCTTATAAGCCCCTGAATAAAATGCAAAAAGCAGTGATTTTTTATCACCTTCAAACCATGTGAAATAATGTAGATCATTCTCACTTCGGAAATAAGCTTTCGAGCGTGTATCGTGGCATTGCAGATAGGTAAGGTTGAAGATGTCGGTCATTACCTCCCAACTTATAGTCGAGGATGGTTCGCCATCTATTTCAGTTGTAAACGAAATTTCCTGCCCCGGAATAAAATGAAATGCTTTTGCAAGGCACGAATTGGTAGTAATATTGGAAACATGCTCTCCAAGGGCAGGCCTGTTAAATGATTGTAATGACAAACCTTCCTTCCCGCTTAGCAAGTAATGATTTAGCGGATGGTCCGTGGTAGTGCTGCCTATAAATGGATTTGACTGAACCTGAAAATGGATATGTGGCTGAGGCGACCGGCCTGAATTACCGCATTGGGCAATAATATCACCTTTCTTAACATAGGTGCCTCTGGCAACCTTAAAACTGCCTTTACGCAAATGACACAGCTTGGTGAATAATTTGTCGGCATGGCGGATAATGATTGTATTTCCCCAATTTTGTTCCAGGTTTACATCTCCGATTTCGTTGTCCTCCACCTGATCCTGAATTTCTTCCACCCAGCCATCAGCAGGTGCCAGTACTGGTTTATTAAAACAGTAATAATCAGTAAGTCGTGAACCGTTTCCGCTGAAGTTTTTTGCTTCATCATCCACAAGCTCAAAATCCCAGGCATGGCGCCAGGCATCTTTATGCGTATGAGCTCCTGAATGACCTTGTGTAACGGTCCATTCGCCCATGAATGGAAGGTTAAGCGGCAGATAATACAAACCCGGGAAACGGGACTTATTATTCTTTTGAGTGTAGAGATTCCGTTCGGGTGAAAATTCCTGAAAGCCAACTAATTCAAGGTGACCGTTTATTTCCCGCTGTTTAAGAATATAAATAAAGATTATGACAATGAGGTTAAACGGCAGCGAATAAATAGAGATCTGGAACTTTCCAAGCACTTCTGAAGCACTTGCTATGAGTATCGAAATCAGCGGTGTTAGCAAAACTACCCATAGAAACGAAGTTCGCGAAGAAATGATAAAGAATCCTCCAATGGCAATGGCAGTAAGGATATAGTTAAACCCGATGTAGGTATAACTTAGCTCGTTGATATCAGCACCTATAAAGTGATAAAATAAATAGGCGGAATAAAACCCGATAAGCGACAACAGAAACCCGATGCGCGAATAGTAAAGAAGACCAGCAGCAACAAGCATTCCGGCAAGCAAATGATATTGAAAAAATATCGCAGAAAGCGATTTGAAATAAGTTACAAGTGAAGAATGAAGCGGTATCGTATCGAACCATTGATAGAATGCCAGCAACGGAGATCCCCCTATTCCGTAAAGATGATTCATTTCGTAAATACCACGCTCGCTCAGATGAAGTTCTGTGTAATGGCGGGCTGCCAGCGATACCATCCAAAAGGCAATAAGGAATGACAGCGTAAGAAAAGGAAGGCCGTATTTACTAATTATGCCTTCCAGAAGTATCGTAAGAAAAAGAGTAAATATTGATGCAAACGCCAGCAGGATTATAAACTGCGGCGACAACTGGAAATGAACACCCAGCCCCAACCCAACAAGGAGCGAATTAAACCCATAAAAACCTGAACGGATATTGAAACGGTTAAAACCTATTCCCCATGCAAAGAGATTTGCAATCAGGACTGAGGCAATACCACAAATCCCGGCAACCTGATCGAAAAATGAGATAAAGAGCAGGACAAAAGCAAACAGATGATCCTTCGAAAAGAAAACCATGGAGTAGCTGTTGAGCAGGCTCTCATAGTGGTGGTGAAGGAATTGTCTGATTTTGGTCATTATTCAGGGACGGGGGCAAGTGAAAGGATTAATTTGAATTTTTTTTGATTCAATTTTTCAAGTGTTTCGGAACAACTTCAAGTTGTGTTACCGATTCCATTGTTTCTTTGTCGCGGATGACATGCACATCTCCTTTGGTATCAATCAGAACTACTCTTGGCCGCAGGGTGATAAACTGCATCCATTGCGTCATGTTGTAAGCTCCCACATGATGGATCACAAAATCATCATCTTTATTCAGGAGCGGAAGATTAATATTTTCGCGCACTACATCAATGTTCATGCAAAGCGGGCCATACAGAACAGTATCCTCCCGATAAAGTGAAAAAGGTTGTGCCGGTGTTATCTTGTGATCGTACCAGAAAGCTGTAAACAGAATGTTAACACCGGCATTGATTATAGTGGACCGCTTGCCGCTTGAAAGCCGCTTGTTTGCAATTACACTTCCAAGCAGGTATCCCGCTTCGTCAATCAAGGCACGGCCTGATTCAAGGATTAGCAAAGGAAGCGCATTGGTGTCCAGCCCACTGTTAAGCAGGGCTGAAGAGATAGCTTCAGCATAATCATCGAAGGTTGGATTCACGTCTGTTCCTGGCAGATACGAACCTTTTAGTGTGTTCTTAGATGCGAAACCGCC
>CAZEDO010000067.1:0-8348 GCA_964511085.1 uncultured Lentimicrobiaceae bacterium
TTGCGCCTTTGCGAGATGAATTATTCAGGTTAAATGACAAAAGAATTACATTTTTATTTCTTTGGTCATAAAAGCTTCAAAATAAGGAATAGTATTATTTTTGGCACATGCAAATACTCCGCATTTCTGCTGTTTCCTATCTCAATTCTTTGCCGTTTGTTTATGGGATTAAGAATTCGGGATTTTTGAAAAATATAGAACTCTCTCTTGATGTTCCTTCTGCTTGTGCCGGCAAACTTATAAGTGGCAATGCTGACCTTGGCCTGGTGCCGGTTGCTGCTATTCCACTGATTAAAAATGCCCGGATAGTTTCTGATTTTTGTATCGGGGCAGATGGAAAAGTGCAAACAGTATTACTTATCAGCAGAAAACCTTTGGCAGAAATTCGAAAAGTTCATCTCGATCTTGAATCGCGCACTTCGGTAGGTTTGGCAAAAGTGCTGGCAAAAGAATACTGGAAGATTCTGCCGCATTGGGAGCCATTATTGGCCACTGTCAGATTTGAGGACATTGAAGCTGCAGTTCTGATTGGTGATAAAACATTCAGCCTGCCGGAAGGATTCACTTATATTTATGATCTTGCCGCAGAGTGGAAAGAGTTTACCGGCTTACCTTTTGTGTTTGCTTGCTGGGTGGCAAACAGGAAGATTTCGCAGGAGCAGGAACAGGCACTAAATAATGCCTTTGCTTTTGGTGTGGCACATATTGACCAAGCTGCCGCTGAAAAGCATGACATTCCAATAACAAAGGACCAACTCCTGCGGTATCTGAGATTTAATGTAAGTCTCAATTTTAATAAAAAGAAGAAAGAAGCACTTAAACTTTTCCTTGAAAAACTTGCTGCGATTGGATAGGCTTTTCCATACTATCTACCGGATAAAATTTTACTGCTGATAAAATCAGAACAAGCATTTAAGCCTTCATAAATATTACGTCCCTTACGGGACTTTGATTTATGGCATGATTCGCTTTTCTACCAATATTAAGTCCTTAACAGGACTATCCCCTTAGGGACAAAATGTTGGTAGAAATCAAATTACAAATGGTATAAAGTCCAAGAGAGACAAGAATATTTGTAGAATATCGAACACCCTCTTCATAGGCATTAGCCCCGCTGGCGCGGATTTGCAATCCGTGCCTTTCTTTTTATCGTTTGCAACGATACCATTTTATTCTGTTATACTTCGGCTACATGGGCTTGCGAAAAATGCAAAACCATCCCGCCCAGCTGGTCGTAGTGTTCAGCCGCTAAGCGGAGTCTCCCGACTCCGCTTCCCGCTGGCTGAAGTTTGTAACTTCAGCTCTGGCTGAGCGGAATTTGTAATTCCGCTCTTAACACCTGATAATTTGTAATTATCTTTCATACATCCTATTGCTTTCCAACTTAGCGAAACCGGTATTATCTCAAGAAACCATGTTCAGCGGAGGCTTTGATACTATAGACGAAGTTAGGTTCAGACTGTGCCTGAGTCTGCCAATCCTTCCGGATTCCTGCTTCCTCCAATGAAAAAGAAGAAAAACATGACTATGGAATTTATAGAAAATTTGCAATATGTTCACTAATTGGCTAACTTTGCCGGGTGAGCGGAAAATTCGTCAGAAACATTTTCTACTATAGAAATTATTACCTTGACTTCTACGAAACGCTGAATCCGGAAGTCAGGAAAAAGTTCAACTGGACGTTGCAGCTTATTTCGGAAATTGAACGTGTTCCTGAAAAGTATTTTATTCACATTTCGGGTTCTTCCGGTCTTTTTGAAATACGGGTAGAGGTTGGTTCCAATATTTACAGGGTTTTCAGCTTCTACGACGAGGGAAAACTGATTGTGCTGGTAAACGGATTTATTAAGAAAACCCGAAAGACCCCAAAGGGCGAAATTGAGCTTGCAGAAAAACTTAAAAAACAATACTTCGATGAAAAAGACAAATAATAACCTGACCTCATTTGCCGATCACCTTGATGCCCAATATGGAAAACGCGGAACTGAAGCCCGCGAAAAGTATGAAGAAGGGTTTGAATCTTTCAAATTAGGCGTGATGCTGCAGGAACTCAGAAAAGAACACGGTATGACACAGGAGCAATTAGCTGAAAAGTGTGGCACAACCAAGACTTATATTTCCCGTATAGAAAATAATGCAAGTGACATAAGGCTATCAACGCTTATGAGAATCATTCGTGAAGGATTCGGGAGACACCTTAGCCTGAATGTTGAGCTCTGAAAATAAAGAAGAAAGGCAAGAGGCAATGGGCAATAGGCAATGGGCAATAGGCAATAGGCAATAGGCAATAAAAAATCCATACTACCTTCACTTCGCCAGTAATTTCAACTTATCAACCTTTCAACCTTTCAACTTTTCAACTTAACTCTAAGTACTCTAAGTACTCTAAGTACTCTAGGCACTCCAGGCACTTTAGTCACTCAATATACTCCAAACTCCAGGCATTCCTACCGCATATCAACTACTTCAACACCCGGATGATCTGCTTTGTTAAAGACAAATTCTTTATCAGTGAGTGGAGGATCAGGAACGAATTTGTTAACCGTATACGTAAATGTGCTGCCACTTTTGTCAAACATTATGAAAGAACTAACCTGCTTTTTCATTTTGTCGATGGTAAGCCGCACTTTAACAAGCGTTTTGCCTTTTTTCTTAGGGGTTAGTTCAATTACCTGGTTATTATTCTTGTCTTCGATAAATTTCGAATTGAAGTTTGCGTTATAAGATGTCAGCATTTTGGTAGGAGTAAAGGAATCGTCGTCAGTTCCAACTTCATTTATCTGGACTTCTTTTGCATCCTTAAGATAAGTCCAGCTTGTTTTGCCATCGCTTATTACATCCTGCCCTGCAATTGAAAGTTTGTATTTATCGCCTTTAGAAAGAAGTGTGCCATTGAAGTTGTCTTTTACTTTTTCTTTGGTGTTCTCCATCGTATAAGAGAATTCGATACGCAGGGTTTTAAATGATTTGGTTTTGGCCGATATTTCGTCGAGGATTGCTGTCGCTTTTTTATCCACAGATTGAGCCAACACTTGATTGGCTATGAAAATTAGAGTAATTAGATAAGCTATTTTTTTCATTGTTGATTTTGATTGTTAAATTTCTTCTGTTTCGTGTCCGCGTAAGTCCTTCAAATATTGTTCCAAAGCTACTTCATTGGCAACTCTAACTTCGCGGGCCTTGCTTCCTTCGAACGGACCTACTATACCTGCAGCTTCTAACTGGTCAATAATCCGGCCGGCACGGTTATACCCAAGTTTTAGCTTTCGCTGAAGCAGGGACGTAGATCCTTGCTGATTTTGAACTATAACGCGGGCAGCATCTTCAAAGAGTTCGTCGCGTTCGTTGGGATCCATGTCAGCAACACTCTGGGTTTCTTCATCATTAAATTCAGGCAAAGCATAAGCTGATGGATACGCGCGTTGTGAACCAATAAATTCGGTTACCCGTTCAACTTCATGCGTATCCACAAATCCACATTGCAGGCGGATAAGGTCGCTGCCTGTCGAGAGAAGCATATCACCACGGCCAATAAGCTGATCAGCCCCACCTGAATCAAGAATGGTACGGGAGTCAATTTTGGAAATTACCCTGAATGCAATGCGTGCAGGGAAGTTCGCTTTTATTGTACCTGTAATAATATTAACTGACGGACGCTGGGTAGCAATAATAAGGTGGATGCCAATAGCTCTTGCCAACTGCGCCAGCCTGGTTAGAGGGACTTCGATTTCTTTACCAGCTGTCATAATAAGGTCGGCAAATTCGTCGATTACCAACACAATATACGGAAGGAAATGATGCCCCTGTGCCGGATTGAGCTTACGGGCAATGAACTTGGTGTTGTATTCTTTAATGTTTCTTACCTGTGCATCTTTGAGAAGGTCATACCGGCTGTCCATCTCAATATTCAGCGAGTTGAGCGTTCTTACAACTTTTCGCGTATCAGTTATAATAGCTTCTTCTGAATCAGGAAGTTTAGCCAGGTAGTGGCGTTCAATTTTTGAAAACAGGGTGAGCTCAACTTTTTTTGGATCCACCATCACAAACTTCAGTTCAGACGGATGTTTCTTATAAAGCAGCGAAGCAATAATAGCATTTAATCCAACAGATTTTCCCTGGCCGGTGGCTCCAGCCATAAGTATATGGGGCAATCTGGTCAGATCAACTACAAAACTCTCGTTGGCAATAGTCTTTCCAATACCAAAAGGAAGTTCATAATCTGAATTCCTGAATTTTTCTGATCCCAGTATCGACTTCATCGAAACAATTTCCGGCTTCAGGTTAGGGACTTCAATGCCAATTGTACCTTTCCCCGGAATAGGGGCTACAATACGGATTCCCATAGCCGAAAGACTTAAAGCTATATCGTCTTCCAGGTTTTTGATACGGGAGATGCGAACACCCGGTGCCGGAATTATTTCATAAAGCGTAACGGTTGGACCAATAGTGGCTTTAATCTTATCAATCTGAATAGAGTAATTTGCCAGCGTGCTTACAATGCGGTTTTTGTTTGCTTCAAGTTCCTCTTTGTTTACATTGATTGTGCTATTTCCGTAGTCGTCGAGCAGGTCGAGTGTTGGAAACCTGAAATCACTTAGGTCGAGCCGTGGATTAAAAGGAGTATCCATGGTGAAATGCTCTTTCTCATTCTCATCCTTCACTACTTCATTCTTCACTACTTTTGTTGGTTCTACAATATCAGGCAGAACAGGCTCAATGGTAAGTTCAATTAATTTGGCTGGAACAGGTTGCTTTGAAGAAGGAAGAGTGTCTTCATCAGCCATTTTTTCATTTCGCAACGCAGTAGGAGAAGTGGAAGCAAAAGTCATTGCTTCATGTTTTTCCTCTTTCACTGCAAATTCCACTGTGTTATATTTGTCTTCGAATGAGAAGTCTGATCCGGCTAGTGCATTATTCATTAATTCATCTCCTGCAGGTTCCAGCCCGACATTTGAAGAAGAAGCTTCTTTGCTGTTTTTTTTGAATGAAAAGTTATAGACAAGTATTAAATAAGTAATCAGGATAAATAACAAAATAAAACCTGCACCAATTTTTCCCAACATGCCTTCGAGCCAGAGGCTGCCCTGGAAGCCGACAGTTCCTCCCAGTATTGACAGTGAAGTCCCTTTAAGGAAAAAACCAAGTGCAACTGAAAGCCAGATCATTATGATGATGGAGTGGCTAAAAACTCTTCCGGAATGAATAATAGAATGCTTAAGGAGTAGGCGTATCCCCCAAACGAACAATATGATAATAGCAAGATATGATGATGCGCCAAATCCTTCTTTGATTGTTTTTTCTGAGAGTGCGGCTCCCAACCTGCCAGCCCAATTATGTACTTCAAGTGTGTTGTCGAAAAGTAATCTGTTTAATGGGATATGTCTAAACAGATCATCGGTTCCCCAGGTGAACCAGTTCAGGAAATAGGATGTAAAAGCAACGAGAAGGTATAACGACGTAAGAATAAAGAAGGAACCAAGAATCCGGTGTAATTTTTCGTTCTGAAAAAACTTAATCGGGTTTTTCGCTGATTTTGAAGATTTATTCTTGACTTGTTTTTTAGTTGCCGAAGCTTCTTCTTGTATTACGTTTTTGCGGGATGTGGTTTCTTGTTTGGCCATCAGGATTTAGGCTTGAATTGCACAAAAGTAGCAAAATCTTACTATTTCTGACTTCAAATATTCGATCTGAGACTTAACAGCTTTTACATCAATTATTTCATCTATTTTGCCTTTTGAAGCCATTATTATTGTATGTTTGTGATATTAAATCTTTTGTGCATGAATTACGGTAAAAAAATATCTAAAGGGGAGGCAATATTAGCATGTTTACTCGTTGGCATTCCTTTCATTATTGCCGAGGTTTATTGCTTAATTCTGTGGTTTGGCTGATTTTTTATTCATCCTTTCAGCTTCCAATAATTACAGGTGAAGAAAAATCCCCCTTTCGGAGGATTGTGCCTTGCCTCTATTTTGACGGCATGCATGTTCTTATCTATTCCTGATAATATTGTTCGGTCAATGCTTCGGTATTTGTAAATGAGCTAAGTCTAAATTCTGAATATAATCGGAAGAAACAGGTTTGGTAACGAGTTTCATTATCGTTAATAAACGATAGTTAGCAGTCAATTAAGAATTTACCGTTTCTGAAATTACTATTTTTTCGATAAGATCGCCTTGGCGGATTTTATCAATCACATCGAGACCATCGTAAACCTTACCAAAAACAGTGTGTTGCCTGTCGAGGTGACTTGTGTTTTGGCGGCTGTGGCAAATAAAGAATTGGGAACCGCCTGTGTTCCTCCCTGCATGGGCCATTGATAGCACACCGCGGTCGTGGAACTGGTTTTCACCTTCAAGTTCGCATTTAATAGTATAACCTGGACCACCCATGCCATTGCCCTGAGGATCACCACCCTGGATAACGAAATCGGGAATAACACGGTGAAATTTCAATCCGTCGTAAAAACCCGATTTTGATAGTTTTACAAAATTTTCAACAGTTCCTGGTGCATCATCTTCAAAGAATTTCACCTTCATCGCACCATATTTGGTGTGTATTTCTGCAGTTATCATAAGTTTTAGATTATAATTGGTTAATGAATAGAGCGGAATAATTTATTCCATCTGATTTTGCCTCCAAGCAATGATTGGTTTGGGTCGAGCGAAAGCCAGACAAATACTGCTTTTCCTACAATGTGATCCACAGGCACAAAGCCCCAGAACCTGCTATCAGCAGAGTTGTGGCGGTTGTCGCCCATCATCCAGTAGTAATCCATCTTAAAGGTATATGAATTGCTTTCTTTTCCGTTGATGAATATTTTCCCGTCCTTTTCGACCAACACATTATTTTCATAGGCTTTTATTATCCTACGGTAAAAAACAATGTTTTGCGCGTTGATACTAACGGTTACACCTGCTTTAGGAATATAGAGCGGGCCGAAGTTGTCAACATTCCAGGGATACACTGAATCGAATGGGAAAATATAAGACTGCCAGAGCCCTTTTGGTTGGATAATTCTATTAATCTCTTTAACGTTAGCCAGTTCTTTAAGTTTTTGAGCCGATTCTGTAGTAAGTGTCAGGATGAGGTTGCCGTTTTCGTCAGTCTGAATTTCTTCTGTTATTCCAAGTTTTTCAATAATTCTTGGATTAATAGATGTACCGTCGGTTTTCACAGAATAATGGAATTGGGATCTTTCGGGAAGGTCAGCAACTTTTCCATTGATATAAACAGTCTGATCCACTATTTTAAGTGTGTCACCTGGTATGCCTATACATCGTTTAATATAGTTTTCGCGTTTATCCACCGGGCGTGCCACAATGTCGCCGAAATTATATTTATCATTCCAAACCCTTTCATATCCATATTGGCGCACCAATCCATAGTAGCTTTGGTTTTGCACTTTCAGTGCAACTGTATCGCCATCCGGGTAATTGAAAACGACCACATCATTGTTTTTTATTTTGCCAAATCCGGGAAAGCGGTAATAGGGCAATTTGATCCACTCCACATAGGACTTTGTGAATTGAGTGAGTGGAAGTGTATGATGAACAAATGGAAAAGCAATAGGAGTATTTGGAACTTTTGGCCCATAGCTCAGTTTGCTTACGAACAGGAAATCGCCAACAAGCAATGATTTTTCCATTGATGACGTAGGAATCGTATATGCTTCAATCAGAAAAACCCGGATGATAGTAGCTGCAACAACAGCGAAGATTATTGCATCAGTCCATTCGCGGAATACGGATTTTTTTACCCTCACGCGGTTCAGTGGTTCAATATAAACTTCTTTTTCATAGAAGCCGAGATATGGCATATAAATGAAAGGAAAAATCACAGCAAGGGCTTGGGCTCCAAGATGGTACTTCCCGTAACATTTAGCTGTTTCCACAATCATAAGCATGATCATAAAAAAATTGATAAATGGGAAAACAAGGAAAATGAACCACCAGATTGGTTTGCTGATAATTTGCAACCATATATAGTAATTATAGAAAGGAACTAAGGATTTCCAGCTTTCAAATCCAGCCTCGGAGAATATTTTCCACAGAAGAACAGGGAAGAAAACCACCAGAAAAAGGAGTATAGTTATAACGTTCATAAGGCTTCAATATCTGTATGTTATTAATATTTGGCTAATATCGTACAAAAGTCAGGTAAAGTTATGTAGCAATCAAGCTCAAGCCGTTAAAAATAGTTAAAAGCTTATGTTTATTAAGTTTTAAGCAGATCGCTCATGCCGAAAAATCCTGTTTTTCCATGGATATATTCAGCAGCAAGAACAGCCCCCAAAGCAAATCCTCGCCGGTTGTTGGCAATATGTTTTATTTCAATTGTATCAGGTT
>CAZEDO010000067.1:8358-21417 GCA_964511085.1 uncultured Lentimicrobiaceae bacterium
ATATGAGTTCCGATGACCTCGCCTTGCCTTGACGAATGAACAGGAAGTTCACCAGGTGCCGGATTTTCTTCTCCCGTCCATGAATTAAGGCGATCAATCTGCCCGATAATATCATTTGCTAAGGTAATTGCTGTACCGCTAGGTTTATCCAGTTTATGAATGTGATGTATCTCCTGAATACTAACCTTATAGCCATGTTGCGCATTTATCATTTTAGCCAGTTGCCGGTTAATTTCAAAAAACAGATTGACACCCAGGCTGAAATTTGAGGCGAAAAAGAGTGTTGCTTTCTTTTCGATGCACTCATTTCGTATCTGCCCTAATTGACTATGCCATCCGGTGGTGCCGCTAACAACAGGAATACAGGCAGTAAAACATTTATGAATGTTACTGATAGCAAATTCTGGTGTACTAAAATCTATTGCTACATCTGCATCAATTAATTCACTTCCATATTTTTTCCAATCATCTTCAGAATCAACAAGAAGGAGAATCCGGTGGCCTCTTTCGATGGCAACAGATTCAATTTCATGGCCCATTTTACCATATCCGAACAGAGCAATTTCCATTATTTCAGAAAGATAAGGTTATTTTAAAACCACCACCTTGTTTAGTGGCTACAGATGGCGGGTTAACAAAGGGATCAATACGAAGCGAGAGGTCTTCATTAATGCTGTAGTCGAAAAAGTGAGCGTCAACTGATGCGTCAACCACATTAAGTATGTATAAAACCGCAGTAAAAATTATAGATACTTCAAGATTACGCCGGTAATAATCCTGGCCTTCCTTCAACTGGGTGGCATCATATCTGTCAACATACGGGTTGCTATAAGGCTTATTAGCAGAGTCAGCGGTACCAACCTTCCACCGGTATGCTTCTTTAAAATCAATATATTTTTTATTATTCTTATGGATGAAATATGCAAAAGCGCCAAACCCGGCATAGATAACCGGGATCTTCCAGTATTTGTGATTGTACGCCTGACCCAGGCCTGGGAGAGCCATGGAATAATAGGTTGCTTTGCGCGCAGAATGTTTAGGAGATGTAATAGTATCTGTGTTATTTTGAGCAATAACCGGTTCAAATAAGTAAATGCTTCCAATAAAAAGAATTAAAATAACCCTTGCACATTTTGCCATAGAAAATCTGGCACAGATTTCTTTTCCTGCTGACGATTCACCAGGATTTTGCCATTGATGCAGGCAATTCAGGTGATTATTCACTAATAGCGGAGATGATCTTTTCAAGTTCGGAATCCGAGTTGAATGGAATAACGATTGTACCCTTGCCTTTTGTATTCCGATTGAGTTCAACATCGCACGAAATTCGCATTGCGAGGTTACTTCTGAGAGCTTCAATGCGAGGTGGCAAGGATTTGATAACGGGCATTTTCGGTTTAACAGCTTGCTTGTTAAGATGGCGAACAATATCTTCCACTTCACGGACAGAAAGCCCCTTTTTTAACACGTTGCGAAAAATGGCAAGTTGTGTGTCTTCGTTTTCAATGTTGATGATGGCACGCGCATGTCCCATCGTCAGCTGGTTATCGCGCACAGCAACCTGAATTTCTGCCGGAAGTTTGAGTAGGCGGATGTAATTGATAATGGTGGTCCGGTTTTTCCCAACACGTTTGCTGAGTTCTTCCTGCGTCAATCCGCATTCTTCGAGCAGACGGTTGTAGCTAAGTGCAATTTCGAGAGCATTCAGGCTTTCGCGTTGTATGTTTTCAACCAGGGCCATTTCAAGCATCTGCTGATCATTGGCTACCCGGATATAGGAAGGTATAGATGTGAGTCCAGCTAATTTTGAGGCTTTTAACCTTCGTTCGCCCGATATAAGCTGGTATTTGTCGTAGCCTAATTTCCTGACAGTGATTGGCTGTATGATGCCTTGTTCGCGGATTGAAGCAGAAAGTTCGCTCAATGCCTGCTCATCGAAGTCTTCGCGGGGTTGAAACGGATTACTCTCAATATTGCCAATTGCAATATTGGCGATAGCACCTGCAACAAAACTTCCTGAGATATCTTTTGAGGTGATGTCGGTGTCGGGGCTTTCCAATATGGCGCTCAAACCTCGTCCTAAGGCTTTTTTCTTAGAGTTCATCCGGGATATTAATTATTTTGTCAGCTTGATTTATCTGTGTCATGTTATTTTTCTGCAATATTTCGCGGGCAAGGTTCAGGTGGTTTATTGCACCAGGGCTGTGTATATCATGCATTATAATAGTTTCTCCAAAACTTGGTGCCTCACCCAATTTAGTATTTCGCGTAATTACCGTTTCAAAAACCATTTTCTGGAAATGGGTTTTTACTTCTTCTATCACCTGATTTGCTAATCGAAGCCGTGAATCGTACATGGTGAGCAGAATACCTTCAATATCAAGTGCAGGGTTCAGCCTGGATTGAACTATTTTAATGGTGTTCAGTAGTTTGCCTAATCCTTCGAGTGCAAAGTACTCGCATTGTACCGGAATTAGCACGGAGTCGGCAGCTACCAGGGCATTTATTGTGATCAAACCTAGCGAGGGTGAGCAGTCGATGATAATGAAATCATAATTGTCTTTTATTTTTGCAATCACCTTCTGCATCATCTTTTCGCGGTTGGAAAGGTTGATAAGCTCAATTTCAGCACCAACCAGGTCGATATGGGCAGGAAGTAAGTCAAGAAACGGTGTTGCAGTATTAAGGATGATACTGTGTGGATCAACATCATCAATAATACATTCGTAGATACTTGTTTTTATACTTTTGGGGTCGAATCCAACCCCTGATGTGGCATTTGCCTGTGGGTCGGCATCAATCAGCAATGTTTTATATTCGAGTACTGCCAGCGCGGCGGCTAAGTTGATTGCCGTAGTGGTTTTTCCTACTCCCCCTTTTTGGTTGGCTATGGTGATGACCTTTCCCATGCTGATATCTATCGTGTTTATTATGAGTGCATTAATACGTTAATGCAGCCTTTCGCCAGAGCTGCAAAGGTAAGACTTTATCCAATCAATCTAATCTGCCTTCTACGCATGTTGATAAGTTTTGTAAAGCAGAAGAAAACGTTCTGTTTTTATGGGAGATTATCAGGTAGCTGTTCCAATGGCAGTATTTCACTCACTACCCCATCTGTTACACCAAAAATTTTGTGTGAAATGTCGGCTGAATCGAAAATCTGCTGGATGCGTTCGCGTTGGGTGTCAGTAATAAATACCTGCCCAAACCGGTTATCACTCACTAATTTTATCAAATATTCAACCCGCGATGGATCGAGTTTGTCAAAAATATCGTCCAGGAGCAGGACAGGTTTAATGTTGACTTTCTTTTTCGTGAATTCGAATTGCGCAAGTTTTACTGCTATGGTATAGGACTTTTGCTGCCCTTGCGAACCAAACTTTTTCAAAGGGAATCCTTTTATCAGAAATTCCAGGTCATCTTTATGAATTCCAACTGTAGTATATCGCAACGCTTTGTCTCTATCCTCTGAATCAATTAATTGCTTGCCAAAATCATTCTGCATCAGCTGCGATTCATATGCAATATTCACATCTTCCTTTTCTCCTGTAATGTAGCCATAGTATGAAGTGAAAATCGGGGCAAAGTCATCGAGGAAATTTTTTCGTTTTTCAAAAAGGCGGTACCCTGGCGGTGTTAACTGGTCATTCAGAATGCCTAACATATTTGCATCAAAATAACGCTCATCTGCGAATTGCTTCAGCAGTGCATTCCGCTGGGCAAGTACTTTGTTATAGATTATTAGATCGTCGAGGTAAACTCTGTCAAATTGAGATATAACGCTATCGAGGAATTTTCGCCTTAAATCGCTGCCCTCATTAATAAGATCCCTGTCGTAAGGTGATACCATTACCAATGGATATAGCCCAATGTGATCAGCTAGCCTATCGTGTTCCTTCTTGTTAAGTTTAAATATCTTTTTCTGGTTCCTTTTCTGAATACAACTTAAATGGTCAGCGGGATTTCCATTGCTCAGGTATTCACCATGAATGGCAAAAAAATCAGCTTCATGCCTGATGTTCTGTAAATCAACCGTGTTAAAATAGCTTTTTGTGAACGAGAGGTAATAAATAGCATCCAGAAGGTTGGTTTTGCCGGCGCCATTATTACCAACAAAACAATTGATCTTTTCGGAAAACGCAAGGTTGGCTTCCTGATAATTTTTAAAATTGATGAGCGAAAGTTTCTTGAGGTACATGCGTCTTTGTTTCCGTAGAGGTTTGTTTTTTGAAAAGCTATCCCTGATTAAAACTGTTAATTCTATCTGAGATTTCCTGCAACTGAGTTAAAGGAGTTGATGTAGCCCCTGAAATGCCAATTTTATCTGCATCTATAAACCATTCTTGTTGAAGTTCATCCGCTCCACTTACCAGATACGACGACTTGTTGGCAATCAGGCATTTTGAGAACAGGTATTTCCCATTCGAACTCATTCTGCCAGCCACAAAGATGACTACGTCATGATTTCCGGCAAAGTTTTCGAGCAAGGGAGCTCTTCGTGAAACCTGTCCGCATATAGAATTGAATACCTGCAAATCGGGATTCCCGCCAGAAATGGATTGGGCCATGCGCAACTCTATTTCCTTGCTTATCGTGCCGAAAGCTTCCTGATCCATAGTTGTTTGAGAATACAATGCCACCGGTTTTGCAAAATCAATTTTTGCAAGATCAGCCTCATTACTGATTATTATTGCTTTACCTTCCGTTTGTCCGGTAAGTCCGGCAACTTCGGCATGTCCTTGTTTACCGAAGATTACGATTTGCTTGTTATTGTCAAGGCCTTCCTTGTATTGTTTACCTATTCGTTGTTGCAATTTTTGAACTATAGGGCAGGTTGCATCAATTAGTTTGATGTTGTTTCGTTTTGCCAGCAAGTATGTTGAAGGTGGTTCTCCGTGTGCACGTATAAGGACAGCAGCATTGTGCAAACTCAGCATCTGCTCGTGTTCTATTACTTCCATGCCTTTGTCTTTTAAGCGGGCAAGTTCTGATGCATTATGCACTATATCGCCAAGGCAATAGATTTTATTCCCCTCGGCAAGCAATTGATCAGCCTTTTTTATAGCCTGATCCACACCAAAACAGAATCCGGCATCCGGATCGATAGTAATCTGCACTAAAAAGTTTTTGCGAAAATAGCTAAAAATTACCTTCTACTTCAAGGATAAAATGCCTCATGTACTGCTTTATGCTCAATAAGGCACAATTTTATTGTCAATCTCTGAATTCATCTGAAACTCTTGAAAATTTAATTTTAGAGCATCTGATTTATAGAAATTAGCATTTAGAAGAGGGGTTAGTTTGTAGATTTAGGCTCCCTTTGCTTTCGGAAATCTCCCAGATTTGTAGAAAGCGTGATAAAATTTGGGGATCCGGCCAGATGATAAGTGGCCCTTGCATAGCTAAAATTGAATTTTGAGATTTTGAGCCCAATTCCCCACGAAAAACCCACCATTGCCTGGTGTGTATCCAGTTTGAGTTCCTGACGACGCTGGTAGTTATATCCAAAACGTAAGCTGAGGAACTTTGTTGGAATAAATTCCCCTCCAAGAACGAAGTGACGCATGCCTTTATCAAGAAAACTTAAAGTGTCAACATTAGAGATATTCCACTTTTCAAGATGATTCACAACTATAGAATATCTGAAAGGGAGGTGAGGCAATCGTTTCGACAGCCCAAGTTGTAATTCAAAAGGAAGAGGCTCAGGATCACCTGAATTATATGATTTCAACTGGCTGCCAATGTTGCGTGCAGCTATAGATACTGTGAAATTTCTTTTTAACGAATAAGTTCCGGCCACATCAACAGCTAAACCGTAGGACTTGCAGGATTCAAGTGAGGAATAAATAGCTTTGATATTAGCACCGATAGAGAATGCTGAATCCAGTTTACGTCCCCATCCAATATTGAAAGCATATTCACCAGCATTAAAATCACCACCGGTGTTTCCGCCAGCATCTGCGTATTTAAATTTGCCATAATTCACAAACTGCAATGAACCTACAAATGTTCCGACTTTAGTGAAATCCTTGCCATACATGGCAATACCGTAATTGATGTCAGCATATCCATCTGTAAATGTTAATGCCATCCGGTTGTTCACCTCAGATGTGATAAGTGATGGATTGGCCAGCATCAGCGAAATATCATTATCCTTTATTGCCAGGAAGTTAGTGCTGCCAAGAGCCGCTGTACGGGCAGGATTAATCAGGTCTAAAAACTTAAAAGTGCCGTTCCCTCCAATCTGTGCCTGAGCAGCGCAAAGAGACATTAGAAAGAATAAAGTTAAAGTAATGGCGTGTAATACAGCTTTCACGTAGCAGGATGTTGGTTTAAGAATATGGCTTAATTGCTTAAATCGGCGATCGTTCTATGCATTGAAACGTAGCTTTGAAAGGTTTAGTATATGGGTGGTAAAATTGAGTTAAACTAATAAGACTAAGAGAGCCGTTGCAAAGGAATGTTCCTGTTTTCTGCCAGGCGAAAAAGAAATGAGATCAATGTTAAATGAGTGTCAGTTACCGATCTTATTTACTGATCCTGAACCTTTTATAGTTGTTGCTACATCAGGTGTGCCTTTGTATTCAACACCACCGCTGCCTCGCACCAACACCTTTAGCTTGCTTATAGCAAATACTTTGCAACTTCCTGATCCGTTCACAGTAATTTCAGTTCTTTCAGTTGCCATATTTTCAGCTTCAACATTTCCTGATCCGTTAATGAGGGTTTCATGACTTTTAGCCGAGCCTTTAAGGTAAATGCTTCCTGACCCATTTATTTCGCTGAAAATGGTTTCTGCACTTAAATTGAGCTTTAAATTGCCGGAGCCATTGATTTTGAGTGAAAGTGTCTGAGCCAATATACTATTTTTGGTTTCGATATTCCCTGAACCATTAATCTGCAGATCATCAATCAATTTAACCGGAATGTAGATTTTTACCGGTTCCTGAGTGTCGATGCATCTTTTAAAACTTATACGCAGAGAACCATTCCTGACTTTCATTTCCAGATTATCAGCAATGTTATCCTGAGCTTCAACAACAATTTCTTTTGAGGAATCGGACACAAGGTAAACATTCGCTTCCGCATTCAACCTTATTCCCGTGAATGTTTCGGGTGGCAAAGTACGTGTTTTCACTTCGCCTTTTCCATGGATGCAATCCATGCAGGATGTAAGTATAAATGATGCTAAAACAATTGCAGGAAGCATCAGAATTACTTTCGGTTTTTTCATATGCTTAATGGATTAGTAAATGCTTTGATTAACAATCTAACTTTCTGCTTATTAAGAGTTTATCATGGTAAGTCTAAGGTTTACTACTTTGAAGTCTTATCAGATTAAGAGCACTTCCTGCATGGAACCATTCAATCTGCGATTGATTATAGGAGTGATTCACTTTAATAGTTTCACTTTTTCCATCTGCATGATGAAGCACTAGCGAAAGTTGCTTGCCCGGCGCAAATGTAGTAAGGCCAAGTATGTCGATACGGTCGTTTTCTTGTATGTGGTTATAGTCCGATTTGTCAGCAAACGTAAGTGCAAGCATTCCCTGTTTTTTCAGGTTAGTTTCATGAATACGGGCAAATGATTTTACCAGCAAAGCTTTTACTCCAAGATGGCGCGGTTCCATGGCAGCGTGCTCGCGTGAGGAACCTTCGCCATAGTTTTCGTCGCCTACTACTATAGAACTTAAACCGGCTGCCTTATAAGAACGGGCTGCATCAGGCACTGCCATATATTGCCCGGTAATTTGGTTCATAACAAGATTAGACTTTTCGTTGAACATGTTCACTGCCCCGATCAGCATATTGTTCGAGATGTTGTCCAGATGCCCACGGAAGCGCAACCAGGGGCCGGCCATTGAAATATGATCGGTGGTGCATTTGCCTTTGGCTTTTATTAGCAGAATAAGACCTTCCATTTCTTTGCCATCCCATGCCTTAAAAGGTTGTAGCAATTGTAGTCTCTCACTGTTTTCAGCAACAGTTACATCTATTTCAGAACTATTTGCAGGAGGCGACAGGAATCCGGGATCATCTACATCGAACCCGCGTGGAGGTAGTTCCAGCCCTTCGGGTAAATCAAGTTTCACATATTCTCCATCTTCATTGAGTAGGGTATCGGTGAGTGGGTTGAATGTAAGATCACCGGCAATAGAAAAGGCAGTAACAATTTCAGGTGAAGCAACAAAGCCATGTGTATTGGGATTGCCATCGGTGCGTTTGGCAAAATTGCGGTTAAAAGAAGTGATAATTGAATTTTTCCGCTCAGGATCATCTGTATGCCTCTTCCACTGGCCGATGCATGGGCCACAGGCATTTGCCATTATTTGTCCGCCTATTGCTTCAAAATCAGCCAGCAAACCATCGCGTTCAGTAGTGAACCTGATGAGTTCTGATCCGGGAGTAACTATAAAATCTGCTTTAGTTTTGAGTTTTTTTGACTTAGCCTGACGTGCAATGGATGCAGCGCGCGTAAGATCTTCATAGGATGAATTGGTGCAGGACCCGATTAGCCCAACTTCCAGTTTAACCGGGTAGTTATTTTCGCGGACAACCCTTGCAAATTCGGAAACAGGAACAGCCGCATCAGGCGTGTAAGGTCCGTTAATGTAAGGTTCAAGTCCGGAAAGGTCAATATCAATAACCTGATCATAGTATTTGAGAGGGTGGAGGGCTACATCTTCATCGGCACACAGGTAAGGCATAATTTCATCTGCAAGGTCAGCAATATCAGCTCTACCGGTCTGGCGAAGATAATTGCTCATCTTTTTATCATAACCAAAAACAGAAGTGGTTGCTCCAACCTCGGCTCCCATATTGCAGATCGTACCTTTGCCCGTTGCTGAAATGCTGTCGGCCCCGGGTCCAAAATATTCTACAATGGCTCCGGTACCTCCTTTAACAGTAAGGATACCGGCAACTTTAAGAATAACATCTTTTGCAGATGTCCATCCACTCATTTTTCCTGTAAGCCTCACTCCAATTAGTTTGGGCATCTTGAGTTCCCAACTCATACCCGACATAACATCAACGGCATCGGCACCACCAACACCTATGGCAATCATACCAAGGCCTCCTGCATTAACTGTGTGCGAATCCGTACCTATCATCATTCCCCCGGGAAAAGCATAATTTTCGAGGATGACCTGATGGATTATCCCTGCGCCAGGTTTCCAGAAACCAATGTTGTATTTGGCGGAAACTGTTTGAAGGAAGTCATAAACTTCCTTGTTTTGCTTAACAGCAGTGCTCAGGTCGCTTGCAGCGCCTGTATCTGCTTGTATCAGATGGTCGCAGTGAACAGTGGTAGGAACTGCTGTGATTTTACGCCCGGCATTCATGAACTGGAGCAGAGCCATCTGTGCTGTGGCGTCCTGCATGGCAACACGGTCCGGCAGAAAGTTGACGTAATCTCCACCACGTTCAAATGCAGAATCGGGAAGATGGTCCCAAAGGTGGGAATAAAGGATTTTTTCGCTCAGAGTGAGTGGATGCCCTAAAAGTTGTCGCGCTTTTTCAACACGTTCGGGAAAAAGGGAATAGACTTTTTTAATCAGATCGAGGTCAAATAACATATCTATATATATTTATTTCTTGCGTGAATTCTATCGACGAAATTACTGCTTGATTTGCAATATAGCAAGTCAAAACGAAGAACGTTTAATCTAAAGTTATACTTTTGCGGAAATGATCGGAAAGTTACGCAACATTACGGCTCTTATTCTGTGCGGATTATTCCTGTATAACTCTATGGGTTATATGGTTGTTTTTTCCGTTAGCCGCATGATTTTGCGAAAGCAGGTGTTTTCTAATCTTTCTACAATTCCTAATTATAAGCTTGTTGCCATAACATTTTTGAAGAACGGTGAGATTCGTCAGATTAATAAGAAGAAACAACTTGAAATAAAAGTTGACGGAAAGATGTATGACGTAGTGCGTTGCAAGGATAATGGAAAGAGCATCACTTATTATTGTTTTCATGATCACAAGGAACAACATTTCATTGAAAGGACCATCCTTCTGACTGATCAGTCAAAAAGTAATAATTCAGTTCCAAAAACGACCAGGTTGATACTGGAACATATCATTAAAACCGCATTGCTTTACGAAAAGCAGGATGCCGGGTTTTCTCCGGTTGCGATACTCACTTTTAAAAGATTAAACTTCACTTATCCTAACCCTGTTATACCAGTACCAGCGCCACCTCCTCAAACGCTTTGCTGATTGTAAAAAACAGTCTTTCTTAAATTACCCCATAAAATCTATTAAGATACCAGGATTCCCCGGTTTTCCGGAAAGGAATATATCCTGTGATCTGACTTATTAACTTACATCATAACTTAAACTAAATGAAAAAGCTCATACTAAATCTAGCATTGATAATGATCACAATAGCAACTGTGGCACAGGAGGTCAGCGTGTTTTCGCATTCTGATATTCAGCCAGTCAGCAAATGCTTAATCTATAATCTTACAAAAACAATCTCCACGACTACCAATAATAAAGGTGTGGCTGATATTACTTCATTCAAAAGCAGTGATACTCTGGTTTTTAACCACTTATCTTTTCGGCAGGTTAAGATCACCAAACAAGATCTATTAACTTCAGGCAATAAAATATACCTGTCAGGTTCTGTATTTAACCTGGATGAGATTGTGCTTTCTGCCAATAAAGTGGAAGAAAAATACCGCGATATAGCAGCAAAGATTGACATTATTCCTGCTAGGCAAATAAAATTTGATAATCCTCAAACTTCAGCAGATTTGCTTCAGCAAAGTGGTAATGTATTCGTTCAGATGAGCCAACTCGGAGCAGGAAGCCCTGTTATCCGTGGTATGGAAACCAGCCGAGTGCTTATCGTTGTGGATGGAGTTCGGATGAATAATGCTATATACAGGGCAGGTCATTTGCAAAGTGTTATAACAATTGATCCTAACGCGCTTCAACGTGTGGAGATACTTCACGGGCCTGGTTCTGTTATTTATGGTAGCGATGCAATGGGCGGTGTAATGCATTTTTACACAAAAAATCCTGTGCTTTCTAATAATGGCAAAGTGTTTACTTCAGGTGATGCTTTTGTTCGCTATTCTACAGCGGCTGGTGAAAAAGCAGGGAACCTTTCGCTAAATGCGGGCTGGAAAAAATTCGGCGTATATCTAAGCGGAACATTTAAAGATATAGGTGACCTCCACGAAGGATCAAATAGAGACTCAAAGTATGGCGATTGGGGAAAAAGCCTTTACTATGCTGAACGGATAAACGGACAGGACTCGATGGTTGTAAATTCTGATCCTTTGATTCAGAAAAACTCAGGTTATTCGCAATACGATATTCTTGCCAAAGCCATGTGGAAGCCGAACCAGAACCATGTAGTCACCATGAATGTCCAATACTCGAATTCAAGTGATATACCACGCTACGACCGGTTAACCGAAATGTCGAAGGGCAAACTCAAATACGCAGAATGGTATTACGGACCGCAGACCCGTTCATTAGTTTCACTAAAGAGCGAGTGGTTTAACAAAAACACATTTTATGATTATGCCAACATCACTGCAGCATGGCAGAACATCAGCGAAGACCGTATTAGCCGAAGCTTTGGTAAAAGCAAGAAGAAACATCAGGAAGAAACAGTTGATGTACTTTCTCTGAATGTTGATCTTATGAAGAAGATTTTTCCGAAAAGTGAATTACGCTATGGAATTGAAAGCACAGTCAACTATGTGGATTCAAAAACATACAATCAGAACATAACCAGCGGAGAAATCACATTCGATGCTGCAACCCGTTACCCTGATGGTGGCGACCAGATGGCCAGCCGTGCATTTTATATTTCCAACAACTGGGAAATAAGCAAAAAGCTGATATTCTCGCAAGGCCTCAGGGCAAGCCATGTTTCTTTGTTGGCGAAATACACACCTGAAATGTTAGCGATCACCAAATTTCCCTATGCAGAAGACATTACGCAGGAGAATTCAGCCATTAACGGCAGCCTGGGATTGGTAATAATGCCAGATGGCGGCTGGAGGATAGCAACAAACCTATCAACTGGTTTCAGGGCTCCAAATATTGATGACATGTCTAAACTAAATGATTCAAACAGCGCTGATCAATTACTTATGGTTCCTAATCCCGCACTAAAACCGGAATATGCTTATAACGCTGAATTGACTATAGGCAAGACTTTCGGTGATAGAATGCAGGTTGAAGCCACAGGTTTTTATACCTTGCTAAAAGATGCATTTGTCGCCCGTCCGTTCTTATACAATGGTCAGGATTCAGTTGTGTTTGATGGCACACTTTGCGGAGTACAGGCACTACAGAATGCTGAAAAAGCTGAAATTTACGGATTTGAAGGTAATCTGACTATTAAACTTACAAAGGTGCTTTCACTTAAAAGCAGCTTAACATACACAAATGGCCAGATTAAAGATGATACAATAGCTCTCGACCATATTCCGCCTATGTTTGGAATGACATCCTTGAAATTAGAACTTAAACAGTTCACTGGCGAAATTTATGCCCGTTACAATGGTTGGAAACATATCAAAGATTACAGCCCAAGTGGTGAAGATAATGAAACCTATGCTGCTGTTGAGAATGGGAAAGTAGTCGGTATGCCTTCATGGTACACACTTAACCTTAGGGCCGGATACCATTTTAACAGGTTCCTGAATTTACAGGTTGGAGTTGAGAATATTATGGATCAGCACTACAGGCTGTTTGCAAGTGGTATAAGTGCCCCTGGCCGTAATATTATAGCCACCCTCAGGGCGAGTTTCTGATATGGCTTAGTTGTGTTGAATAGGTGTGGTAGTGCACGGGCGATGCTCCAAAAGACAGAACGGTTGCGTTGGAAGACGAAACCGTTCTTCATTTTTCTGATTCAGCGGCAAAGTGCTGTACAGCAAAAACCTCATTAGGTTCAACCATTTGTCGCGCGTGCTTTAACTGTATATTTTCAGATATTTTGTACTGCTTTTTGCAAGTTGACGCTTGTAAAACCAAGCATTAGGAGTAATTATGCCCCTATTGCAGCACTTAAAAGACTATTTA
>CAZEDO010000068.1:0-21271 GCA_964511085.1 uncultured Lentimicrobiaceae bacterium
TGCCTGGAAATGCTCAGACCTAATCCAGTACCTCCATATTTTCTTGTGTCGGATGCATTTGCCTGCGAGAAACTTTCAAACACTGTTTGAAGTTTATCTTCCGGTATTCCTATTCCGGTATCAACAATAGCAAATCGTATTCCTTCCTTTTCTTTAGTCACTTCAATGGAAACACTCCCTTTTTCTGTAAATTTTATGGCATTACCGGTAAGATTTATCAATACCTGGTTCAATCTTACCGGATCACCAATAACAACATCTGATACATCTGATTTAATCATGGTTATTAGTTCCAGCCCTTTTTCATCTGCCCGGTGATTGAGTGTTTGCTTCACCTGATCTATGAGGCCGGTGATAGAAAAGTCAATTTGTTCCAATTCCATTTTACCGGCTTCAATCTTGGAAAGATCCAATATATCGTTAATGATATGAAGCAGGTTATCACTTGATTTTTTAATTCCTTCCAGATAAAATTTTTGCTTCTCCTCTAGATGTGTGCCCAAAACAAGGTTCGTCATGCCCATAACTGCATTCATGGGCGTTCGGATTTCGTGGCTCATATTAGCGAGGAACTGTTGTTTAAATTGCTCTGACTTTTCGGCTTTGGTTCTCTGGCTTTCAGCTTCTTCTTTTTGTTTTCGTATTTCAGAAGTGGCAACTTCCACTTCTGTCTCCAATTCTTTTTGTCGCTTTTTAAAACTTGCAACGCGCCAGCGATTATATACTAAAATGAATATTAATACAATTAATCCATAACCCGTGCGGGCCCACCAGGTCTGCCACCATGGTGGTGTAACTTTAAAACTATAAGTGCTGATATTTCCATAATCACCATTTAATAATTTGCCTTTTACCTGAAATGTGTAAGTTCCCGGATCGAGTTTTCTGTAGAATGCTATTCTTTCGTCAGATGGAAGTGACCAGGTTTTATCATAACCAACTAATTTATAGCTAAACAATACATTTCCCTGTATATTGAGGTCCGTTGTTCCATAAACCAAAGAAATCTGATTCACATTATAAGGAAAAACAATGCTTTGCGGCAATAAACTAAAATTCTGAATGGTATCAAATTTGAGTTTTCCTAAATTGACATTTATTTCAGGCATGATCCAGTTTTTCCTCTTTTTAATAGAATCCTGCAAACTCCGGTAATCAATTTCCTGCTGAAAAATATTCAGTTTTGTTATTGAAACAACAGGCGGCTTTTTTACTTCGAGCAGCTGCTCAACATTTACTGATCCGGTCATTTCTTCGTTGCTGAACCACATGTTTCCATCATCGTCAAACGAATACGAAACAGGTGTAAATAAGAGGCCGTCTGCCGGACCAATTTGTGTTCGTTTTCCATTTTGAATACAGGTGAGTTTTCCATTCAGGATTGCCCATATTCTGCCTTTCCTGTCGGCTTTTAAAAACTCCTGCAAGCCTGTCTCTGTAATGTCAGCTCCTGTTCCGATTTTCAGATCGCCATCATTGTGCAATTTGAAATGTTTCCCATCATAGGTTACAATTCCTGCTCCCAAATATGAAATAAATATGATTCCATTAGCATCTGCAGTTATCGCATTAATTCCTATTGCGCCATTTTTCCTGACAATACTATCCAATACAGGGAATCTGTAAAAAAACTTCCCGTCAAATTTCACCAGTCCGCTGTTATTTCCTCCAATCCATATAGTCCCTGTTGCATCGCAGAAAGTAGTATTTACACCTCCCATACCTTTCAAGGCCGGATTTTCCCCATAGCCTATTAGTTTTTCATTTTTTAGCCGCATTAAACTATAAGTCCACGATGTAAACCAGATATCTCCATTCACGCCATTTCCAACACTTGCAAAACAACCCCAGCTCGATTTACCATTAATAAGCACTGACTTTATTTTTTGACCTTCAAGTATTCCTATGCCTTCACACCAATTTGCGAACCACAGCCTGCCCTTATCATCTTTAGCAGTTCCATTTGTTTTAAAACCTATTCCTGAATAGGAAACCGCCTTGTCATTTTCGAGGTAAGTGTATTTTTCAAGATTTAAGAAGAGTCTTTTATCCTTGGCAATATTGAAAACCCCCTGAGTTGCGGGAACGGGTATGTATTTAAATTCCGACAATTTCAAGCGGTTCATCCGGGCTCCCAAAGCCCATATATTTTTATCCGGATCACGTGCCAGTTTCATAATAACCGTTTCGTTCATACCGGCTTCCCTGTCAATTTTTTCAAATTTTTTGCCATCATAGAGTAATAAGCCGGATCCTATTGTTCCAATTAAAAGCTTATTTCCTTCAATCCCCATCAAACTAAATACCGGTGAACTCATTTGAGATCCGAAATCATATACAGTTAAAGTATCATGGCTTAACATACTTATACCAGCAAGGTAATGACCTAACCATATTTTGCCGTCAGGGGCGGCATAAATGGCGTATACATAAGTTGATGGCATTCCATCAGCAACAGAATAATTTACAAAAGTATTCCCGTCAAATTTGAATAGCCCACCCCCTTCAGTTCCAAACCACATATTTCCTTTTTGATCTTCCTCTATTGCAGATACCCCTATCACTCTTAAACCCTGTTCCCTGCCATAGTGCAAAAATCCCTTTCCATTATAGCAAAATATCCCGTCACCACGGGTGCCGAACCACATTTGTCCCTTTGAGTCTTTAAACATGATATAAACGCCATGGTTTGTAAATCCTTCCTTCTCCGAAAAAGTATAGAAATACCTGCCATCAAAATAAGAAGCACCAATATATGCCGACCAAACATTCCCCAGGTTGTCAATTTTAACGTTTGTAGCTGCAGTTAAAGCTCCCTGTTCAGCACCGTAAGATTCTATATAATCGCCCTGAATATGAGAAATCTCAATTCCGCTGGCAATCCATGCCGAGCCGTCCTTACTCCAACATATATCCTGGGCGCGCTGATCGATATGCTGAATATCATTCAAGCCGTTTTCGTTATGTTTTAGCGGAGCTAGTTTTTTAGACACTGGATAACCGGCAAGTTTAACTGTTGGCTTGGCTTTGGTGAAGGCAGGATTCTTGATTTTATCCATTTTCTTTCCCAATACACCTGTTTTGATAGTTACTTTTACATTATTCAGAAACCGTTTTCCCGGCGATTGGATTTCGCTTATTTTTTTTAGCGGTACGTCTTTTGTCTTTAAAGATAATTCTACATAAGAAGTATCTTTAAATTCGACTACTGAATCAGGGATAAGAATTGGATTGGGCGTTAATTGAGAGACCTGGCTGTTATCGGAGCAAACAACAGTACCATTTGCAACTTTGCACATAGTGGCTGTTTGATTTTTATTTTCCCGCGAACATGAAATGGCTGTGAAACAAAGTAAAAAGATAAAATAGATTGGTTTCATGATTGTTTTCGCTAAATCAATAAATAAGAAATCATCCGCTGATATTGGGACGAAGACTTATAATGTTTACCCTAAAGAGATTGACATAATTTTAAACGCAGAAAAACTGATGCGTAATATCATTTTTACTTGTATATTACTGTCTGATATTTGCTGGTAATCAGTTCTGTTGAAAAGCGAAAAGATCATCAGGCTATGGTAATATTTTTTAAAGATAAATTATTTAATCTGATTGAGATTAAATATCACGCTAAACCAACCAAAGAAAGTTGCGGTTTGTTTCCCAAAGATTCCTCCGGTTATTAGTGCTTTTATGTGAAAAAACAAGACATACGTTCATTTTTATAGTTTGTCTATAAAACGGTCTGCCAATTTTTTAATTTTCAATTATTCAATCTTTTCAATCTTACTTTTTAACCGCGACAGAGCTTTGCTAAGTTTTTCTTCAGGAGCTATAATATTATAATCTCCCCAGAATGTTTCGTCATATATGTATGGGGTATCGGAGAAAACGACGTTTGGTTTGATAATTTCCTGCTTCCCGAAGCGATAAACATTAGCGGTGTCGATATGGCATGTTGCCGTTTCGAGAAATGTTGAAAAATTATCTAAGGACAAATGATTCCTGATACGCGTTTTAATATGAATATCGCACCTGGCATGGCTGATATAGTACCTCCCGTTGAATGCCATATAATTGATGGAGTACCTT
Organism: uncultured Lentimicrobiaceae bacterium; assembly: GCA_964511085.1. GTDB lineage: Bacteria > Bacteroidota > Bacteroidia > Bacteroidales > DASVHX01 > DASVHX01. Next base: position 4,093 of record CAZEDO010000068.1, read on the forward strand.
ATTTTTTCAAGCTTCACGATAAGTTGCCTGCTCTTTTTTACGATCAGGTAGTCGGCGGCTTTATTCAGATACCGTGGATTAATTTCGAAATCAGCTGCAAGTATCGCAAAACTCTCTTTATCTATATACAACGTTCCGGTAAATAAAGGTTCCTCAATTCCTTTATTCTGGACAAACGTTATGGCATATGCATTTTGATTGTTGTAGGAAATCAAATCAGAATAGGTGTAAGTATAAGATGCAAATTCTGCTTCGTCCAGGAAGCCGGGAATACATTTAACGATATCAAGTTGCAGACCTGCCAGTATTCCGGCTTTCAGCTTCACAAGCGAAGTGTCATTCGGATTGATGTTCTGGACCTTTCGGGATTTAAGAAGTTTAACCTGGTCTGCTTGTTCGCTGTGTTCAAAAGATGATTTATAAACTTTAAAAACAGCTTCAGAATAACTGATAAAACGTTCGTTTTTTTGCACGCCTTCCCGATAAAATGTCGTCATATATACCGGGACTAAACTATTGTTGACTTTCCGCATCTGCATGGCTTTGGCAACAATAGAGGCCGGATCAATGAAACGTATTATAACTTCCTGGATTGAAATTATCTTACGATCAAGATAAATATCGGCTATTTGTTCATTTAGTAACTTAACCGGAATGCCCTGGCTTTGATATCCCAGGTGAGAAATAATAAGCATTGCACCTGAATACTTTGCAGGAACCTTTACGATAAAATAGCCATCCGTATTACTTATTGTTCCAATGTTTTGCTCCTGTATTCCAATTGACACATATGGTATGGGCTTTTTATCCTGGTTGTCAAATATGTGGCCTCTAATCGTAATATTCAGAATTGTATCGGGACCAGAAGAGGGTTTATTATTTGACATACCGGATTTTTTTGCCGGCCTGTAGATCAAAATATGTTGATCGATCACTTTGTAAGCGAGTTGAGGATTCCCAAGGAGGTTATCCAGAATCTCTTTAAGTGGCAGATAATCAGCTTCCAGTTTTACATGTTTGTCATTTTCGACTGTCTCACTGTCATAAATAAAAAAACAACCGGCTTTTTCAGAAATGAGGTTTAGTGCGGAGTATAGCGTGGTGTTTTGGTGCTTAATGGTAATCGGTTTTTCTAAAAGCTGCTGGGCAATAACTACATTGGCGAGAAAAGATAAAAGCACTAAAATGAACATCCTGCCTGATGGGAATGAAGGCCGGATGGCAAGAGGGTTGCGTTTAGTTCCCCTCTTGACCAGCTTTATTCCCCGATAACACGATTGACCCATCTTTATATTCGCTTTTAAGGTTTAGCGTAAGGCAAATCAGTTCAGCAACTGCATCTGAAGATTCGCTGTTAAAGGTAACTGTGAGCTTTCGGTTTCCAACCTCCTTATCCGCTATCACAAATATAGTGCTGAATTTCCGATTTAACACATTTACGATGTTTTGCAACGGTTCGTCTTTAAATTGCATTCGACGTGTGTACCACGAAAGGGAATCAGCAGCAGTTCGCTTGGATTTTATCAGGTTGTTTTTTATTGAAGTTATCTTTTCGCCGGCTATAACATACTTATAGTGAAGCGGATTATTTTTCATGGTCACTTTTACTTTTCCACGATCCACAATTAATTCAAAATTACTCCCGTTTTTTGTTTTTACGTTAAATGCGGTGCCCAATACCTGGATAACAGTTTCGTCAGTTTCTATTATGAATGGTTTGTCGGGATCAGGCATAATGTCGAAAAATGCTTCTCCGGTAAGTTCTACATTTCGTGATTCCTGCTCAAACTTTTCAGGAAATGAAAATGATGAATTTTTAGCAAGGTAAATAATTGAACCGTCGGTGAGTGTTTTAACCAATGTGTTTTTCTCAGTACCTGTTTTAAGATTAGCCATAACTGCTTTGGGCTTTGGACTAATTCCGAAATACAGGATAGCTCCTGTTACAATTAATATTATCGCTATTGCAGCTACCCGCATCAGGTTAAATTCAATTCTGTTTTTAGCGATTGTGATTTGAGCAGGTATCAGATTTTCATCTTCCAGACGTGTATGCAGTTTGCTCCAGGCTTTTTGGGCATCAGGAGATTTCTCTTCCTGATAATTTGCCAGCAACATCCAATGTTTTTTCATTTTATTTATTAATATTTTATCTTCCTCAGAGGAATTTAACTGTTTTTCAAAACCGGCAATCTCTGCTTCGTCCATTTCTCCGCTAAGATACCTGGCGATTTTTTCAGCATGTTGAGGATTCTTTTCATCTAGGTTCATTGCACTCAGTATTGGATAAGTTTATGACGCCATGTTATTAAAATCTTTCAGTGATTTCCGGAACACCTGAAGCGCTTTCCCCATATCAGCTTCAACAGTTTTTATCGAAATAGAAAGAATTTCAGCTATCTCTTTATACTTTTTTCCTTCAAAGCGGTTCATGCTAAATATCCGTGAACAACGCTCAGGTAATGCATTAAGTGTTTCATTAATTACCTTCTTCAATTCATTCAGGCCAGGTTCATCCTGTTCATTATAGGCTATCCGGTCACTATTTTCATTTAATACTGAATCCGCATATTTCTGACGTATTGAAAGATGCCCGAGATAGTGTAGTGCATTGTTACGAACGGACTGATACAGATATGAATTCAGGGATAATTTAAGGCTGAATGATTCTCTGTTTTTCCAGAAATTATAAAAGAATTCCTGAACTATATCTTCTGCCAGGTCCATATCTTTTAAAAACTTGAATGCGAAATGACATAATGGTTCATAATACCTGGCGAAAAGTCGTTCGAATTCCTTAATGTCACCATCTTGAGTTTTACGTTGTATCTGGAAGTCATTAAGGGACATTGTAATTTCTGCTATTAGTTGCGTATGAAGCGCCTGAAGTTTGGAATGCTTAAAGTTAAATATTGTAAGTATCGAATAACTCTATGTCCAAACTTCAGGGCCGTCATTTTATTATTATTACTATCGAATTATTGCTTCGTGTTTTTCGAAAACTTCTTTATAGCATTTTGTATTGATTCTTCGGGTTCAATAATATTGTATTCTCCCCAGTAGTTCGGATCTGTATGGAATTTGATTTTCTCAGCAAATACCATACTGGATTTAAATAATTCCTGGTTGGTAAATCGTGAAATATTATCTTCCCGTCTGTCAGTAATTGCTATTTCCGAAATGATAGTATAATTGTTTTTAAACCATTTGCGTTTCCAGTCGCATTTGAATTTTAACTCAACGCGTACATAATTGAAATAATATTTCCCGTTCTGTTCTTTATAGGTTACCAGGTAGCTTGTGGCAGTTGGCGTGAATAATAAACCTGCTGGTTTCTTTTGAATAAACTGCCGGGCAGCTTTTTCCGCGTCCGTAAGATCCAGGCTGAATTCAGCCATTGTTATCGCAAGGTTATCCTGTGTAATATAGAGTTTGCCAATGTATAAAGGATAAGCTCTTACAACGCTCGGTACAAAACTAATAACGTAGTTTGGTTTATCGTCAATATTTACAATGGAAGTTATTTCAAATTCGTAATTATCCAGGCTGTCAGGAGAAATTATCAGTTCGGGATTTTTAATAATATCGAGCAGCATTGCCACGTTAGGTCCGCCCTGGAGCTTTACCATCAAGGTATCGGCTTTTTTCAGATTACTCCCATTCCGGCCCTTCGAAATTTTAACCTGGTCATCCTGCATGCCGGTATACGAAGCTTTGTATATATCTACAACAGCTTCAGATATTGAAAGATAATCGCGATGCTGTTTGATGGTCTCCCGGTAGAAGCCGGTCATCATATTGGGCTTTTCACTGTAATTTTTCCTTGTATTTCGCAGCGCAAGCCTTACAATATTTTCCGGTTCGTTCGGCCTTATACTGCTCTCTTTAAGCATGTAAATATGTTCCTCGATGTAGAACACCCTGTCGTTGCCCAACGATTCGGCAATCTTAAATTGTTTGTTTATGTACCCGAGATGGGAAATTTCGAAAACATCCGCTTTCAAATTTTTATTTACTTTCAGGATAAACTCGCCCTCGGAATTGGCTACAGTACCCACACTCGTCCCGGGAATGGAGACACTGGCGAAAACAATAGGCTGCCGTGTTTTTGCGTCTTTAGCTATACCGGTAATGGTGAAAAATGATTCGTCGGCTGTTTGACCAAAGGTTGTTGCGAAACCGGCAAACAGAATGATTGCCAATCCAATACGCATACCTTTATTAAAAAATGTTTTCATGGTTTTGTCTTTTTGATGAATGGTCTGGAATATTAGTTCACCAGTATGATACTTCAGAAACCATTTACCCTATGCGTTTTTAAAAATAAATGCTGTTGCAGTTAATAACTGCAATAAAAGCAACTGCTGTAATTAAGTTGCCTTATTTCTTTTCCTGGTATCAACTACGAATTTACGAAATTAATGTCCTCGGTTTTTCAGGGCTCTTTTCCTCTATGAGAATACTTCAGGATATTCGGTATAAAATTATTGAATACGCTTTAGCAGGTTTATTCTGAAGATATCCTAACCAGGATTATTATTAATTTTTACAGGGATTCCATAACAAACAGATCTGAGGAAATTGCATCTGCCATTAAAATGCCTTTTGCGCTTAATGTGAAAACATTGTCCTTAAGAATTAAGTGTTCTTTGTTAATATGTTGTTCCGCTAGTTTTCTGAAATAGACGTTATATTTTTCACCAAAGCGTTTCGAAATCTCATCGGCATGGCATCCCCACATAGTACGCAGAGATGTCATTACATATTCATTATAATGCTGAACTGTAGTAAGAATTTCTTCCCCGGAAGATGCAGTACCATTTTTCATTCCTGTGATATAGGGAGCAATGCCGGAAACATTCCATTGGCGGGCTATCCCATTAAATGAATGAGCGGATGGCCCTATGCCGAGGTATTTCCTCCCATTCCAGTAATTGGAGTTATGCCGTGAATACCAACCTTCCTTGCAAAAGTTCGAAATTTCATAGTGGATGAAGCCTGTTTCGGTCATCAATTTGCTCAGTAATTCAAAGTGCCGGATACTTTGTTCTTCGTCAACGGGCTTGGTTTTCCCTTTGCGTATCATCCATTCCAGGGGTGTGCGGGCTTCCACCGTAAGGGAGTATGCTGAAATATGCTGCACCCCCAGTGATGTTGCCTTGAGTATATTGCTGATCCAATGTTCGTCGCTTAAAGTAGGTATTCCATAGATTAAATCTATGGTAATGTTTTTGAATCCTGCAGCCTGTGCAAGTTTGACAGATTCAACAGCCTGTGAGGAATTGTGTACCCGGTTCAGATATTCCAGGTCTTCCTCAAAAAATGATTGTATTCCAATACTCAACCGGTTGATTCCTGTTTGCCGGAATTCAGTTAATTTTTCGGTTGAAAGGTCATCTGGGTTTGCTTCGAGTGTGATCTCGGCATCATTAGCGACTTCAAAGTTCCTGATAACATTATAGAGCAAATTGTTGATTTCGTCAGAAGAAAGCAACGAAGGGGTTCCTCCGCCGAAATATATAGTTTTAACTTCTTCACCAGCCAGGTAATTGCGGCGCCAGCGTATTTCATCTTCAATTGCTGCAAGCATCCCTTGTTTGCCAGACAAGGAAGCGACTGAGAAAAAATTACAATAGTGGCACTTGCACTTACAGAAAGGAATGTGAATGTATATACCTGCCATATTCAGGATTTGGTGTAATTATTTTTTCAGGATAATTCTGAATGTTGTGCCTTTGCCTAAAATTGAGGATTTCACAAATATTTTTCCTGAGTGATAGTCGCGGATGATACGTTGGGAAAGTGAAAGGCCTAAGCCCCATCCGCGCTGTTTACTGGTATAGCCAGGGTTGAAAATCGTAACATACATATTTTTCGGCACACCTTTGCCGGTATCTGCAACATCAACATATACAAATTTGTCTTCGCTTGTAATGTTGATTGTAAGCCGTCCTTTACCAGACATAGCATCAACAGCGTTTTTCACGAGGTTCTCGATCACCCAATCGAATAACTGATAATTGAGCGGAACAATAATATGTGTATTTATTGAAGGTGTGATTTCGAATTCCACTTTTGGCGATGTCCGGGTCTTGAGGTAGCTCACTGCTTTGTAGATGAGATCAACAATATTTTCCTCCTTCAGCACTGTGGCTGAACCTATTTTCGAAAATCGTTCGGTAATGGTTTCCAGACGGCCCACATCTTTCTGCAACTCAGATATTGTATCTGCATCAATGCCTTTGGTCTCAAGATAATCCACCCAGGCCATCATGGATGAGAGTGGTGTACCAAGCTGATGGGCTGTTTCCTTTGCCAGCCCAACCCACACCTGGTTTTGTTCAGCACGACGGGCTGTGCTGAAAAGTAAATAAGCAACAAGCAGGAATAGTCCGATTATCGTGAACTGAATGATGGGAAAGTAACGTAATTGAGTAAGTAGGAAGGAATCCCTGTAAAATATATACCGCTTACCCTGATCAGCAATAGTAATAATAATTGGATCATTCTCTGAAGCCATTTCGGCAATAGTCTGGCGCAAATAATTTGTATCATGCAGGCGGAGCGTATCCTGATGTCCACCATAGGAAATCAATTTCGAACGTGTGCTATCAGTTATTATTACAGGTACCGATGCCGAATTATTAACTACTTCCGAAAAAAACGAGCTGATAAGATCATCAAGCATAACTTTGAGTTCGGTAAACAAATGCGAATCCTTGTAATAATAATAAGTTACATTGCCTGCATAATAATTAAGCTCCACCGGGGGGTAAACCGAAAACTCTTTTCTTAGTTCCGGAGTAAGTGATTTCACCTTTTCGGGATTAAAATCAACGTTAAGCGCACTGTTGATATTCCCTTTTTCGTCGGTAATAATGACGGGAATAGTCTTATTATTAGAAATTATCTGAGAATAGAATGTCAGGTCTTCACTATTATCTGCATAAACCATTTTTTTTGTTGCTTCTACAAGCAATTCTACCCGTTTACGTTCCTCGTCACGAAGTTGCTGAAAAAACTTATTTGTTGAATTAACAAGGTTTACACGGTGATGTATGGCATCAGCCCACGTGCGAATCTTATTACGCTCATCCTGCGCAATTTTATGCACGAGTATATTGCTATACCATAAGGAGATACCAATAATTAAGACCGCTACTAAGAAAAGTACGGTTTTCCATTGCCTTTTTTGCTTATATATATTCAAGTTGTGCGCAGTTTGTTTGTAGAATGTGCAGTCCTCACAGACAAGAGACTTTTATAAATCGGGGATTCTACAAGTTATAGAATGTAACCAAGATTATTCCGATTCATGTCTTGCATAGGACAAATATCGGGAAATTCCTTTCCCTGCCGACAAAGTCTCATTTTTTATCATCATCCCATTCGACCTCGAATTTTGTTTCATCATTTTTTGGCTTGTCGAAGACGCTATCCTTTCGGGCGGGAGCAAACTCACGGCGAAGGATAGCTTTCAGGTTTTGCTTCTCTTTTTTTAAATCTGAAGCTATCTTTGTTTTAACTTCCTTCTTATCGTATTTAAAAATTGGTTCATCAACGGTTCCTGTAAGAATAAGGAAGACAGTGGTGCGCCCAAGTCCGTCATCCTGAACTTGTCCGACAGCATCCCCAACCTGGAGCTCAGGATTATTTTTATGAGCTTTGCGGGATAGCAGTTGTGAGAGCAATATCCTGAAATGGTATTCTATACTATTATCAAATCCATGCTTCCCATATAGGTTGAGATCGAGTGCGCTGGAATGTATTTCCATTTGAGGGACATACACAATTTTGTTTGCAATCTCAATCCGGTTGGTGAGTTTAGAAAACCGGATATCAGAAAGATCCTCCACGCGCAGGTATTTTGACAGGCTCTGCATAGGTTTGTAATCTTTGAGCCGCCCGTTTTCTACAACCACATCAGCTTTGAGGGCGGCAGAAGAAGCATCAATATAAGGACCGGGCATCCATCGTGCTGTAAAATCGAGGTCGGCAGTGAGCCGGCCTTCAAGATTCTTGGCGGTGATGGTAGTATTTCCGAAATCCCCGAATTCCCGAAACATTTGAGTAATGTCAACATTTTCGAGATGGGCAAGGCATTGTGCTCTACCGTGTTGCTGCACCAACCCGTCAATTGTACCTTCAGCTGTTACGTGTCCCTTCATTGCATCGAAAGATAGCTGGGTGGCGGTTAATGTTCCATTACGAAGGTCAAGTTGACCCTTTATTTGCCTGGCAGTAAAAGAACGATAAATTAATTTGCCAATAGTTGCATCAAAGTTAAGGATAAGGTTTCCCGGAATATGCAATGCCGGTGGACCAGTATCATCAGACTGATTACCAGCCATAACTTCATCCCAGTTAATTGTGCCTGAAGTAAGACGGGCATCAAGTTGCCATTGCAAAGAAGGTTTCAGCAGACATGACATAAAATTCCGGAATGCCCCTTGAAAGCAAAAATCGCTGGATCCATAACGACCAACAAGCCGATCTACTTTCAGATCATTGTTATTAAAGACGAAATTGCCGCTTATATTGCTTAAAGGAATTGAGCTTCCTTTAATTGAAACAGATGCTCCTGTTAAAGCAATAGTACCAGTTGTCTTAGTTATAATATGTATAGCTGAATTTGCAGCATTAATTTCGCTTGCACGCCCGGTGAATGAGGCGTTTATCAGTGCTTTTCCGTTAAGCGCCGTGAGATAACCAACAGGAAGGAATCCATAAATGGCCGAGAGGTCAGCATTAGCACTAATATTCCCTTCAATCATAGGATTGTCAAAATCGGTTAATTTCAGGTTTCCCTGAATTGTCCCACCCTGGAGTTTGGCAGAAAGGTTCCGCAAAATGATTGCACCAGCTTTTTTTTTCTGTTGGCTATTGAATTGTCCTTCGAAACGAAGGTCACTCAATGCAATTCCGGTTGACCTTCGCTTGAGAGACCCGTTTCGTAAACTAAATTCCGCATTAATATTTGGCAGGTTATTCCCTCCAAATTGCCCAATTGCATTGAGTTTAAATACAAATTGCCCGTCAGCCTTATACTCATTAAAATACTTACGATAGGCAGCCGGAAGTTCCTTAAGAAGATCATCAAGGTCTGCTTCGCTGGATTGAACAAATAGACTCATTTGTTTGATTTTGGAGGTGTAAATAAAACCTCCGTTTATAGCGAAATTAAGTTTCCCCAGATTTAAGTCGCCACGGTGCAGGGTGTATTGCCCTTTGTTATTATTCACGCTGAAAAGCAGGTTGAGATTAGCCTTTTTGTCGCTTGTGAAAGTATTTCCCTGAGTTACTATTTTATTAAACAAAACATCCCCTTTCAAACTAAGATCATAAACATCCTGCGAAAACATTCCGCTAAAGATGGCATTGCCTACTTCAAAAATATAGTCCTGCTTAACAGATTCGTTGAGGTATGCAACTTTTGACTGGCTGATAATCATCTTACGGATGTCGAACTTAAAGTTAGTATTGCCGTTATTTTTATCAGATTTCAAAATATGAAAGTTGTCAGTTCCGTCAGGATATACATGCAGGCGCAAATCAGCATTAACCAGCCTCATTCTGCTGATAATGAATTTATTGCTTAGAAGATCTTTAATACTGAATTCCAGACTGGCTTCTTCAGCTTTCAACAAGTATGTTTTTAAACTTTTCGATTCCGGGTCCTTAATACTAACTTCATAAAAGCTAACAGAAGCATAAGGAAAATGACGAAATACCGAAAGATTAATACGTTTTACTGAGAGTTGTGTACTAAGCCGTTTGTTCACTTCCTGCTCAAAGAGTACCCTGGCCTTCTCCTCAAAGCTATAATTTACAATCCAGCCAGTCAGTGCAAAAAGCAATGCCAGCAAAGCTATTGACGTAACCATCCATACAATTAGCCTTCTGGTACTCTTGCGGTTCATAAGTTCAGTCATTTGAAGTTGCAAATAGACTATAAAAACATGTGTTTAACGAAAAAAGTGCGAGTTCATTTCATTACAACGCCAAATTTATATCAGTTTGCCCAAATAGTGAAAAGTTTCAGTAATAATGTAACTTTGTAAGAGGCCAATGAGTCTAAACTTTTAATAAGGAAATCAAAATATTTTTCTTTAAGAAACGTTTTCTTATTTTTACAACTATGATCCAACTAACTGACATCAATAAATCCTACGTAACAGGGAACAACAGATTACACGTTCTGAAAGGAATTGATCTGAAAATTGCAGGCGGCGAATTTGTTTCGGTCATGGGCTCTTCAGGTTCCGGCAAATCCACGTTACTTAATATTATAGGTATCCTCGACAACCATGATACCGGGTTTTACCAATTGGATGGGTTTGACATCAGGAATCTTTCTGAAACAAAGGCAGCAGCATTGCGTAACAAATATATTGGTTTTGTTTTCCAGTCCTTTAACCTTATTGCATTTAAGAATGCGATGGAGAATGTGGCACTTCCTCTTTATTACCAAGGAATAGCACGCCGCAAACGGAACAAAATAGCAATGGAATATCTTGATCGTATGGGATTGAAGGAATGGGCCGAACATATGCCGAATGAACTTTCGGGCGGACAGAAACAACGTATTGCGATAGCCCGGTCGCTGATTGGCAAACCCAGGGTGATCCTTGCGGATGAACCAACCGGCGCTTTAGATACTGTCACCTCTTACGAAGTGATGGAATTATTGAAAGAGATCAATAAAGAAGGAATCACAATTATTATTGTTACCCACGAAAACGATATTGCACACATGACCCATCGGATAATACGTCTTCGTGACGGGTTAATTGAAAATGAGAATTGATATTACGGTTAGGTAACAGACTAAATAATTAGAAATATACTCCAGCACATGATTGACCTTGACAAATGGCAGGAGATTTTTAGTACCATTGAAAAGAATAAGCTCCGTACTTTTCTTACTGGCTTTAGCGTGGCATGGGGAATTTTTATGCTAATCATCCTGTTGGGTTCTGGCAAAGGTTTAGAGAATGGTGTAAAAAACCAGTTTAATTCATCAGCAACCAACAGTCTTTGGATGTGGAGCGGGCAAACCACTCTGGCATATAAAGGAATGAAACCCGGACGAAACATCCAGATGGAGAATTCCGATTATGACATGATCCGCAACACAGTGCAGGGTGTAGAATATATTTCGCCGCGAAATTACATCTGGCAGAATAATACTATTTCATACAAACGGGAATTTGGCAATTTCGATATTCGCACAGTAATGCCGGATTACGGTATTATTGAAAAAGTACAGATGCTTAAAGGCAGGTTCATTAATAACTATGACATTGAAAAGGTCAGGAAAGTTGTTGTGATCAGTATTGTTGTAAAAGAGGCGCTTTTTAAAGGTGAAGAGCCTATTGACAAGTATATCACTGTAAGCGGGGTTCCATTTCAGGTTATAGGAGTATTTACTGATCAGGACAATAACAATAACGAGAATAACCGGGTTGTATATCTCCCCATTTCAACTGCACAGCGGGTGTTTAACGGAGGAAATGATGTTCAACTTATTTCTCTTACAACAGGGAAAGCAACTGTGGAGGAAAGTAAGATGATGGAGAATAAGATACTGGGAATGATGTCATTAAAATATAAATTTGACCCCAAGGACACGCGCGCTGTTCAGATATGGAATAATGTTGAACAATACGAGAAATTTATGAAACTGTTCCAGGGAATCCGATTATTTATCTGGATCATTGGAATAGGAACTATCATTGCCGGAATTGTAGGTGTAAGCAATATAATGATGATAGTTGTTAAAGATCGTACAAAAGAAATAGGTATCCGAAAGGCATTGGGAGCTACTCCCTGGAGCGTTATAAGCCTGGTAATGCAGGAATCGATCCTAATCACCGGATTTGCCGGATATATAGGGCTGCTGCTGGGAATCGGCTTGCTTGAGCTTGTTTCAAAATATCTGCCACCTTCAGATTTTTTCCGAAATCCCGAAGCAGATTTCACAATAGCTGTAAGTGCGACTATTTTACTTGTTTTTGCTGGTGCTGTTGCCGGATTTGTCCCTGCTCGTAAAGCAGCAGCTGTAAAACCAGTAGAAGCGCTGAGGGATGAATAATAAATATAATACTCTGAAATAAATATCAACCAACCCGAAAATGTTCGATATAGATCGCTGGCAGGAAATATTTAGTGCACTAAAAAAGAATAAGCTGCGCACACTGCTTACTGCTTTTGGTGTGTTCTGGGGCATATTTATGCTTATTATTATGCTTGGTTCGGGGAAAGGATTACAAAATGGTGTTACATCCGACTTTGGCGATTTTTCCACTAATAGTTGCTTCATGTGGACACAACGGACCACTATCCCTTATAAAGGATTTCCACGTAACCGGTCTTTCAATTTCAACAATGATGATATCAAGGCATTGCGCGATAATATTCCGGAGATTGACCTGCTTGCTCCACGTTTGGAAGGAGGAGGTTTCAGAGGAGGAGACAACGTGGTGCGTGGTCTGAAATCAGGTGCATTTACAATTAATGGCGATTATCCGGCATGGAACAAAATCGATCCGGTTACATTGCTATCAGGTCGCTTCCTGAACGAAAACGATATTCTCGGACAACGAAAAGTTGCCGTGCTGGGTAATAAAGTTGTGGAGATCCTGTTTAAACCAGGGGAAAATCCAATTGATCAATACATCCGTATAAAGGGAGTATATTTTAAAGTGATAGGTACTTTCAAACCTGCTAATTCAAATGTGAACTTTGGTGGCGATAAGGCGCAAACCATATTTATGCCATTCACAACCCTGCAGAAAACCTATAACTATGGCGATATTGTAGGTTGGTTTGCAATGACCAGTATAAATAATATTCCTGTCTCAGTGGTGGAGGAAAAAGCCATCAGGTTAATGGCTCGCCGCCACAGTGTTTCGCCAGATGATAAAGAGGCTCTGGGTCATTTTAACATGGAAAATGAGTACAAGAAAATGGTTGGGCTCTTTGCAGGAATCAATGGTTTGATATGGGTTGTTGGAATTGGAACGCTGTTGGCAGGAGTTATTGGAATAAGTAACATTATGCTTGTTATTGTTAAAGAACGCACAAAGGAAATCGGTATCCGCCGGGCCATAGGTGCAAGACCGGGGAATATAATAGGCCAGATCATTACAGAATCAATTTTTCTTACATCCGTAGCAGGCTATTTCGGTTTAGTACTTGGGGTTGCATTGCTGGAAGGTATTAATTACATACTCGTGAATTCAGGAGGGGAAAGCACGATGTTTAAACGTCCGGAAGTCAATTTTAATGTGGCAATGATTGCCTTGTTTATCCTTGTGCTTTCAGGTGCATTGGCCGGACTGATACCCGCCAGGCGCGCCGTGAGTATTAAACCTATTGATGCCCTCCGCGACGAGAATTAAATTACAGGAAGTAAAAAACTATCAACAAATAAGTAATAAAAATACTATGGTACGTTCAAAATTAAAAACAGTCTTCAAGGTGCTGATCGGGGTTATAATTCTTGCCATTTTCGTTGGCACAATTGTTTATCTGTATAAAAAATCGCAGGCCAAACCTGTGGTTTTCGAATCCCAGACGCCTTTCATAACAAACATTGTTAAAAAGACTGTGGCTACCGGTTCGGTAATGCCACGCAAGGAGATCGAGATCAAATCGCAGGTTTCAGGAATAATTGAAGAATTATATGTGGAAGCAGGTAAGAAGGTAAGGAAAGGTGATCTTCTTGCCAAAGTGAAGATAATTCCGAATATGATCAACCTTAGCGAAGCCGAATCACGTGTAAACCGATCAAAGATTTCGATGGACGATGCGCAGCAGGCTTATGACCGCGAAAAACAATTATTCGACCAAAAGGTGGTTTCGTCTGCCGAATTTCAACCTTACCAGGTTGCGCTGAAAACGGCCAAAGAGTCGGTAGATGCTGCAGATGATAATCTTCAGCTCATCCGTGAAGGTATAACTAAGAAAGCCGGAACAGCTACAAATACTTTGATACGCTCCACAATTGAAGGGATGGTACTCACAGTACCAGTGGAAGTAGGCAACTCGGTAATCGAAAGCAACACTTTTAACGCAGGCACTACAATTGCTACAGTTGCAGATATGGGAGAGATGATTTTTAAAGGCAAGGTGGATGAATCGGAAGTTGGCAAACTTCACGAGGGAATGGAGTTGATTTTATCAGTCGGAGCAATTGATAGCGAAAAATTCAAAGCCAATCTTGAGCATATATCGCCAAAAGGTGTTGAGGAGAATGGCGCAATCCAGTTCGAAATTAAAGCTGCCGTATCTCTTAAGTCCGCTAACTTTATCAGGGCTGGTTACTCTGCCAATGCCGATATTGTCCTGGAACATCGCGACAGCGTGATGGCAATTCCCGAAAGTTTGCTACAGTTCAAAGGCGACACCGCTTTTGTAGAGGTTGAAACCGGGCCTCAGATTTACGAAAAGCGTTTTCTGAAAACCGGTTTGTCTGATGGAATAAACATTGAAGTGCTCTCCGGCCTTACAAAAAAGGATAAAATCAAAGTGGTGAATATTGTTAAGGGTGAGGATAAGAAATAATTAAGTGATCTGTAATTGGTGACTTTTGATTGGTGAACTGACTAAGAAGCAATTGCTTCAAAGTGATTTATAATAATGTTAAAGAAACCGAAAGGATGACTTTTACAGGAAGTCATCCTTTCCCGTTTTAAATAAACCCGGCTAAATATTTTAGGATCATGAGTGACCTAAAGCTTCTTCGTCATCGGAGGAAGACCAGTGGTAGTTGTATAATCCTTCAAGCAAACGTTTTTCTTTCTGTTCAGGCGACATGCTGTCGTAAACCCGTTTTTCCTCGTCTATCTTATGCTGTTTCTCTTCTTCAATCCGATAAATCTCATCAAGATAACGATCCTCCATTTTTTTCTTAAGGTAATCAGTGGCCACCTGGGGGAAAAGTTCCAGTAACAATTCTTCCTTTTCGTTATTAGCAAGTCTTACACCACCGTACTCTTCAAACACTGGATTCTCCTGCTTTTTATAGTATTTGGTGTCGTATGGCGTTTCTTCACGAACACCCGCAATTTTATACCGGAACTCAGGATCAATTGGTACAGGGGTTTTCCCATAAACACCCTTCACCAGGTTCACATATTGTATTGATTTGGTAGTATAATCAGGCAATCCCTTTGCTTCGTCGAGGGCGCAGTTTACAGCTTGTACGCCAACTATCTGGCTGGTTGGAGTAACAAGTGGCGGGCAGCCTGAAGCAAGCCTCACCATCGGGATTAATTCCAGGGTGCGTGGTAGCAGTTTCTCAAGTTTCAGTTGCTTAAGTTGTGCCAGCATATTTGAATACATACCCCCTGGAATTTCGGCTTCTTTTATTTTTTCATCTGCTTCGGGAAAGTTGAAGTAGGATTCTATTTTATGGCAGGTTTCCAACAGGTCATCTTCTTTATCGGCCTTCGCGTAAGCAATTGCTAACTCAAATAAAGTATCAATATCGCGCGGGAGCTTATCACGGGTTATATCAAATTCTCGTGGAAATTGTTTAGTGCTGTCGAAATCGGCCAGCTCTTTACGAATCTCCTTTAATTCGCGATTAATTTTAACAACTGCTTCCGGGTTTACACCTGTGTCAATATTCATCTTATCGCAGAAAAGATGAATGATTTCGTATGCTGCCGCAGCACTACCACCTGCAAAATTCATGATATTGGTATCCACGATGTCCACTCCATTCACTATAGCCATAAGTGTAGAAGCAAGACCATAGCCTGGTGTACAATGCGTGTGAAAATCAATGGGTACTTTAATCGTCTCTTTCATCATTCGTATCATTCGCCCCAATTTCCCTGGAGTTACCAACCCGGCCATATCCTTTATAGTAATCATATCGGCACCCATTGCCTCAAGTTCCCTGGCTCTTTTGATGAAGTATTCCTTTGTAAAAATGTGGTAGCTTAAAACTTTGGCATGAAGCAAAGCCCTGATTTTGGCCCGTGTGGAGAATCGGGGGTCCACGGTATAACATACCGTACAATCAGCTATTCCTCCATTTTCCTTTACGAATTTTATTGTGGAGCGCATGTTGTCAACATCATTCAGCGCATCAAAAATCCGCATAATGCCAATACCTGACTTAATAGCATTACGGTTGAATCCTTCAATAACTTCGTCGGGGTATGGATTGTACCCAAAAAGATTGCGCCCCCTTGATAGTGCAGTAAGCAGTGACACGTCGCCGATAGCTGCCTTTATCGACTCCAGACGGTACCAGGGGTCTTCGTGCAGATAACGCATCACTGAGTCTGGAACTGCGCCTCCCCAAACTTCCATCGCATAAAAATTTGCTTCTTTGTAGAGTGGCAATACCCGTTCCACTTGTTTTTGGCTCATTCGGGTTGCAAACAACGATTGCTGGCCATCTCGCAGGGTGAGGTCTCTGATGAGTAGTTTACGCTTCATTTGAAAAAGATATTCGTAAGGAAGGGAAGAATTAAGAACAGAATGCTTAAAGCTGATGTATTTCGCGGTTCAAAATTAGAAATTTTCGATATGAGCAGGGTTCTTTTCAAAAATATTTGTCAATAGACCTTCCGGACGAAAAAAATAATGACAATTGACAAATCTTTGTGCTAACCTGTTTGACTATTCCGAACCTTATAAATCTAAATTTAAGCGATTTCGTTTTCGTTACCAAAATGTTTCATTGAGGGTAAACCCTTAAAGATTTAGTAATATTTTTATACAGGCATATAAAATGCTTAATTTTGGCCTCTTTTTAACTTAAACTTGAATTAATTCAAAATGGAACAAACATTAATTGAATCCCCTCTGCTTTACAAAGTAAAGGACATGTCACTGGCCGACTGGGGCAGGAAAGAAATAGAAATAGCCGAGAAAGAAATGCCAGGTTTAATGGCAATACGAAGCAAATTTGGAAAGGAACAACCTCTTAAAGGTGCCCGGATAACAGGTTCACTTCACATGACCATACAAACGGCAGTGCTTATTGAAACTCTGGCCGAACTTGGAGCCGATGTTCGATGGGCCAGTTGTAATATTTTCTCAACACAGGATCATGCTGCTGCTGCAATTGCTGCACGCGGAATTCCTGTTTTTGCCTGGAAAGGCGAAACCCTTGATGAATATTGGTGGTGTACTCGTCAGGCACTCACTTTCCCTG
>CAZEDO010000069.1:0-21263 GCA_964511085.1 uncultured Lentimicrobiaceae bacterium
CCGGGCTTAAAATATTTGGATTTGCAGGACCTTATCTTGGATATGCATTATCAGGTAAATCTAAATCTGATGAAGCTGGAAGTAAAGATTATACCATAAAATTTGGTAGCAAAAAAGCTACTGCTACTGATCCCACCAGCGGAGATGATATGAAAGGGCTTGATTTCGGTTTGAATATTGGTGCCGGTGTTGATATTAAAGGGATAACCATTAGCCTTCAATACGGGCTTGGGTTGAGTAATTTAGCTGTTTATACAGATGGCGGAAATACTGAAAAAAACAAAGTTATAGGAATATCAGTAGGTTATAAATTTGGCGGAAAATAATATCTATTTTGCCAAAACTGAAAAGGCTGCCTGTAAATGGTGGCCTTTTTTTGTCATTCAAAATACCAGGCATGGTTGATTATACTCAAAAGGCGCGGGTTTGCTAAAGAATGAGCCGTATGTATTTACTAAAACTTTGCGGATTTACTTTTGGCGAGCCCTTCACCTAATTTGTCAGAACTTATCGGGAATCATCAGGCTTTTTAGGTGAATGTCGTTGTAAACGACAAAAAAAGGCAGGGATTATCAGCCCTGTGGCTGATGAGATCGCTGCTTGCAGCAGGCACGGCTTCGCTAAATTGCAAATCCGCGTCAGCAGGGCTGGTTAGTTGTCAATTATTGCTTGACCTGATAAAAAATGCAGACTGATATTATTTATACCAGTCTGCAAAAAATTACTTTAATTATTTACCGCATGGTTTATAAATAGCACCAGTTGCAAAATCAACAATTAAACCAGGCCAAAATAATAAAATGTCTGCAACTAAGGCTCCACCTCTAACTGCTCTTGCTGGTTGCCCTGATGCTGGTTTTGTTCTTTGGCAAGCACTAACTGGTCCGCCAAATACGGTGGCGCATGAACTTAATGAAGTAGCAATTAATGCGATTGCTACGATTTGTAATACTCTTTTCTTCATTTTGATTTTAAATTATTTTGTTATCCTACTCATATGGCTTTTCGGTTTCGCCCGTTTTTTTTAGTGGTGTAAATCCACTGGTTTAATCTTTCTTTGGGTTTTTATTGCTTTATTTCTAAGGAGAATATAGAATACAGGAGTCGGAATTTGAAAATTCTTCTGGATTCTGATACCCAGCTGCTCTGCGGCACGGTAGTTCATTTGCTTTTGGTCTGTCGTTATGAACTATCAAAGGTGTTTTTTTGCTTCATACAATTGGATTTAATTATTGCTGTTTATTGAACTTGTTATTGATGTTTTAGAAAATATGTCGTGAAGTCCTCTTTTCATAAATATGTATGAAAAGATGTCAAAGGGAATGAACCGCGTAAGTGTTCTGATGAAAATATTTATAAAAAAATAATCGTTATTGTCAGTCAGTGAAATAACCTTTGATTTCGTAAACATTTTCGCAATTGTTTGTCCGGTGAAATATTCAAACAGAAAATAGTATAAGAAATAAAATATACATGAAATCCATTTTACATGTTCAATACCAATAAAATTTTTAAATGTCATGATGAAAATTGTCAGCAAAGCAAAATAGATAATAGTATCTATTAAAAAATTTACTAATCGCAATGTTTTTCTTGTCATACATGTCTGTTTAAGCTTGCCTATAACAAGTGCATAAACCCATAGGGCGTTAATTTCTGACTTGGATCTGGTGAATCTATCACCCCAGTACTTTTATGTAGTAAATATAATACATTTTCAAGTAAACAAACATTAAATAATACATCAGGCAATTATCACTTTTCACTTCCGAAACCTTCACCATCCTCTTCCTATTCACCATGACCTTTGCAAGGCAAACATATCTTATTCCATCAATCCCATGGTTAAACTTATCTATCGGTTCATTCGTGGCTTTGCCACTCATATCTTCCTTCCATTTGTAGTTTTCAAACTCTCTGAGAAGATTTAGTGATCTTTTAGTATTATGTATCCTGAATCTTTGCTGATTTATGGCTTTTTGTGGAATGAACTTCTTTTGATGAAGTTTTTATTATCATCTAGCAGCCACAAAGAGCATAAAGCAGTTCATTTGCCATACCAGGTGAGCCACAACGAGCATAAAGTAGTTTCGGTCTTGATTAATACTTAATAATTAAGGTTCATCGCAATAATGCGTACCTTAGAATATTATAAATTTCTTACCCCTGCTGAGCTCAGGCAATGAATCGCTGTATTTAAAGAGATTTTTTCCCCATTCGGCAGAAACAGCATAAGTCATGCACCTTTCGAAAACTTCGTAACTCAGATCAGGAGGAAGAGAACCGCCGGTTTCATTGTCGGTGTTCGTTCTCCGGAAAGTCCGCTTGTCTGAAATATAAGGCCGGTATGCTTTGATAAAATGGTCAAAGAGTTCTTCGGGTGGGTTCCGCATCTCTTCCGATCCTGGCATGCCAATTACAACTTCAATGCCGCTGATATTCAGGAAGCGCCTTGTGTAGGCAACCAAAGTGGCCATGCTAACAGGATTATTGCTCGAAATGTGATAGTATTTTCCATTTGCAGGTTTCTCTATTAGTGTCAGCAATGTTTCGGTAAAATAATTGACAGGGATCAGGTTTATTTTACCTTCAGTCGGAATAAATATTCGTACCGGAAGATGAAGTTCCCCTTTGCAATTTATGTGAATACCACATTCCGCTGATTTTGTGCCATTATTATGCTTTATATCATTCAGGTATATATCCCGGATAATCAGCATTGACCGCACGGGGTAATACATTGCATTGAATTTGAGCGAACGTCCGGTAAGCGAATTGCCGTAAACAACTGAAGGGCGTATTATGGTATAGGGGAGCCCACCTTCACGGCATCTGCCGGATACGATTTGCTCAGCATGTGCCTTGCTCTCTTCATATACATTGTAGAAATGTGCCGGGCTTACGCTGGCTTCAGGGCATTCAATGTTATCAGTTCCTGCCGCGTATGCTGAGCTGATAAAGTAAAAGCAGTTTGTTCTGCTCCGGTTTGCAAAATTTAGGATTTCGGTGAGGCTCTCCACGTTGGATTTCATCACCTTTTCGCGGTCCCGCTCAGCAAAGCTTGTATCCGATGCACAGTGTATTATACTCAACCCCCTGCTGCCTAATTCCGTGTATTCATCCATGCCAAGCCCCAGCATTGGTTTAAGAAAGTCGGTTTCATAATATTCCAGCAGTCCTTCAAGGTGTGCGATACCGAACCATTTAAGCAGTTGCCTTATCCGTTGCTTCAGCGATTGGCCACCCGAGGGGCGTCCCGTGATGACAAGGTTCTGGCCCTTTAACAGCAGTCCCGCCATAATATGGCAACCCAAAAAGCCTGTGGCGCCGGTAAGAAGGTATTTCTGATCATTCCCGATACTGATACCACTCATCTGTCAAGCCCGGCTGTTGAGTAAAGAAAACTCTCCTTTCTGCTGAAGCCCTGGCTGAAAACATGGCGTATCCATGTTACAGTGCCTGTTTCGGCTGAATACTGCTCTATCATCATCCCGGCCTCCATCAAAGCCTGCTGCATCTTTGTCCGCTCTTCGGGATCGTTCTGGTCAAGGAAATAGTCGTACTCAAACACACAACGCTTACCATTATCCAGCGGAGTGATGAAGCCATAATCGTTTTTCAGCCCATGACTGTCAGCAATACGCTTGAACTTTCCGCAGATTTCTGCAATGAGTTTGTTATCAATTGGTAGATAAATAATCAATGCAAGCGCATGCTTCTCGCGCCCCATACGTGAGCTGACGATTCTGAACATATTCAGCCAAATGGGGTCGGTCATCTCTGGCCTGGCATAGAGTTTCTCAAAGAAAGGGCGAAGTTCAGGGTCAACGTCCTGTACCAGCAACTCAGGTGATGGTGCAAGCGCTGCCTCGGCAAGGTCAGGGAAATGTTTAAGTCCAAGGTACGAGAATGGTTCTTCGCCGGCAAACTCATCCAGCAGGTCGAGCCATCCGGCCGATGTAAGCGATGGGAGCCCAAGGTTAAGAATCCTGATCATGCGGTTGTCGAAGTAGTTAAAACCCATCTCTTTTATGGAGTTGAGAGCGTATTTATCACCTATCACAAGCACAAGGTATTCGATCTTCAGTTTGTCCCTGAATACATTTTTAATCTCGGTAGCAAGTTTTTTGGTGGGCGAGAGAAACGAAGATATATATTCGCTGCCTACCACGCCTATGGCGAGACCAATACGCCGCATGGCACAATCCCTGGCAAAATCAAGTGCTTTCTCCAGTGAATCAAATGGAACAAACGCAGCGCTCTCGTCAGGAGTAATCGGTTGTAGTCTTATGTATGCCGATGTGCATATCCCTGGCAGAGGAGAATCTTCCCTGTTAAACGCAAAGAGGTTTGGAGCAGATTTATCGCTGAGCCGGAACACTTCACCCCCGTGACCAACAAATTCAGCATCGATGTAATTATCGGCTGCAGTGCCGTAGCTTGCCGAGAATAGGGAGAATATCCCGGAACACATGATGTTGGCGCAAACAAGTGCCGAAGGCTCCGCAACATTAACCCTGAATCCGAGCGTGACGGCAGCTTTCTGAAGATCGAAAGCGGCTACGCCGGGGCCAACCTTAACAAGCCAATTCTTTTCGTCGAACTCTATTAACTTCATTCTGCCAAGGTCAATAACGGCTCCCTCACTCATTACAAAGCCCATAACACTTGATCCGTTCCCCCTGATAGCATAAGGAATTTCATGACTATTAAGCAGTTTAATTACTTCCGAAATTTCAGCAGTCGAATCAGGCATAATAATATAAGCGGGCATTCGTGACTGCGCCACCGGGCAAGGGTCATGAGAATAAGTAAGTGCGACAGCATGGTCATTTGTTGCCCAGTATTCGCCTACGATTGCTTTAATTTCATCGAGGATACTATCTTTTTTAGCAGCAATCACTTCGCCACCGTTTTCCAGGTGAAGTCTGATATGCTCCTTAAGGGCTTTCATAACAAGGGATGGTTTCATCTCAGTAACAAAATAGCACTGATAGTCGCATTTGCCGCAGAGGTCGCAGCTGTCGGCAATTTCAACACACTTTTCAGTGATACTTATCCTGTTCTCAGCCAGTGCTGCATATAGGTCCATTCTCCCCTGGGGATAAAAGCTGACGTAATGTTTTTCCGCTCCGGATTTGCATAACCCTGTGCCCAGAAAATCTATCTTACACATAGCGTAATGCCTGCAGCTTTTAGCTGTTTTTAATACATCGTCCACCCCGTATTCTTTATTATGAATATATTTTGTCCAATTCGAATATTTCGGGTAAAGATAAAAATATACCGGAAGTATCGGGTAATATAAAGAGTCAAAAATAATCTTCGCAGATATTCAAGCCATCCATCAAAAGCAACTTAGTGGCATCGGCAGAAAGCCGTTACGATTTATCGATAATCGATTATAAACGAATCCTTATAATTTCTCAGTTTGGGAAATATGTCCTGATTCTTCGGGTTGAGAATTTTGCCTGTAGGAGAGGAACTAACATTCCTGAAAAGTTGCACATGTAGCTAAGCAGGCCATTGTCCTTATGCTACCATTTATAAAATGTAGCTCGTACTCCTCGATATTTTGGTAACAATTTCTTAACATTGATTTAATGATTTCTTAATATTCACTTGAACTTTAATCAGCTAAACATACATTATTTTTGTACATGTTAAGGATCCCTTAATTAATACTATGACAAAATTATATTCAAGAATTATAGTTCTGGCGTATATAGCTTTTACAGGAACAGTGCTGGTTTCATGCCAGGGCAAAACAGGCGGCAAAGCCGAAGGTAGGTTATCAGGCAGTGTAATAATAGATGGTTCAAGTACAGTATTTTCCATAACAGAAGCTGTGGCTGAGGAGTTTCGGAAAGTCAATCCTAAAGTGAGAGTTACTATTGGCGAATCAGGCACCGGCGGAGGATTCAACAAATTCAGCCGCGCCGAATCGGATATCAATGAAGCGTCACGATCAATTAAAAAGGAAGAAATTGATGCCTGCAAGGCAGCTGGAGTTGACTATATCGAGTTGGAGATTGCCTACGACGGGCTTGCGCTGATGGTGAATCCTGAAAATACCTGGGTCGATCACCTCACCGTAGCTGAACTTAAGAAAATATGGGAGCCCGAAGCACAAGGCAAGATCATTAAATGGAACCAGATAAGGCCGGAATGGCCAAACAAGGAGATTCACCTCTTTGGCCCCGGCACTGCATCGGGCACTTTCGATTATTTTACCGAAGCCATTGTAGGTAAAGCAAAGAGCAGCCGTGGCGATTATACCGCCAGCGAGGACGATAATGTATTGGTACAAGGCATTGCCACTGACGAATTGGCGCTGGGTTATTTTGGTCTCGCTTATTTTGAAGCCAACCAGGACAAACTCAAACTGGTAGGTGTTGACGATCAGAAGGATGAAAACGGTAAAGGCCCCATCATTCCTTCGCAACAGACAGTGAAGAATAAGAGCTATTCGCCGCTGTCGCGCCCGTTGTTTATCTATCCCAACAGTAAATCGCCCGAGCGCCCGGAGGTAAAGGCATTCGTTGACTTCTATATCGAAAACGGAGGCATGCTCGCAAAAGAAGTTGGGTATATTCCTCTTGGCGATACTGAATACCAGGCGGTAAAAGCCAAATGGGAAGATTTTGTTAAAATGCATACGGTGAAATAGTATTTAGCAGGCATAGTTCAAGAAGTGAAGGTTAATGATTTAGTGATTTAACCTCCTGATCTTTTTACTTTACAAACTTTCGACTTTACAAACTTTCAACTTAATCCCCCTCTTGCGCCGAAAAGAAAAGATAATAGAAGCATTACTCCTCGTAAGCGGAATCATCACTATCCTTATAACTGTAGGGATATTGTGGGTTCTTCTTTACGAGACTATCTTTTTTTTTCGCGAAGTATCGTTCTTCGATTTTATTACGGATACCGAATGGACGCCTCTATTCTCCATCAAGCATTTTGGTATTCTGCCTCTTTTAACGGCAACCATTCTGACATCAATTATTGCAGTAGGAGTGGCTCTGCCAATTGGTCTTTCCATCGCAATTTACCTCAATGAATATGCGCCACGCAATTTCCGCAAAACAGTAAAACCACTGCTCGAAATACTGGCAGCTGTGCCAACTGTGGTATATGGTTTTTTCGCTCTTACGGTGGTAACGCCTTTCCTTCAGATCTTTATACCGGGCATGGCCGGTTTTAATGCACTGGCTCCGGGTATTGTGATGGGGATAATGATAATTCCGCTCATCTCATCGCTAAGCGAGGATGCTTTGTTTGCCGTTCCGCGGTCCCTGCGAGATGCCTCTTATGGGATGGGCGCCACGAGGTTCCAAACAGCTTTTAAAGTGTTGGTGCCTGCTGCTTCATCAGGTATTATCGTTTCGGTTATTCTTGCCATCTCCCGCGCTATAGGCGAAACAATGATAGTTGCAATTGCCGCAGGCCAGCAACCGCGGCTCACGCTTAACCCGCTTGTACCTGTAGAAACCATAACTACCTATATTGTGCAGGTTAGTATGGGCGATGTACCGCAAAATTCACTCGAATTCCGCACTATTTTTGCAGCCGGTATCACCTTGTTTGTATTTACATTCATGTTGAACAATATCAGCATCTGGCTCAAGAAGAAATACCAGGAAAAATATGAATAATACGCGGAAAAACAGGATAAAGGACGAAGCATTCAAGTATTTCGGCATCTTCTGCACCTTGCTGGGCTTATTGTTGCTCGCTCTTTTCATCGGCAATATCCTCATAAAAGGACTTGCGCGTATCGATTGGGATTTTATCACCGGTCTTCCATCCCGTTTTCCGGAGCGGGCAGGTATCTTCTCAGCTTTTATGGGTACGCTCTGGATGATGTTTCTAACAGGCTTCATAGCAATCCCTTTGGGCGTATCAGCGGCCATCTACCTGGAGGAATATTCGAAAAAGTCGCGTATGGGGAATATTCTGGAACTGAATATAAGCAACCTTGCCGGTGTACCGTCCATCATTTATGGCATACTTGGCCTGGAAGTCTTTTCCCGCACTATGCACCTTGGCGGAAGTGTTCTGGCAGGCAGCCTCACGCTGGCGCTGCTTATCCTTCCAATCATTATCGTGGCTACGCGCGAAGCTATAAAAGCTGTTCCTTCCACTATCCGCGAAGGATCCTATGCTTTGGGAGCATCCAAATGGCAAACCATATGGCTTCAACTGCTGCCAACGGCATCAGGAGGCATAATAACAGGAATTATTCTGGCATTGGCCAGGGCTATAGGTGAAGCAGCTCCATTGGTGGTGGCAGGGGCCATGGTATATGTTCCTTTTGCACCGTCCTCGCCAATGGATGAATATTCGGTGCTGCCCATCCAGGTTTTTAACTGGATATCTCGCCCGCAGAAAGGATTTGAGATCAATGCTGCAGCAGGAATCATAATTCTGCTTGCCATTACCTTTATCATGAACGGAATTGCTGTATATTTCAGGAACCGGATGCAGAAAAAACTAAAATGGTAGCAAGTTTGTCCTGGAGGATTAGCCGTACAAAACCATGCAAGAATAAAAGATATGAATGAACTTATTGCCCGGAATGTAAATGTATATTATGGTACTAACCATGTAATAAAGGATTTATCGATAATGATGGATCCCTTTAGTGTTACCGCATTTATCGGGCCTTCAGGCTGTGGCAAATCAACATTTCTCAGGCTCTTCAACCGGATGAATGATTATATTGATGATTTCCGGATGGATGGTGAAATACTTATTAACGGGGAGAATATTTACGACAAGGAGGTGCGGGTGGAGGAACTGCGTAAAAAGGTAGGAATGGTATTTCAGAAACCAAACCCATTCCCTAAATCAATTTACGAAAATGTAGCCTACGGTCTCGTTATTCAAGGGCTTAACAAGAAGGCTATGCTCGACGAAGTGGTGGAAAAAGCTCTTAAACAGGCATCGCTCTGGAACGAAGTAAAGGACAATCTGAAAAAGTCGGCCTTATCGCTTTCCGGAGGGCAGCAACAGCGGCTGTGCATTGCAAGGGCGTTGGCGGTTGAGCCATCCGTAATACTTATGGATGAACCGGCTTCGTCGCTCGATCCTATTTCTTCATCCAAAATAGAAGATCTTATTTTTACACTCAAAGAATTTTATACTATTGTTATCGTAACGCACAATATGCAGCAAGCCGGCCGCGTGAGTGACAAAACGGCTTTCTTTTATATGGGCGAATTGATCGAATATGGCAAAACAAATGATATTTTTACCAAGCCAGCGAATATAAAAACGCAAAACTATATTACCGGGCGGTTTGGATGATCGGATTAAGGAACTGTCTGGATATGCTTCTTAAATTTAACTGTTAAAACCTTGTATCGGAGCAACCTTGCGCACTTTAGTTTTATAACTTGATAACTTTCAAACGTATACTTATGGCAACACACCTCGAAACCGAACTGAAGATATTAAGAGCCAACATAATTGAACTATGGGAACTGGTTATTCTGCAGACCCGCAAGGCAAAAGAAGCAGTACTTAACTTTGATAAGGACCTTGCTACCGAAGTAAAGATAAACGAGAAGCGCGTGAATGCGCTCGAGCTCAATATCGATAAGGAATGCGAGGATATACTTGCGCTGCATAACCCCGTGGCGGTCGATCTGAGATTTGTATTAGCAGTTCTCAAAATCAATTATAACCTGGAGCGTATCGGCGATTATGCAAAAGGAATTGCAGGGCAGCTCATAAGCCTGGAAGAACCATTGAACAAAGAATTGGTAACCAAAGCCAGGTTGGAAGAAATGTTCGCTAACTGCATTGAAATGTTGTCAGAAACGATGGAATCTCTGGAGAACGAAAATAATAGGCTGGCCCGTACTATTTTCAAGAAAGATGAAATGCTGGATGAGATTAACTATGGTGCAGATGCTATGATCATTGAACATGTGAAAGCTAAACCTAAAGATTTTGAACAAAGCCTGCGGGTGCTAAAGATTATTCTTAAACTGGAAAGGGTAGGAGACCAGACAAAGAATATGGCTGAAGAAATCATCTTCTATATAGAAGCTAAAGTGCTAAGGCACAATATGAAAAAGCTGAAAACAGGGAAAGAACCCTCTACCGGTTGATTCCTGACCAACTTTCCCGGAAAAATACTGATCTATGCCTATTCTAAAAAGTGCAGACTGGTTGCTACTGTCTATATCAGTACTTCAGAATTTCTATAACTGCGGAATAAATTTTATCGTTATCCGGAAGAATAGCTTTTTCGAGAATGCGGTTGAAACCAACGGGTGTAAATGTTGAACCAACGCGCTTAACAGGAGCATCAAGTGCCTCAAAAGCTTCTGCTGCAATAAGAGCAACAAGTTCGCCGCCGAAGCCGGCAAAAACCTTATCCTCATGAACTACCAAAGCCCGGCCTGTTTTTCGCACCGATGCCAGAATAGAATCTTTATCAAGGGGTAACAAGGATCGGATATCAATTACTTCAACCTGCTTGTTTTCTTCTTTGGCAATACGTTCGGCTACTTCTACACACATATGAACTGTATTCCCGTAAGTGATTATGCTCAGATCGGTTCCAACCCGGCGAACACGTGCTTTGCCGAAAGGAACTTCAAAGTCGTCAGGAACATAAGTCTCGGCAGCAGGGTCGTTATAAAGTGCTTTCGGCTCCATAAATATGGTTGGTCCTTTTGACCGGATGCTGGTGCGTAATAGTCCTGCCGCATCATCAGCATAAGCCGGGTAAACGATACGCAACCCGGGGAATGTAGTAAGCGCCCCTTCAATATTCTGCGAATGATATAGCCCTCCGCCGATATAACCTCCGGAGGCAAGCCTTACAGTTACATTCGGGCAGAAAGCCCCATTACTTCTCCAATAATCGTGAGAGAGTTCTACAAGTTGTTCCATCGCCGGCCAAAAATAGTCGGCAAACTCAGCGCCTTCAATTACGATGCGGATTTTTTCATCATAGCGGCTCATGCCGTTGGCAGTTCCAACGATATAATCTTCCGCTATTGGCGCGTTAAATACACGCTCGATTCCAAACTCCTGCTGCAATCCTTTGCTCACGTTAAAAATGCCACCTTTATCACGGTTAGCCATATCCTGGCCCCAGATATAAGTGTCGGGGTTGTGCCTGAATTCAGCCTTCAGCGTATCATTCAATGCTTTAATAAGCCGTGTTTTTTCACCTTCGGCCATGTTATGAAGGCCTTCAGGATATTTCTCTGAGATATAAGGCTCAGCTGTTACAAAATCGAAGATAGAAGCAGGATCAGGATTGGGAGCAGCCATAGCCATTTTGTGGGCGGCCGAAACTTCTGCTTTAGCTTGATTGTCAATCTCTGCCAGCTCTGTTTCGGAAAAAAGACCCGAATGAAGAAGCTGTTTGGTGAACCTGTCCAGGGGATCAGCTGCTTTGGCGCAATGGAGTTCATTATCATCGCGGTACAATTCATGCTTATCGGAGTTGGAATGCGATAGTATGCGCACAACACTGGCATGAACAATCACCGGTTCACTTTTTTCGATGGCATGATGCTTAGCTTCCGTCATGGCGGCCATCGAGTCGAATACATTTTTCCCGTCGCAGTGGATAATTCTCAGGTTTTTAAACCCACGGAAATTGTCGGATGCAAAATGATTGGCTGTCTGATCACGTTTTGGAACGGAAATACCATAGCGGTTATCCTGGACTACGAATATAACAGGTAATTTCTCATTGCTGGCACCGTTAATAGCTTCATACACGTAACCTTCAGAAGTGGACGATTCGCCCTGCGAGCTTATTGCGACACCTTTACCTCCATATTTTTTTATGGCCCTTGCCACTCCCACTGCATGCAAGGTATGATTACCCGTAGCGGAGGAAACATTGTGGATATTCCATTCGGGCTTGGCAAAGTGGTTGGACATGTGACGGCCGCCACTGGCTTTGTCAGTAGCCTTGGAGATACCATTAAGAATAATTTCTTCAGCTGTGAGACCTGCGGAAATTACGGTAAGCATATCCCTGTAGTAAGGAAATAAATGATCAGTTTCTTTATTAAAAACTTGCCCTATTGCTAGTTGAATGGCATCATGACCTGCATAAGGTGCGTGGTAGGACCATCCTAAAGCTTGCTTCAGGTAGTTTGGGGCGCGCTCGTCCAGTTTGCGGCCAAGCGACATGAGGTGATACCATTTCCTTAAAGTTTCTTTATCAACAGTGTTAAGCTTAAATCGTTTTCGATCTTCCATTCTGAATATTATCTTCTTAATATTAAATCCCAAATTAATAACAAGGCTGTTTAGCCTTTGTTCATGAAAATGCTTCAAAACTTTAACGTTTAATTCATCGCTTCTGATTATCCGGAAGAAAAATGCTATGAGGCAGCAAAAATATCCCGCCAAAATACATGTAGTTTTTCAAGGCCTTATTATCAGGAATTCGCCATTTTCGTGAAGACGTATGATCGTGGAAGGCTTTGTACTGTTCACTTTTTCGTGATTAATCGCAACAGTGTAATCAACAATATTTATTATTCCCTTTGAAATGCTATTAAAGAATAACGGAGTATCATCGCCTGATGCATTTGCTGACGAAGAAACGATTGGCTTGCCAAACCTTCCAATAAGTTCCTGACAAAACTCATCACGTACTACCCGAATGGCAATGGTTCCATCTGCTGCAATTACGTTGTAAGCGAGGTTACAGGCACCAGAATATATTATTGTAACGGGGGTATTTAT
The DNA here is from genome assembly GCA_964511085.1 of uncultured Lentimicrobiaceae bacterium. Lineage (GTDB taxonomy): Bacteria > Bacteroidota > Bacteroidia > Bacteroidales > DASVHX01 > DASVHX01. The sequence continues at coordinate 12,736 of CAZEDO010000069.1, forward strand.
ATTTTTCACGAGATCGTATGCTACATCAGGTATTTTTTTGACATAATGAGCAATTTTATCGAAAGAGTCAACAAGAACAATGAGGCTTTTGGATTCAGAACGCTGCTTTATGTTATAAACTTTTTGAACTGCTTTAGGATTAGTGGCATCGCAGCCGATTCCCCATATCGTATCAGTAGGGTATAGTATGGTTCCCCCGCTTTTAAGAATCTGTATGGACCATTCAATTTCTTCGTTAAAATCCTGCTTAGTCATGTGGTAATCTTAACAATAATTGTTCCGTTTTAATTGTTGTGGCGCAACGAAAATGTTTTTTCGGACAGCTTTGAAGACCGTGCAACCCGCATGGTTTACATGCTAAGGGAGTAGTTGTTTCAACGATTGCAGAGTCATCGCTTAAGGGGCCAAAGCCGAAGGCTGGAATTGTTGAGCAAAATATAGCTGAAACGGGGGAGTTCATTGCAGAGGCAAGGTGCATAGGAGCAGAATCGTTCACGAAATTCATAACAGCATCCTGCATTAGTACAGCCGTTTGAAGGAGTGAAAGTTTGCCGGTTAGGTTTACAGCCCTGATGTTTCCGGATTTCTTAATTATATATTCGCAAAGTTCATTGTCAGAAGCAGAACCCAGAAGATATCCTGTGAATTTTGCGCTTGCTTTAGATAGAAAATCAGCCCAGAAATCAGCCGGAAATTGTTTTGTGAACCAAAGGGATGCCGGAGCAATGCAAAAATATGGCTTTACTTTAAAGTTCTCAACAGCTTGCTGGTCGGCTAAAGTAGGGTAGAGGCAAGGTTTTACTATTGACGAATCTGTGAAACCAGCTATAAGTGAAAGGTTGCGTTCGATTTCGTGCGGTGTAGAAGTCTTATCAGTGATTAAATGTTTAATCCGCGTACTGAAAAACAGTGAAAAAGGATTTTTATCAAAACCAACGGTGTAATTAGCATTCGATAAGCTGGTGAGTAAACCTGAGGAACCAAAACGTTGGACATTTATAACACGGTCGTACTGCTTTGCCCTTATTTCCTTCAGTATTCCAACAAATTGCCGGTATTTAGATTCTTTTTTATCCCAGATAATAATTTTGTTAAGAAAAGGATGTCCTTTAAAAAGTGATTCATTACCAGCTTTTAACAGGAAATCGATTTGGGATCCGGGAAAAAATCGGTGCAATTTTTCGATGATCGGTGTTGCAAGTATAACATCGCCGATAGAAGCTGTTTGAATGATAAGGAAGCGCATTGCTTAGTTTTCGACAAATGAGAATTAAAGTAGGAAAACAGAATACAAGTCTTGTTACCGGTGTTTTCTGAATTTCTGCAACGGATTAATAAAAATCGCCTTTCAAAGGTAGTACATTTTACCTTATGCTTCAGCTACCTGTGTTTACCTTCGGAGAGTCCTTTGGAGTGGCGAAATCTTCTGCTTGCTTTGGCTGCCGGAGAGTAACCAACATTCAGTATTACTAAATCAAAGCATCTTTTCTTTCGTAAATCCGACAGGATTAAGCATTAAATTGTTGCCTATCTCTCTGTGATTCAGAAAATAATCTGTGTGCCAGGCAGGGAATTTATGATCCTGTCTTTCTCGTCTTTCGAAAATTTATTTCCGTTCAGTTTCAATAATTTCAATTTATTCATTTTTCCAATTTGCTTCGGTAATTCAGTCAATTGGTTGTTTTCTAACTTTAATTCTTCAAGCTTGCTTAAATTAATAATATCGGGAGGAATAACTGCTATCTGGTTGTTAGATAAATCGAGGATTTTCAATTTTTTCATTAATCCGAAGGATTTTGGTATTTCTCTGATTGCGTTATCAGATAAATTCAGACACTCTAGTTTTCGCAAGCTATTATCTTTATAGACATTATTGATGGTATTGTGAGATAAATTGAGGGTTAATAAAAATTTCATATTAAGAATAGCTGCAGGCAAAGTGGATAGCTTATTGTGCGAAATGTTTATGCTTTCCATATAATAAATCTCGCTTATCTCAACCGGAACCTCAGTAACAGCGTTGTTTGAAAGGTTCAGTGTCTTCAGATTTTTTAATTGGTTTATTTTTGGAGATATTAATTCAATGCTGTTATTGTTCAGATTCAAATAATTCAAATTTTTCATTCTGTATATTCCTTTCGGAATTTCAACGATGTTCTGATTGTTTAAATCAAGACGCCTGACATTCAGCTTTTCCTGGTTTGCTTTTTTGTAATCAGTATAAAGTTCGCTTTCATTCTTAATTATCTTTACATCCATGCATCGTACTGATCTCAGCTTAAACCGCTTGTCCGAAAATTTGACAATTTCTCCCTTTTCTCCTATTGCGGTTTCGATATTTTCAAGATCATCATTCATAGTATAGATCCCGCCATCTGTCGTTTTTGCTAAATACACATAATCAGGATTTACACCAATTTTCGGATCATACCCGCATAAAATTATTTTAACAGGTTTGCCAATTCTGTCAGCCAGTTCAATATCCCTGACACATGAATTATTGTCAGCAATTAAAACTATCTCTGAATAGTCAGAATACTTATCCATTGCATTTAAGATGGCTTCAATGTCATTTTCCGGTCCATCTCCACCACCTCCTTTTAGCATTATAAGGTTAAAAAGATCTACAATCTTAAGTATATTATCGGCTTTTTCTGAATAGATGCCGCCAGTTTCTCCAATTGTCTTGTTGGTTGTAATTTTATCGTCGCCATCGTTAAACAATGTGAGTGATTTAATACCAGATTTCTTAAAGTTCAAAAGATGCCATCTTAACACCTGTGCCCCATATCCATACATGCTTCCAGTCCAGTCATTTATGACAATTATATTCTTCCAGCCGGCATGCCGGTAAAAAACATTTGCCACCACATCTTCGGTTCCTCCATAGTTCAGTAAAAAATTATCTACTGCTTTATTATACTTCTTTAATTCCTCGTTAGTCGAATTGGAAAGTTTAATGTCCGGTTCCTTTGCTATTTTGCTTTCCAGATATAGTTTCATTGCTTCCAATTGGTGATTTACTGGCTGTTTCTCCAAAGCTGTTTTTACAGAATCCGGAAAAGAAACTGAGTTTTTGATGTAATTAATTGAATACTCAATATCTTTTAATGAAGTTTGATCGGCTGTCGCTTTTTTAGACGCTGGAATTGTATTGTTTCCGGCTTCAATGGTACTTGCTATTTCTTTTTTTATGGAAGGTTTAAGAATTGGCTTTGCTTTCTTTTTGGTATGATACCAGATTACGATTCCATGGAAAAGTGTATTTACCTGTTCATCGCTGATGCAATTGGTTTGCAGGACTTTATTCCATGCAATACTTTGCTTGTTCAGGTTTGGATCCATCAGGAAAAGGTTAATTAACCTGTTGCACAACAAAGGATATATTTCATTGTAAACTCCATTGCGAACAGGATATTTGGAATATACAATATCAATCCGGAGAGGTTCAACGGTATCTTTTATTAGAATCCAATCTTTAATATTTTCAATTTTCGAAGAGCGTAACCCAGTTTTCAGGTAAATACAATTCTGATCAGTTTGAATGTTCTTATATTCAAATACTTCAGTTGCAGATAAGGAAGCAGCTATTGAAGGCCCATTTTTGGAGGGAACTTTTAATTGTAATACATCAAACTTTACCTGGCTATTTGCAAAAACAGGAAACAAAAGTAAGGCGCAAAAAATACACTTTAGCAGAATAGATTTTATCATGACTCAATAAATATAGCAATGGCTATCTATAAATAAACTTAGTATAATCGGGAAAATATTGGTTAAATAGATTCCAAATATATTAATATTTTTTAGCAGAGCCAATAATAGCTTGTTTGTGCCTTGAATGGTAAATATAGAAAAGATCTTTGTATTGCGAAAATTAAACCAAGATCGAAAGGTTTAGAAACCCTTTTATAGAATTAAGGTAATCAACATTAAAGAATACGAAAACCAGCAAAGGGCGAGGATAAACAGAATGTTATACAGGGAATGAGAAAAAATCTTACATTAAAAAAAACCAAAAACCAAATCTCAAAAACCAAATTTCAAGGGGAAAACAAAACATTGGTTTTAAAGACACTGAAAAGCATGAGCTTGAGATTTTGGACTTGAAATTTCAAACTTGCCTCCCTGCTGCAACCAGGAATTTGAACCGATTATGTACTAATTTACCCCGTTTACAGTATAATAATGGCCATTTTGTCGAACACAAGGAAGGATTTTAGAAACTTATTTTCACTGCCATATTAAATGTGCGGCCCAGCGTCCAGAAACCTTTGAAAGAATCCAGGTCATGCATGGCGCCATCATCGCCACGCATAATTTTCTCCTTGTTCATCACATTAAAGCAACTCAGGTTGGCATAAACAGGCAATTCGCCGAGATTAAACGTATAGCCCAGATGAAGATCAAGCAATCCATATGCGGGAATGCGGTAAGGTTGTGCGCGGTCAGTGGCGATATTTCGGGTGGCAGGATCGAAATTGGCATATAACCTGTCACAATACATATAGTTAGCAGATACATCAAAATCGCCAGGTAGAATATAGCTCAGCTGCAGAGCAGCCTGAGTTTGCGGAGCATCGCCAACCCTAAGTCCGTTAGCATATACCAGCATTGTGTCCACAAGCTCCTGGTTATCGCTATAGAGGCTGGCAAAAACATCATTTTTCCAACGCCAGTCAGCAATAGAAAAACTTAGTTCTACCTGCAAATTGTGCGTCATCTGGAGCGTGTATTCGCATTCGATACCTTTGTGCAAGGCATCCAGCCCGCGGATGAGCGCATGTGGCTGCAGACTATCCGGCAGTTGAATGTTCTGCCTGGTGAGGATAGATTTGTCTTCCCACAATGTATAATACGCATTCAAATGAACTTTATGTTTACCTCCGGTAAAGCCATAGCCTAATTCAACCGCCTTGATCTTCTCATTTTTAAGATTGTTTACCAAAGCATTGGAATATTGAACAAAAACAAAATTGAAATAGGGCTCGCGTGAGTACATTCCTGCATTTATGTATGCATTGTGGTGCTCATCAAAATTGAAATTGGCACCAGTTTTCACGTCAAAACCTGTTTTGGAAACTAGCTGGCTCCGGTTATTGGTAACATAATTGTATGGATCGGTGCGCCGGTACCAGGTATTACTCAGCGAAGCAGCAGCAAAAATGCTCAATGCCCCCCGGGTATATTCCGCCTGCGAAAAAGCGCTTGCAATATTCACTTCCGAATAATTATCAACATTAATTACATCGCCTATACCCTTAACCTGATTGCGGCCGCTAACACCAGCCGAGGAATAGACATAATTATCTATCCAGCTTTTGCCACCCATCAAATCAGCCACTTCTTCGCGCAGATGCGACTTGAAATACCGCGCATGAACACCCGATATCAACTTCAGGTTATCGCTTGCCTTCCATGTTAAGGACGAAAGAACACCCGTCCAAACATGGCTGGCCAGGAAATTGGTGAGAATATTTTTGGAATAATTCTTCACATAATTTCCTGTTGCAAGTTGCACCGAATCGGTGTTAGCAACATTGTTTTGGTAAACAGCATCCCAATCGATCTGGTTATTTCGTGTGAATGCGGTTGTCGGTTTCCCGAAATTGAAGGCTTCAGTATATTTTCCACCACCTGCTCCAAAGGAAACATAAGCAGAAGTAGCCAAAAAGGCCTTTGGCGAAATGTTCCAGTAATGATTAAGGCTTATCTGAGGTTTGTGGTAAAAGTTCTCGGATAAATTCAACACTTTTCCATTATACATACCCCAACTGGAGTTGTATTTATTGCCGTATGCATTATAATCTGATTTGCTCATGCCATAATTACGCTGTCCATGCCTTTCCGGAGAACCAAGCACAGTAAATACAAGTTTGTGTCTTAGCCCGAACTCTTTACTCACCGAAAGAAAGTATGCCCATGCATTAACGTAAGTTGCATTAACATAACCAGGTCCTTTTGTATGCGATCCCAGGAATGTAACGGCATAACCATTTTTCATTTTGCCGGTGGAAAGGCTCAGTATAACCTTAGCATTTCCATAATCGGATACACTGTATCTGAGCGTGCCGCCTTTAGCGGCTTCGGTGGTTTTGGTTATAATATTCACCGTTCCTCCCACCGAGTTGAGCGACACCTGCGAAGCGCCCAGCCCCCGCTGAACCTGAATAGCCTGAGTAGCGTCAGCCAGGCCAACCCAATTTGACCAATATACCAAACCGCTCTCCACACTGCTCACCGGAACGCCGTTTAGCAGCAAGGCAATATTCTCCTGCTGAAATCCACGGATTGTAAGACGCGCATCGCCATTTCCACCACCGGCTTTAGTAGCATATACGCCTGGCACATTCTTCATAATTTCCGGAAAATCCTGGTTGCCCATCCGCCGCTCTATAAGCTGGGCAGGAATAGTTGTTGCAGCAATCGGGGTCTTCCTTTCGGTTGCGTAAGATGAGATCACCCGCACCTCCGACAGTCCAATAATATTTGTTTCAAGTTCTATGTGTAACAGGTTATTTATGCCAGCTACCAAACCGGTTACTTTCATTTCCTTTGGTTTGTAAGAGACATGTGTAAAGAATAGGATAATGGTATCAGCTGGGACAGCAATTGAAAATTCTCCTTTCGGGGAGCTGACAGTTCTGAGGGATGAGCCTTTCATATGAACATCAACAATGCCGATGGGTTGCCCGGTGTTCTGATCAGTTATGAAACCTGATACTGTTTGAGTAACCTGTGCAGTTGCACAATTCATTACGGCAACCATTGCCAGCGCGAGGATAAATGAAATTTTTCTAATCATGGTACACTATTTATTAGCACAAAAAAAGCCCCTGAATAAATCTTCGGGGCTAAACAGCGCGATGCACCAAACCGGGGAATGTTCTCCCGGTAATTGCGTATCTTTCTTCTTTCATCCAGACTTTAACTGTCGGTGTCGGAATTAAACCGGCTCAATCCCGGTTTGGCCGGGAGTCGCGGACTATACCGCCGATCGGGAATTTCACCCTGCCCTGAAGAAATGAAATGTTGAAAATAAAAAGGTGTTTTTTCAAACTTTTCGCTGCAAAGTTAAACAAATATACATACTTTTATCATGAATTTTCCTGAAAAAAAACAGGCAATAATTCTATCATACATTTCTCAAAATCCAAAGAAAATAGTAAACTCAAATCCCAATTTCAACCTTCATTCATTGAATGCTTTAGTATATAAAATAAGCATATTGGGACAGCTGAATATATCAAATAAAGAAAAGTAAATCATCTCGTTGAATATGGAAAACTTACAGGAGAAAAACGAACAAAAAGATAGCCTTCACTCTGATTTAAATATGGATTCATCCAGGTCGAATAGCGGGGACATTGATTTAGACAACGAAAATCATCTTGCTTTTGTACAACTAAAACAGGAAAACGAGGAATTGCGTAAAACACGATCAGACTTAGAGCACTCCCTTGTAAATTTTACAAACTTATTTGATATTGCCCCAACAGCCCACTTCACCCTGGATGAGCAGATGAATATTACAGAAGTCAACCTTGCTGCCTGCGATCAGTTTGCCAGTAAACGGGAAGAACTTCTTGGAACTCCACTTGGTCGTTTCATAGTACCTGAACAACTTGATAAATTTTATCTTCTTCTTAAAGAACTTGGCATTCACTCAGGGCGAAATTCAATTGATCTTAATATCAATAAAGCTAATGGGGAACAGGCACATTATCATTTTGAATGCATTGCGACTATTGCATCTGATGGGCTAAAGGCTTTCCAGCTAATAGCAACCGATTTGTACAATAACAATATTGTTATTGAAACAATGGCACATAGCCTCGACTTCCAGCAAGCACTTCTGGATGATATTCCTTCGCTTTTCTGGCGTGCCGGAGTGAATGGAAAAGTTGATTATTTTAATAAAACATGGTTGGCTTTTACAGGGCGTTCATCTAAAGAAGAGGAAGGTGAAGGTTGGTTGGCTGGAATCCATACCGATGATCTTCAGTTTTTCACTGATACTTACCTCAATGCTTTCCGGAATAAACTAGCTTTCAGCATTGAATTCAGGCTCAGGAGATTCGATGGTATTTTTCGCCGCATAGTTGCAAATGGTCAGCCATTCAGCAATTTAAAAAAAGAGTTTGCTGGGTTTATATGCTCATGTCATGATATTGACGACCGCGTACAGGCTGAAAATATCGTAAAGCAACAAAACGTATTTCTTAATAATGTAATCGAATCACTTACACATCCCTTTTGCGTAATTGATGCCAACAGTTATAAGGTAATCCAGACAAACTCAGCTTCGAAAAATCTTTATGGAGATATAAGGAGTTTATACTGTTATACTGTAAATCACGGGTTATCTGAACCATGCGATTCCGGAAACAACCTTTGCCCACTTAATATTGTCAAGGAATCCCGCCAATCGGCAAAAGTGGAGCATATACACTACGATAAAAACGGCAATGCCAGGATAATGGATGTTTATTGTTATCCGGTGTTTGACGAAAGCGGTAAATTAGTCC
>CAZEDO010000070.1:0-21085 GCA_964511085.1 uncultured Lentimicrobiaceae bacterium
CGCCAGGATTCAAACCTGGAACCTTCTGATCCGTAGTCAGATACTCTATTCAGTTGAGCTACGGGGCCAAATTGTATGCAAATTTACGATAAATTCGGTTTTCTGCAATCTTTTGTTTTCATTTCCATCCGATAATAGTTCAATAGCGTTACATAATTCAATTCTTCGGTGACTTTTTATTTCTCGCAACTTAGCGAAGCGTTCTCATGAGCGCAGCGAATAAAGACGCAAATGCGCAATGGATTGGTTGTAAACAATATACCGAATTAACAGAAACATTTGAAACATATTGATACTTAGTGTTTCACAAAATATTACCGAACTATTGATAATTCAGTTTAAAGATATTTAATGTGTAAATTTATAGATCGTTGTTGATTTGTACGTTTCGCCAGATTTAAGGATACTATTTGGGAATGTTGGATGGTTAGGCGAATCTGGAAATTTCTGGGTTTCGAGGCAGAATCCATAATATTGCTTATAAGCTTTGCCACCTTTGCCTATAATGCTTCCGTCAAGGAAATTACCGGTATAAAACTGGACTCCCGGCTGGTCGGTATAAACCTCCATTACCCTGCCTGATGAAGGATCCATCACCTTAGCAGCCAGCGCAAGTTCTTTGTCTCCGCTGTTCAATACATAATTATGATCATATCCTACCGGATTACCACCCAATTCCTTTATTCTTGAGCCTATAACCTGCATCATTGTAAAATCAAGTGGAGTGCTCTTAACATCGCGTAATTCGCCGGTAGGGATGAGGGTGCTGTCTACAACTGTGTATTTCCCGGCTTCAATTATAACCTGGTGTTTTAAAATATCTCCTGTTCCAGCCCCCGCAAGGTTGAAATAGCTGTGATGCGTGAGGTTTAGCGGAGTAGCTTTATCAGTGGTAGCCATATAGCCGATGCGGAATTCATTGTTATTGGTAAGCATGTATGTAACTGTAACATCAAGGTTTCCGGGATATCCTTCTTCGCCATCCTTGCTTAGGTAATGCAATTTAAGCCCAACACCAATAGTGTCATTGATTTCAGTTGCTTCCCAAATCACTTTGTCGAAACCAATAAGCCCTCCGTGAAGTGTATTTGGACCATTATTCCTGGCAAGGTTATAAGTTGTACCGTCCAGAATAAATTGTCCTTTTGCAATGCGGTTTCCATAGCGGCCAACAATAGCTCCAAAATATGCAGTTGCCTTCAGGTAACCTTGCAGCGAATCACAACCAAGTACTATATCAGCCAAATTTCCATTTCTATCTGGTATGGACAAGGATGTAACCGTTCCGCCGTAATTGGTCACTTTCATCACCAACCCGTTTTTGTTAGTTAGTGTATAAAGATCAGCAATCCTGCCATCAGTGAGTTTGCCAAACTCTTCCCTGGCAATGGATTGGGCAGTGTTTGAAGGCCTTTGTTTGCAGCCAGACAGAAATATTGAAACAGCTATTATTGCAGCGATTGAAGCGATCCGGATTATTTGGTTTCTCATATAGAAAAGTTTATTTGCTAAAGATTTAGATAAACTTGCTACAAATATAAGATCAATAATTTGTTGTAACCTTTCTTTATTACAGTTATTAATAAAAGTAAAATTTGTTTGTAATGATTTGGTTGTATTTTTGAACTTTAGATACTCATTTATTTAAGAAGTAATCACTCACTAAAAATAACGGAATAGTTCAAAATATAGGTACCTTTGACTAATTTAATTGTCAGATTATTTAATAAATAATACCGACTTTGAACTACTTTCAATCTAAACTGTCGCCTTATAATGAAACAGAAAATTTTACTGGCAATACTCATGACCGTTTTCCTGACAGGTATTCAGGGACGGTTCGCACGCCTCTCAGCCCAGCCGTTTGTGGATTACACGTTCACAGGTGTTTGTATTGGCACTCCAACAGTTTTCGCAGTTGACACCTTGATTACTGATGAATATGCAGTTGCCAGCTGGGATTGGGACTTTGGTGACGGATTCTTTTCTACTTTCCAAAACCCTGTGCATACTTTCGGTGGTGTAGGCCAATATCCTGTAACCCTCACAATTACCGATACTAACGGGTTGGTAGGTTTTGTAACTCATTTTGTTGACATTCATCAACTGCCAATTTCAAATTTTGGATATAACACACCCAATTGCGCAAATCAGTTAGTTCAATTCACTGATTTATCAAGTACTACATTTGGATGGATAAATCAATGGGTATGGAATTTCGGCGACGGTACACCTAACGATACTGTAGATTTCCCTTCCAATCCGAATGTTCAGCACCTTTTTGCCCTTGATGGAACTTATAACGTTACACTCACAATCCGGAACTCGTTTGGATGTAAAAATTCATCAACTTTACCTGTAACTGTTACACCTAACCCGATAGCAAACTTCTACTACACGGGAAGCTGCGAGGATCAGCTTGTCCAATTTACGGATGCTTCCTTCGCCAATGGCGCAGGTAATATTGTTGGGTGGCAATGGGATTTCGGTGATCCTGTTTCAGGAATCGACAATTCCTCGATCCTCCAAAATCCATCGCATATCTTCTCAGTTGCTGATACATTTTACGTCACTTTGATTGTCACAAACTTCACCAATTGTAGTGACACTATTATAAAACCGATTGTAATATATCAATCGCCGCCTGTAGATTATACTTATTCTCCCGCTTGTCTTAGCGAACTTACATTTTTCACAGCTGATACTTCTGTGATGGATCCGGGCTCAATAGCCACCTGGCATTGGGATTTTGGTGATGGAATAAGCAACAATAATGTACAGTCAACATCGCATGCTTTTTTAAATCCAGGGACATACACTGTTACACTTACTGTAACGGATACTTCCGGTTGCATTAACTCGATCTCTCATGATATCCTGATCAATCCTTTACCTATTGCTCATTTCTCGGTTTCGGCAAGTACCTGTTCCGGTAATCCGGTTATATTTACAAATCTTTCCACAACTACCGCGTTCTACGTTGTTAAATGGTTTTGGCAGTTTGGGGATGGAACTGATACAACAATTTTATTCCCTGCAAATCCAAATATTGCTCACATTTATACTGTTGGCGGCACTTACGCTGTTACACTTACTGTTACCGCATCAGATAGTTGTATTGGAACTGAAACCCAAAATGTAATTGTTCATCCAAATCCTATTGCAAATTTCCATTATGATCAATCCTGTTTTGGGATTCCGGTAGTTTTTACTGACCTTTCTCAATCCAATGGTGGCGGATCACTTGTTGATTGGAACTGGAATTTTGGTGATCCTGTATCAGGGGTAAACAATGTTTCTACTATCCCAAATCCTAGCCACCAGTTCACAACCCCCGGAAGCTATATCGTTACACTTGTCGTTACAACAAGCAATGGTTGCTCAGCTACAATAACTGACACACTTGATATTTTGCCTGCCCCGGCAGTAGCTTTTACTTCAATGTATCGCTGCCAGAATACACTTGTTCAATTCTTTCCTGATGCTACAGTTATGAACACATCTATAATCGCAATCTGGCATTGGGATTTTGGTGATGGCATTACATCTGATCAGCAACAACCTTCACATCAGTATGTCCTGTCAGGACCTTACCAGGTTACACTTACGGTAACTGATACTTCCGGTTGTTCAAATTTTATTGTACAAACTGTCTTGATCGTGCCTAAACCGGTGGCCAATTTCGATTATTCTTCACCGACCTGTTTCGAGACACCAACTATTTTCACAAACCTTTCCAATGCCCCATATGGCTACCTTGTTAAGTATGTTTGGAATTTTGGGGATGGGAATTCTACCACTATTAATTGGCCCACAAACCCGAACGTGTCCCATACATTTCCTAACTATGGTAATTTCAACGTAACCCTCACTGTTACGACAAATGATAGTTGTACAGGTTTTATTTCAAAAACGATTACAGTTGTTCCAAACCCGCTGGCAAATTTTATATATCAAAGCTCCTGTATTGGTGCTGTTATTTTTAATGATCAATCGCAGAGCGGGGGAGGTGGCAGCCTTATTGACTGGCAATGGAATTTCGGAGACCCTACTTCGGGGGCAGGCAATTTCTCAACAATCCAGGATCCAACACACACATATCTTGCTGCTGGAATTTACCAGGTTTCGCTTATTGTGACATCGTCAACCGGATGCTCAGATACAATCACAAATCAAGTGACTATTTATCCCGCGCCATTGGTTGATTTTTCTTCCGTTGCCGGATGTATGAATGATACTACACAGTTTGTATGTTCCACCTTTGTAAATCCTGGAGCAACAACCGCATATTTATGGCAATTTGGTGATGCCACTACTTCTTCGGAAATTGATCCTGTTCATCTATACGCGCAAGCCGGTACTTATACTGTTACGCTTGCAATCACCGATACAGCCGGGTGTACGAACACTATCAGCCATTTTGTTACAATAGTAACTGCTCCGGCATCATTCTTTGTTCATAGCACACCGGCATGTTCAAACTATCCGGTTCAATTCAATGACATGTCAACCACCAGTGCGGGACAGATAACATCGTGGCATTGGGATTTTGGAGATGGCTCGGATACACTTATCACACCTCCTGGCAACCCTGATATCGAGCATACTTACAGCACTTTCGGAACATATACCGTTGTGCTGACAGTGGCAACAAGTATAGGCTGCGAAAATGAGTTTTCATTGGTCGTTACAATAACAACGGGACCACTGGCCGGATTCAGCTATGGCAATACCTGTGAGGCTTCAGCAGTAGATTTCACTGATCTAACTACTACAAACGGGGGAACAAACCTTGTAAGTTGGCTCTGGAATTTTGGTGATCCTATATCTGGAACAAACAATATTTCTATTTTACAGAATCCATCGCATCTCTTCAGTGGAGCTGGAAATTATATAATAAATCTGCAGGTTACCAATGCTAATGGATGTATTGATACAACCCTCCAGACTATAACCGTGCTTCCTTTGCCGGCTGTGGAATTCGGTTTTGGAAATCCCAATTGCCTGGGAGCCTCAACAACTTTTTATATTGATAGTATAGTAACTAATCTGGCGGTTATTCAACAAATTGATTGGGATTTTGGTGATGGTTCCTCACATTCCAGCCTTCAAAATCCTACACATACTTATGCCATCGCAGGAATATTTACTGTCTTATTAAGCATTACAGACACTTCCGGTTGTGGAAATGTCATTTCGCATACATTTGAGATCCATCCTTTGCCTGTTCCAAGGTTCAGTTATTCCAATGCTTGTTCAGGCGATACAACTAAATATATTGATGAGTCCTTTACAATCAATGGTGAGTTAATATCAAACTGGCACTGGAATTTTGGTGATCCATCAAGTACGAATGACACTTCTTCTATACAGAATCCTACATGGACTTACACTGCTGATGGCTCCTATACAGTAACTTTAACCGTAATCACGCCAGCTGGTTGTTCTGATTCCATTTCGATTCCGATACAGGTATATCGTAAACCTAATGCTAATTTCAATTATACAGCATCTCCATGCGATAATGGTGCGGTTTATTTTCAGGATTCTTCCTATGCCAACCAGGCCACAATCGCGAGCTGGCTATGGGAGTTCGATCCATTCCAGTATTCCGATGTCCAGAACCCTGTTTACGTGTTCTTTGACTCCGATAGTTGTTATAATGTGAAACTTATCGTTACTGACATGCGTGGATGTATGGACACAACAACTAAACTGGTTTGTGTGCCAGCCCAATTGAATGTTGCTGTAAATATTCCCGAAACATGCTATTTGCAGACTACATCCTTTACTCCCCAACTTATTGATCCGGTAGGTGACTCACTTATCAGTTTTGCGTGGAATTTCGGAGAGCCCTCGTCAGGATTTGATAATACATCCACATTGCGTGATCCTACGCACACCTACAATCTTCCAGGCAGCTATTCAGTGACTCTTCAGGTTATTGATATTCATAACTGCCCACAAATTATATATAAGCAGGTAATAGTTAAGCCATTGCCTGTTCCTTCATTTACTTACACCGAGGGTAATTGCGACAGCATAGCAACCTTCGATGCAAGTTCTACAGGAGGTGGTGCAGGGATTTCGAAATGGATATGGGACTATGGTGACGGAAATACAGTAACCGTTGACGCACCCGGCGATCCTGATTTACCACATTTTTACAGTATTCCAGGCATGTATAATGTTTCCCTGACTGTGATAAACCTGAACAATTGTTCTGCCACATTCTCCGATTCACTTTTACTGAAACCCTGTATTGAAGCAATTTTTGAAAAGATTGATACTCTTGGTTGCCAAAACCAATTGTTCACATTTGCTGACAGTAGTTATTGTGGTTTGCCTATTTCACAATGGGACTGGGATTTTGGCGATGGCATTACAATTTCCTATACTTCATGGCAGCCTAATGTTACACATGTCTTCGGGACATCAGGAATATTCAGTGTTAAACTCAGAGTATCAACCCTTATAGCAAGCCAGATAGTTAGCGACTCATTGACATTGCTGGTAAATATTAATCCCAGCCCTATAGCAAAGTATAATGCTGCTGACGTTTGTTACGGTTTGCCTGCTGTGTTTGATAATACATCTTCAGCTAATGGCACTCAAATAAGTTCTTATGAATGGACTTTTGGTGTTCCGGGAACTACTGATGATTCTTCATCAGTTAAAAATCCATCTTATACCTATACTGTGGCTGGCTCGTATGATGTTGATTTAATTGTAAATAACACAATTGGATGTACCGACACTGTTACGCATACAATCCATGTAAACCCGTTGCCGAATGCTTTTTTCGATATGTCTTCGTCCTGCTCCGGCAGTCCTACAACTTTTACAGATCGTTCGGACTCAGCACTGGCTCCTCTGGTTGGCTGGCGTTGGATGTATGCTGATACATCAGGAACGGTAGGCGTTGATACAGCACGGAATGCTGTATTTACTTTCGCAAATGCAGGCGATTACATAATCAGGTTGATTGTTGCCGATACCAATGGTTGTCTTGATACGCTCAACCAGCCATTGACAACCAACCCTATACCTACAACAGCCTTTACATTCAAGGAAAATTACCAGAATGTCCAGGGGCAATTGTTGATGCAAGATAAGTCAGTAGATGCGATACAATACCAATGGGATTTTGGTAACGGGGTTTTGTCTGGAGCCGAAAATCCCATCGTTACTTATACTGAAGATGGCGATTACGTAATTGAGCTTATCACCTGGAACTCTTTCAATTGCACAGATACTGTTCGTACAGACTATCATCTTCTATTCAAAGGCTTATTTATACCTAATGCCTTTGCACCAACCAGTCCATTTAGCACTGCCCGATATTTCAAACCGATAGGTATCAATCTATTGAGTTTTAAAATAGAAGTTTTTGATACATGGGGCAATGTATTATGGCATTCCGTAAAGCTAGACGAATTTGGCAGGCCTACCGAATCGTGGGATGGTACTTATCAAGGCCAGCTTCTTCCTCAGGATGTGTACGTCTGGAAAGCCCAGGCAGTGTTCAGGGACGGTACTATCTGGAATTCACAGGATGTGGGCACATACAAAGGCGTCTCTGATAAACCGTATGGAACTGTTACGTTGATACGTTAATTTATTGTAATTCAACTCATCAAAAAAAGCTACTGAGAAGTAGCTTTTTTGCTTTGATACCATTTGCTTTGAGCCATAAAGTGATAAGAATCTTTAAAGATTTATTCAATAGAAATCAGATAATCAGCAGCAACCCTGGAACTAAACCAAGAACCAGCGTTAATATTGTCATAAAGATAAGCTGATAACGATATCCTTTGGTAACCGGAATTGGAGCCCAGTCGCCTTCGCGCATATACATGGCAATAATAGGCTTAAAATAATATACAGCGCTTATCGCCGATCCTGCAATGGCAACAATAACCAGCCAAAGGTAGCCGCTTTGTATAGCCGTTGTAAAAATATAATACTTGGCAATAAACCCTGCCAAGGGAGGAATTCCGGTGAGTGAAAGAAGTGCAAATGACAAGGTAAATGCCATGTAGGGATTTGTACGAGCCAAACCATTAAATGTAATAATATCATCGTTTCGGCGAGCCTCGCGTACAAGGATAATAATTCCAAAGGCAGTAATTGTAGCAATAGAATAAGCTGCTGAATATAATAATAACGATCCTGCCGATAATTTGTTGATAGCCACAAGTCCAAGTAACATATAACCGGCATGCGAAATACTGGAGTATGCCAGCATACGTTTCATATTGCTCTGGTAAACACCTACCAGATTTCCAAATAGAATTGTGAGTGCCGAAAATACAACCAAAGTATTTACCCATATATGAGGCGCTGATGCAAAACATGTAGCAAACAAACGGTAGAAAGCAGCAATGCCTGCAATTTTCACAACCGTAGACATATATGCCGTGATCAGAGTTGGTGAGCCATGGTAAACATCAGGCGCCCAAAAATGAAATGGAGCAACAGCAAGTTTAAAACAGAGACCTATCATTATAAAAAGCAGCCCTACTTTGAAATATGCTGGCAATGACAAACTATTGGTATTTACATAAGTTGCAATCTCAGCCATGTTAAAGGATCCTGTGGAACCATAAATAAGTGCAATTCCGAATAATAAAAAACCAGTTGCAAAGGATCCGGTAAGAAAATACTTAAGTGCTGCTTCATTTGAAGCAAGATCGAATTTCTTACTGCCAGCAAGTATATACATGGAAATAGAAAGTATCTCAATGCCTATGAATAACATGGCAAGGTTGGCAAATGAGGTCATTACAATAGCTCCGGCAAGCGCGAAAAGCATAAGCGAGAATATGTCCTCGAGGGGCCTTGAAACGCTGCGGTAATAGTTATTGGCAAACATGAAAACAAGAAGCGTAGAGAAAATAAGAACTCCGTTAAAAGCAACTGCATAATTATCAACAATCATCATTTCATTGAAATAATGAACCGTTTTATTCCATTCCAGCATATTTATTAATAGAGAAACTAAAAGTCCGATAACAATAACCGGTAAGTTCCACTTTTTAAGCTGCCATACGCCCAGCATCATGGTTACAATTCCAAGAGCAGTAATAGATATCAGAGAATTCATGTAGTGTCAATTTGTTTTTACAATAGAAATCGTAAGCATCAATTGGGTAAAGCAAAAGCTATATTTAATATGGTTCGGATAGCAGGTTCAGCAAGAAGAAGAAAAGGTTTTGGATACCAGCCAATCCATAGCACCATTATTACCAAAGGAATGAGCGCAAACATTTCATTATTACTGAGATCAGCAGCTTTTTCGACCAGTCTTACAGGTAAATTTCCATACATCACACGTTGGTACATCCACAGCATATAAACAGCACCAAAAATAATTGTACTGCCGGCAGCAAGCGATAACCAGGGACTGTATTGAAATAAACCAAGTAGCAAAAGGAATTCGCCTACGAAACCATTGGTGAGCGGGAGAGCAATACTACCAAGTAAGATGATCAAAAATATGATGGAAAAACGCGGCATTGACTGCGCTATTCCTCCCAGATGGTCAATCCGCCGACTGTGAAAACGGTTTTCAATAATGTCAATAAGAATAAAAAGACCAACAACATTTATCCCATGCGAAAACATCTGTATAACAGCGCCTTGTAATGCAATATCCTTCAAAGAAAATAAACCGGCGGCAATCAGCCCGACATGAGCAATAGAAGCATATGCAATCATTCGTTTAAGGTCTTTTTGCCGGATTGCGATTATTGAAGCATAAATAATTCCTGTTACCGATAGTAGAATAGCAGGTAAGGCAAGGTCACCAAAAGCTAGCGGGCACAATGGAATCAGCAGGCGTAAAATACCGTAGATACCCATTTTCAGCATTATACCAGCTAATAGCATACTACTTGCAGCAGGAGCTTCTGTATAAGTATCAGGTTGCCAGGTGTGGAATGGAAAAATGGGGATTTTAATAGCAAAGGCAAGAAAGAACGCGGCGAAAACCCATCGTTGCGCTTCAATTGTTAAAGAAGCATGATATAGCGCCTGAAAGTCGAATGAATGAGGATAAGGTGTCTGATAATAAACATAGATAAGCGCTACCAGCATAATGAGGCTTCCGGAAAGCGTGTAAATCAAAAACTTGAATGTAATTCTAATTCGGTTGGCACCTCCCCAAATGGCTGTGATAAAGTAAATGGGTATCAATGCCATTTCCCAAAAAAGGTAAAATACCAGTCCGTCCCGGGCAGTAAAAACCCCTATCATGGCCATTTCCATTAAAAGAATTAGTCCAAAATATATGTTTAGGCGACGCGCATTAAATCCGGATGATGCCAGGATAATTATTGGAGTTAAGAATGTAGTTAGTAAAACGAGTAATACACTCAGGCCATCCATGCCAAAACTGAAATGCACGCCAATGCTTGAAATCCACGGGAAGGAAATTATTAATTCAGAAGCCCCTGAATTACGGAATTCCAAAAATATAAGCAGGGAAGCAAAAAATTCGATCAATGAAGCGATGAGAGCATTCCGCCAGATCGCTCTGTCGCCCGTAGAAGCCATCACCCATGGCGTTGCAAGGAGTGGAATAAGAAAAAGTAGCCCGGTTATCATGCAAGGTTAGTTATTGAAATCATTTCAGTTAAACACATCAGGTCAATAAAATTTAATTGATAAAACTAAAGCCAAAAACATTAAAGACCAGCACCAGGATTATTCCAAAGACCATCGCAAACAAATAGAAGCCAACATTGCCAGTTTGTAGCAGCCGTAATTTGCGGCCCAAAACTATAGTTAGTTTGCCAACTGATTCAATTACCGAGTCGATTATCTGAATCTCGATTATGCTGTGAAATACTCCCGATGACCAAAATATAGGTTTGATTATCAGTAAATTATAAATCTCATCAATATAAAATTTATTGTAGATCAATTTGATGATGCCTTCTCTTTCGACTTCTTCGCCGGATGGCATATGCTGTTTTGCTATATAAAACCTCCAGGCTAAAGCCACCATAAGTAGCGCCAGCACAACGCTAGTAGCCATCAGCGTAAATTCTAATGCAGGGGAAATTGATACATTTGACTGTAAAGCAGCAGATGCTGCGAAAACCGGTTTCAAAAATGCTTTAAGACCATGTGGGCCAATACTTTCTGGTAAACCTATGAAGCCACCCACTGCTGAGAGAAAAGCAAGAATGAAAAGAGGGAATATCATTAAAGCAGGCGATTCATGTATATGCTGGAACTGTGTTTCCCGTCCTCGGAAATCACCTTTAAATGTAAGGAATAGCAGTCGGAACATATAAAAAGCTGTCATCATAGATCCGGCAACTCCCAGCAACCATAAAGCGGGACTTGTAGTAAAAACTGCTGCAAGGATTTCATCCTTTGAAAAGAATCCGGCAAAAGGTGGAATACCTGCTATCGCAATAGTGCCGATCAAAAAAATGAAATAAGTTTTTGGGATTTTCTTCGATAGGCCACCCATTTTTCTGATGTCCTGCTCTCCGCCCAAAGCGTGGATCGCACTTCCTGCAGCAAGAAATAGAAGTGCTTTGAAAAATGCATGCGTTGTAAGGTGAAAAACGGCACCTGTAAATGCTCCCATACCAAGCCCAAGAAACATATAACCTAACTGACTGATGGTAGAATACGCCAGGATTTTTTTAATGTCATTTTGAAAAAGCGCAATAACTGCGGCAAACAAAGCAGTAGCAAGCCCGGTTATGGCAACAACCATCAATGTTGCAGGTGAAAGCGCATACAGAATATTTGAACGGGCTACCATATATACACCGGCAGTTACCATTGTAGCAGCATGGATTAAAGCAGAGACAGGAGTAGGTCCTGCCATTGCATCAGGCAACCAGGTAAAAAGAGGAATTTGAGCGCTTTTACCAATAGCCCCAACAAAAAGTAGTAAAGTAATGGTAGTTAAAACGGGAGTGCCCGATGCAATTAAAGCTGCTTTGGGGAATATTACTGAAAAGCTTAAACTTCCAAATGTTTGAAAAAGCAAAAACATTCCAAGCAGAAAACCAAGGTCACCAATACGATTCATAATAAAAGCTTTCCTTGCAGCATTATTGAAATCCTGGTTTTTAAACCAGAAACCGATAAGCAGGTAGGAGCAGAGCCCAACGCCTTCCCAGCCAATAAACATAATGGTATAGCTGCCTCCAAGCACCAAAACAAGCATAAAGAAAACAAATAGGTTCATATATGCAAAGAAGCGGTTAAAGCCTGCGTCGTTTTGCATATAACCGATTGAATAGATATGAATCAGAAATCCAACGCCGGTTACAATCATTAACATTAATGTTGAAAGAGGATCTATCAGGAATTCTACCGGGAAATTAATACCTCCGGCTTTTATCCAATCGAACAGGATAATGGATTGCGAAGGCGAACCATTAAGTAAGTCAATAAATACAATCAGTGAAACCAAAAATGAAAGTAAAACCATCAAACTGCCAAGCCAACCGCTGACTTTTACCGACAAATGCTTGTAATTCGATCCGATAAACAGGAATCCTGCAAGTGGAAAAAGCGGGACAAGCCAAATATAATTCATCATATATATAAAGTGTTGTATTTCAAATCTTTTGGTGTCAATAATTTACCACTTCAACCTGTTCAGGAAATTGATATCAATGCTGTGTGTATGGCGGAAAACCATTACGACCAATGCTAATCCCACAGCTACTTCTGCCGCTGCCACAACCATAATGAAGAAAACAAAAATCTGCCCGGCCGGATCGTTATGATATACTGAAAAAGCCACTAACAGCAAGTTGATGGAGTTGAGCATTAACTCTATTGACATGAAAATAACAAGGGCATTTCGCTTAATAAGTACTCCCACAACGCCAACCGTGAACAATAAAGTACAAAAAAGTACATAATGGTTCAACGGTACAAGGTTAAAGTTTTGAGTAAGGTTTTGCATATCGCTTGCTAATATTTGACGTATCGGAACATTCATTTTAATCTCCGGTTTTCTTTCCCAACATAACTGCACCAATCATTGCTGAAAGGAACAGGATAGAAGTAACCTCAAAAGGGAGCAGAAAATCGCGAAAGAGTACTTTTCCAAGATTTTTCACCAACCCGATTTGTGTGGTGGAAGGATCATGCATAAGTGTAAGATCCATCTGCCGCAGTGCGGCTGTCATAATAAGCATAAGAACGCCGCCGGTAAGCACGGCTGTAATTTTCACAAATTTTGATTTACGCTGCTCAGCAGCGGTATTAAGGTTAAGCAGCATAACCGTAAATAAAAATAAAACCATGATAGCTCCTGCGTATACGATAATATTGACGATTGCCAGAAATTGGGCGTTCAGCAGAATGAAATGCGCGGCAATGGCAAAAAAGGCAAGCGTAAGGTAAAGCACACTGTGTATAGGTTTTCGCGAAAGCAGGACCATCAGCGCGGCAAATATGGCCAGCAACGAGAAAAAATAGAATAGAAATTGACCGAACATTAGATTGACAATAAATTAATGGTTATATTTCAGGTAATCAGGTATTTTGAATGCTTTGATGTTGTTTGAAATCGTTTGAATACAGGTATCATAAATTTCTGCTTTAGAACTTTATTACTTGATAAACTTTATTTACTTGACGAACTTTTTACTTACCTATTATGTCTTTTCGATTTGTCTTCCTTAAATTTTAATACTTCAGGAGTTTGACGGAGCGAAATATCTATGCGTTTCGCTGGATCTACCGGCTCCACAAGAATCTCTTTACCATAAATAAATACATCACGGTGGTAATCGGATGCAACAATTTCTTTTGTCAGAAAGATAGCTTCTTTTGGGCAGGCTTCCTCGCAGAGACCGCAAAATATGCAGCGAAGCATGTTTATTTCGTATATTGAAGCATATTTCTCTTCACGGTAGAGGTTTTCTTCGCCAGGTTTTCGTTCCTCAGCTACCATAGTTATAGCTTCAGCCGGACAAGCCACTGCACACAAGCCACATGCAGTGCATCGTTCGCGTCCTTCATCGTCACGTTTCAGCACATGTTTGCCGCGGTAAATATCTGAGAAATCACGCTTTACTTCAGGATAACGAACAGTGGTTGTTTTCCCAAAAAGATGCTTTAAGGTAGTCCACATACCTTTTGCTATAGCAGGAAGATATATGCGCTCAGTAAGAGTCATTTTTTTATTTGAGACGACTTTAGCCTTCGTTGTAAGTGGTAGCATTTTTAGATTCAATTATTTAAAAAGCATGATGACAAACCCGGTCAGTATGACATTGGCAATTGCAAGTGGGATCATTTTCTTCCAACCCAATCCCATAAGTTGATCATAGCGGAAGCGAGGAAGAGTCCAGCGTATCCACATAAAGAAAAATCCAAAAAATGTAATTTTAAGAAAGAGAACTCCGGTTCCGATAATGCTGATAGCATTTGGCGAAAGCCCAACGCTGTCCATGAAAGGAAAATTGTATCCTCCAAAATAGAGTGTAGAAATCATAGCGGAAGAAATGAACATATTGATATATTCGGCAAACAGGTAAAAACCTAATTTCATGCTGCTGTATTCGGTATGATATCCTCCAATCAACTCTGTTTCACACTCGGGAAGATCGAACGGCGAACGATTGCTTTCTGCAAAAGCGCAGACTAAAAAAAGTAAAAATCCAAGTGGCTGATAAAATACATTCCAGTTGAAACCATGCTGCTGTGCAACAATCTCATTGAGGCTGAGCGACCCCGACATCATAACGAGTGCAATGATGGAAAGGCTCATGGCAAGTTCATAGCTTATCATTTGCGAGGAAGCCCGTATGGCACCCAGCAACGCGAATTTATTATTTGATGCCCAGCCACCGACCATAATACCGTAAACGCCAATAGATACCACCGCAAAAGCATAAAGCATACCGATATTGATGTCCGCAACCTGAAGCGGGTAAAATGTTCCGTTTACAGTTATACCAGCTCCCCATGGGATAATGGCACTTGTAAGCAATGCAACAAACATTGTAAGTGAAGGACCCAGTATATATAGGAATTTGTCAGCTGTATTCGGCATGAATTCCTCTTTGAAGAAAAGTTTTACACCATCGGCGAGTGGCTGAAGCAAACCCCATGGCCCTGCCCGGTCGGGGCCTAAACGATCCTGGAAAAATCCGGCGATCTTTCGTTCCAGAAGCGTGGCATACATGGCAACCACCAAACTTATTGCCAATATAGCTCCTGCCAATATAAATTTAAATGCAATCATCTGATATTTAGTTTATTTCTGAGGTTCCGTAGTTTCTTTGAGTGGATTAATAATAGATTGCTTAACTATTTTCTCGTAATGATTCTGCGAAATCACCGATTGGCGTTCAATGTGTCGAGATCCTTCAATTATCCAATCAGCAGCTTCTTTTTTCTCAAAGCGGCAATCGTTGCAAATGAATTCTTCTACTTCACCAAATTCATCCTTCCGGCCGGTAACGCGATAGATTTCCTTGCCAAACATCCATGTGGTCACTTTTCCGGAACATTTTTGACAATTGCGGTGGGCATTCATTGGATTAAGGAACCAAACGCGGCTCTTAAATCGGAAAGTGCGATCGGTAAGAGCACCAACAGGGCATACATCAATAATATTTCCAGAGAATTCATTATCAACTGAAGTTTCAATATATGTTCCGATTTCTGCTGCATCGCCACGGAATAAAACACCATGATTTCGTTTCCCTGAAATCTGATCTGCAGTATAAACACATCGGTAGCATAAGATACAACGGTTCATATGTAATTTGATCTTATCACCAATATCAATCTGGTTGAATTCACGACGCTCTTCTTCGTATCTGGTATTTTCTAAACCATGCTTAAAACTCAGGTTCTGAAGGTCGCATTCTCCGGCCTGATCGCATACCGGGCAGTCGAGGGGGTGGTTTATCAGAAGCATTTCAACAATGGCTTTGCGGGCTTCCAATACTTCAAGTGAAGTTATATTTTGTACAACCATGCCATCCTGAACGGGAGTGCTGCAGGAGGCGACAAGTTTTGGCATCGGGTGGGGATCTTTAGCTGAGCCCTGGGCAACTTTTACAAGGCATGTGCGGCATTTTCCTCCGGAACCTTCAAGTTTGGAGTAGTAGCACATGGCAGGTGGAACGATTTCGCCACCAATCAGGCGAGCTGCCTGAAGAATAGTAGTGCCTTCCTCAACTTCAATTACGTTGTTATCTATTGTTACTTTAAGCATCTTTAAAATTCAGTTTTATTTGTCTGACATCTGTTGCAACTATATTTTGTGATCAGGTCAGACAGAAATCTTTTCAGTTTTTAGGTATTTCTCCAACGAACCATGCCGGATGTTTTTAATGATCTCAGGGAAATTTACATGAAATTCGAATTCGCTGCGGAAATGCCTGATAACGCTGGCTATCGGCCAGGCAGCAGCATCGCCCAGAGGGCAGATTGTATTTCCTTCAATTTTCCCTGCAATACTAACAAGCAGGTCGATATCGTGCATCCTGCCAAGTCCGTATTCCATCCGGTGCAGCACTTTTTCCATCCAACCGGTTCCTTCGCGGCAGGGGGAACATTGACCGCAGGATTCATGGTGGTAAAACCTTGTAAAATTCCATGCGTTTCGCACCATGCAGGCGTCTTCGTCATACACGATAAACCCGCCTGAGCCTAACATTGTTCCACTTTCAAATCCACCTTCGGCAAGCGATTCATATGATATTAGGCGATCATCTCCAGCAATGGTCTTTAGAATAAGGTGAGCTGGAAGTATTGGAACGGAAGATCCTCCGGCAACAACAGCTTTTAGTTTTTTGTTATTCCTGATACCGCCACAATATTTATCTGCGTATAGAAATTCGTTCACAGGCAAGCCCATTTCAACTTCGTAAACACCAGGATTATTAATATTACCGCATGCTGACATGAGTTTTGTGCCAGTGCTTTTTCCAATGCCAATTGAAGCATAAGCTGCTCCTCCCATATTGATGATTGGAACAACAGCAGCAAGCGTTTCTACGTTATTCACTACCGTCGGACAACCGTACAAACCTTTAACAGCCGGGAATGGTGGTTTGATGCGTGGATTTCCACGTTTTCCTTCCAGCGATTCTAGTAAGGCGGTTTCTTCTCCACATATGTAAGCTCCAGCTCCCGAATGCACATAGATGTCGAGATTATAATTGCTTCCACAGATATTTTTTCCTAGAAATCCATTGCTGTAACCTTCGCGAATAGCATTGTTGAGAATTCCGATGATGTATTTAAATTCTCCTCTGACATAAATATAGGCAGTATGCGATTCCAACGCGAAACCGGATACGATCATGCCTTCTATGAGAAGATGTGGAATATGTTCCATCAGATACCGATCCTTGAATGTGCCAGGTTCGCTTTCATCAGCATTGCAAATGAGATAGCTGGGATTTCCTGATTTCCGGTCGAGGAAACTCCATTTCAAACCGGTAGGGAACCCGGCACCACCGCGACCTCGTAACCCGGAAATTTTCACCTCGTTAGTTACCTGGGCAGGAGTATAATCTTTAAGGACTTTCTCGACAGATTTGTAACCACCATTGCTGCGGTAAACATCAAAGCTTTGAATGCCTGGCACATCTATGTGTTCTAGAAGAATTTTTCTACCCATCTCGCTTCTTTTGATTTACTATGATCCGTTCGGGTTTTCATTTCTTCAAGTAAAATGTCAATTCTATCCTCAGTAAGGTTTTCGTAAAATTCTGTATTGATCTGCATCACCGGAGCTGAACCACAGGCACCAAGACATTCCACTTCTTTTAATGTGAATAGTCCATCGGTTGTGGTTTCACCAACGTTTATATTAAGTTTATCCTGAAGATATTCTGAAATTGTTTCGCCTCCGCATATGGCGCATGGGCCGGTGCGACATACTTCTATTACATATTTCCCGACATTTTCAAGGTAATATTGGGAGTAAAAAGTTGCCACTTCATAAACTTCAATGGGTTGCACATGAATAAGAGAAGCAACATAATCCATCACATCAACACTCAAGTATCCACCAAATTCTTCCTGTGCGATATGAAGAACTGGCAACATAGCCGATTTCTGTCTGCCTTCCGGATAACGATTAATAATTTGCTCCACCTTTTTTAATATCTCATCCGAAAACTGAACCAGTTGGTTTTCTTTGTGATACTGTTTGTGGTTTAGTTTATTTCCTAACATTTATGATATTGGTGATTTGTCGTAGTTTTCTATATTCCCGGGTTCCAATGTGCCGAAGTTTCCAAAAGTCAAATTTCGCTATTTACATTTGATCAAACTCTTTAAAAAAAATATCAGGCATCAAGTTCTCCAGCTATTACGTTCATACTACTCATTGTTAAAATGGCATCAGAAAGTACTGCGCCTTTTATCATTTCGGGGAAAGCCTGATAATAAATAAAACTAGGTCTCCGGAAATGAAGCCTGTATGGGGTTCGTCCTCCATCGCTGACGAGGTAAAATCCAAGTTCACCGTTTCCTCCTTCCACAGCATGATAAACTTCGCCAATTGGAACATTTATCTCACCCATCACAATTTTGAAATGGTAAATCAAGGCTTCCATTTTGTCATAAACGTCTTCTTTTGGCGGAAGGTAAATATCAGGAACGTCCATGTGATAATCGCCTTCAGGCAAGTTATTCAACGCATCTTCTACAAGTTTCAGGCTCTGCCATAACTCTTCCTGCCTAACACAAAACCGATCGTACGTATCACCCTGAGTTCCTATCGGAATTGTGAAATTAAAATCTTCATATGAGCAATAGGGATTCATCATACGTACATCATAATCGACTCCAGCAGCACGAAGATTGGGTCCTGTAAACCCATAATTCAATGCCCGTTCTGCCGAAATTCCACCGACACCAATGGTACGATCCATAAATATCCGGTTACGCATCAATAGCTTTTCGAATTCCCTAAGTTTGCCAGGTAGTCGTTTGATCAACGCTTTTATTTTTTCTATTGCAGCAGGAGTAAAGTCCCTTTCGAAACCGCCAATACGTCCGAGGTTTGTTGTTAACCTGGCTCCACACATTTCTTCGTAGATTTCATAGATAGCTTCCCGCTCCTGGAAAACATACGTGAACCCTGTCAGCGCTCCACTATCAACACCTATCACACTATTGCATACAAGGTGATCGGTTATCCGTGCCAACTCCATCACAATGATGCGCATATAATCGATTCGCTTGTTGCTTTTTATGCCGAGTAACTTTTCAACAGTCATGTCCCATCCAATGTTATTTATTGGGGAAGAACAATAATTCATCCTGTCGGTGAGTGGCTTAACCTGGTAGTAGGGTTTGTGTTCGGCAATTTTTTCAAAGGCGCGGTGAATATAACCAATGGTTTGTTCAGCATCAATGATGATTTCTCCATCCATTGTCAGGATATTCTGGAAAATACCATGTGTGGCAGGATGCGTCGGCCCGAGATTGAGTGTGGTGTACTGCTTGTCAATGTCTTCTGGACGTATAGTGATATGTGGGTCGTTAATATCCATAAAATTGGTCTCTGCAATATTGTTTTATCGTCCAAAAAATCGGTTGTCTTTGTCTTCACGTGTTGGGTCTTCAACCGGGTATTCCTTGCGCATAGGGAAGAAATCAAGATATTCCACATTTAAAATGCGAATCAGGTTAGGATGTCCGATAAAACGTATGCCATAAAAATCATAAGTTTCGCGCTCCATCCAGTTAGCCGACGAAAAAATATGTGTAAGAGTTGGAACTTCAGGTTTTTCGTTAGACACAAATATCTTAAGACGGATCCTTTTGTTTTCGCGTAGGTTGTGGAGATGGTAAACCACACCCAAAGGTAAATCCTTGTCAGGATAATGGATTCCACAAATATCAGTCAGGAATTCAAATTGGAGATTGGAATCGTTCTTCAAAAAACTAACAACATTGAAGATGGAATCAGCAGGAATGGTAATCACAGGCATATCGTTTGATAAATCGACATCAATGATTCTTTGTCCAAATTTTTCTTTTAATCGAATTATAATCAACTGGTCATCCATTTCAATTGTATGCTTATCTGAAATTTACTTAATTCCGTATTTGGCTAAGAGTTCACGATATTCAGTAGAATACCTTCTTCGCAGAGGCTCGTTGCCAACAAGTTCCTGTATTTTCATAAATCCATCGATAATTTGTTCCGGGCGTGGTGGACAACCAGGTACGTAAACATCAACAGGGATAACTCGATCCACACCCTGCAGAACGCTGTAGGAATCAAAAATACCTCCGGAGGCTGCACACGCTCCCACAGCAATAACCCAGCGTGGTTCAGCCATTTGTTCGTATATCTGGTGAACAATGGGTCCCATTTTTTTTGCGATAGTTCCCATGACCATCAACAAATCTGCTTGCCGGGGTGAAAAGCTCAGCCGTTCAGAGCCAAAGCGACCCAGATCATAATGAGATCCCATGGTGGCCATGAACTCAATTCCACAGCACGAAGTCGCAAATGGCAATGGCCATATTGAGTTTTTTCGGGCCAGACCAATAACTTTATCATACTGGGTTGCGAAAAAACCTGGTGATGAGTAACCATCAGGTGTTTCGGCTATTGTATAAGGCAAAGTTGAATTCTCCATAATATTGATGACTATAACTCATCTTTTACGAATGTCGATTCTTAAAGCGATAGCTCCGAATCGTTCATACGCTTTCAATCCCAATCTAAAGCACCTTTTTTGTAGATGTAATAAAACCCAAACAGAAACAAGGTCATAAATAATAACATTTCCCAAAATCCGCTCCAATCCATTTCTTTGAAATTAATTGCCCATGGATAGAAGAATATAACTTCCACATCAAAAAGTACAAATAGAATAGCAATAAGAAAGTACCTGACTGTGAAAGGAAAGCGAGCATTCCCTTTGATTTCGATACCGCATTCAAAGTTTTCATCTTTTCGTAATGTTCTGATTCTTTTACGCTTACTTCCTATAAAGTGAGTGGCAAACATTGTAATTGCAACAAACGAAATAACAACAACAGATTGAATAAGTACCGGAAGATAATCATCTGGCAAAAAAAGCTTTTCCATGTTATCTATAATGAT
>CAZEDO010000071.1:0-20061 GCA_964511085.1 uncultured Lentimicrobiaceae bacterium
GGACGGCAGAGCTTATGGTGGAACTAATATTGCTAAGTCAGATGTGTATGTGTGGAGAGTAAAGTTTAAAGAAAAAGAAGGAAAACTTTTAGAATATATTGGAAAAGTTACATTAGTTGACTAATTTTAGTAGATAAAAATATATATAAAAGAAGAAATAATAAATATTTTAGAAAATTTCATTATCATGAAAAAAAGAATTTTTAAATCATTGCTACTTTTTGCTTTGCTTGTTTGTTTTATACAAGTTGATGCAGCTAATATTTATGTGAATGATGTGTTAACAGGAGCAGATATTTTTACAACAGCTGCTGGTAATGATGTTTCGCCAGGAAACGGATCTTCTGCCCATCCTTATGCAACTTTAGCAAAGGCACTTGCTGTTGCACAGCCAGGAGATATTATATATGTTGACGCAGGATCTTATAGTCAGGATTCGCATATAATTAATGATGCTAATATTACTATTATTGGTGCTGGTACTGGTAACACGGTATTTGATGTTAATGCTGCAGTAAAACGTTTTGCAACAATTTCAGCAAACAATGTTAAAATAAAAAACATGATGCTAAGAGAGTATTATATGGATGTAGATGGTCAGGTTTTTTTAATTAATAATGCTGCAACAGGTATTGTGTTTGAAAATATTATTGTTAAAGATTGTCCTGGAGCAAACACAGGTGGTGCTAATGTTTATGTTACTGCAAATTCAAGCCTTACAGTTAATAGATGTTTATTTAGTTGCTCAGGCTGGAATGCAAATCAAGGTGGAGCCATCCTTGTTGAATCATCAACATTAGTAGTTAATAATTCTATATTTAAAGATAATCATAATTTTCAAAGTTATGGAGGAGCAATAGAACTTGCTGGATCTTCACCACATGTTACAATTAACGAAACAACTTTCGATCATTGCTCTGCTTATAAAGGTGGTGCAATCTACCAAGGTTCTGGAACTCTTGTTGTTAATAAATCTTGTTTTAATACTAATTATTCTGAAGGAGATGCTTCTTCAACGGTATATGGGGGTGGAGCTTTTGCTAGTAGTGCTGTAGCTGGTTCTAGTTGCACTTTTACGAATTGTTCATTTACAAATAATCAACATAATCCACTTTTTGCTCAATTTGCCGCAAATGCTTCTGGAGATGGATCTTGTGTTATGTTTAGAGGTGCAAGTGGAACTTTTAACTTTAATAAATGTTCTTTTTCAAATATTCATCCTTCACCTTCAAGTTATGATAAAGGGCAAGATTTTTTTATTAATGGCTCGGCTTCTTTAGCAGGAACAATTTCAAATTGTTCTTTTAGTGGATCAACTGATGCTAATGGAGGGAACAAAACAAATATTTATAATGATAATCTTTCAATTTCAAATTTATCAATTACAAACAGTGGAATATATACAGCTACAAACTTAACTCCACAAAGTTTAGATTTAATTCCTATAAGAAATGCTGTTGCTGGTTTTGGAACATGGATTGATGCTAATATTGCTGGAACAACTACGATAAATATGTTGAGTCCAACTGCTGATTATACTCCCATGAGAACTGCTGTAACAGGTTTTACCCCTGTATGGACTGATGTGGCAGTTGCTGGAACAACAACAGTTAATTTATTAGGTGCATCCACTTTAAGAACTCCACTAGTAACTGGAAGAACCATGGCTACTGCTGGAGGTTGGGTTGATGGTACACCTGTGTCAACTGGAGGTACGACAAATATTATTATGACAAATAATGCTTGTAGTTTTACAAGTCCAACATTAGATTTTACAGTAGCAGGTAATGAGTGGTTGATTTTTGATGCAATTAGGTCAGGAACAGCGGGCGTAGCAAATACTATAACAGTGTCTATTTCTACTGATAATGGAGTGAATTGGACTGTTTTAGGGACTCGTTTGCCAACTACAACAACAAATGTTACTCAAAATAAATTTGATTTGTCTGCATACTCAGGTAATCAAGTAAAAATTAAATTTCAAACGCTAAGTGCAACTGGAACTATTGGTGCTGGTATTGATAATATATATATATATTCTGTTGGCACAGTTGCATCAACAACCACTCCTACGCTTGATTTTTCTGTTCCTTCATCATATAAATATTTATCCTTAAAAATAGCAGCTCTCAGCTCCCCTGGTGCCTCCACAGTGTATAAAGGAATGAATGATTTAAATGTTTCTATTTCAACCGATAATGGATCTACGTATACATTTCTGCAAACTCTTACTCCGACAACAACAACTTCCACTCTAATAACACCAATTGATATTAGTACCTATTCAAGTTCGCAATTAAGAATTAAATTTGAAGGGATAAGCGCAGGTTTAATTGGAGCGAATCAAACAGGGGTTTTAATTGATGATATTAAAATTTATAGCTCTAATATTTCATCTATAGTAACTCCTACGATGGATTTTACCGGAAAGGCGGTTAAACTTTCGTATTTACAAGCAGCACTAGGTGGAACAAGTGCTGCGAAAAATACAATAACAGTATCCATTTCAACTGATAATGGGTTAAATTATTCAGTAGTTGGAACTACAAATGTTGCTGGTACACAATTGATGGATTTGTCTTCATACACAGGCTCACAAACTAAGGTTAAATTCGAAACTTTAGGTGCAGATGGTGCAATTGGAGCATCTATTGACGATATTAATTTTTACTATTTTTCATCGCCAATATGGGATGCAACATATTCTGGTCCAAGTACGAATTGTACAGATGCAACTAATATTGTAGCTTGTGGTGCAACTATAAATTGTGCTACAGAGACTAATCCTCCTGTTATAATAGCTTGCGCACCTGACACAGTACTAGTAGGTGCTTGTAATGCTATTTTGCCTGATTTTAGATCTTTAGTTTCTGCTTTTGACGATTGTACTTTTACCTTGTCTCAATTGCCAGCTCCAGGTACAACTATATCTGGTGTAAACAGCGTAACAATTACAGCAACCGACCAAGCGGGAAATACTTCTTCTTGTACTTTTACTGTTACTACGGGTTCTGGCGGAGTTACAGCTCCTATTGTTGGAACTATTACACAACCTACTTGTTCTTTAGCTACTGGCAGTGTCGTATTATCTGGTTTGCCAGCTGGTAATTGGACTATAAATCCTGGTGGAATTACTGGTTCAGGAACAACTACAACTATTACTGGACTTACTGCTGGCGCAACATATAATTTTTCAGTTACTGATGCCACTCCATGTACATCAGGAACATCAGCTAATGTTGTTATAAATGCACAGCCTATTACACCTGCTCCAACTACGAGTTCGGCAACTCAAACATTTTGTGCAATAGATTCTTTAACATTTGCTGATATATCTATTATTACGCTTCCTACTGGTACAGTTACTTGGTATACTGCTTTAACTAATGGAACGGCAATTGCAAGTACCGATTTATTAACAAATGGAACTTATTATGCATCACAAACTGTTGGAGGTTGCGAGTCTGTATTGAGACTTCAAGTTACTGTGGTTGTTAGTAATCCATCTCCTCCAACTTATGCTTCTGCATCACACACATTTTGTGCGATTGATTCAGCAACAGTAGCTGATTTAACGGCTTTAGTATCTGCTACTGGAACTGTTACATGGTATCCAAGTTCATTAGGTGGTGTTGCATTTCCAAATACAGCAGCACTCGTAACTGGAGCCTATTATGCAACACAAACTATTGCAGGTTGCGAATCAGTTAATAGATTATTAGTTAATATTACAATTAACAACCCCGATGCCCCAACAATAGTTTCTGCATCTCAATCTTTTTGTGCCATAGATTCAGCGGTTGTTTCTGATTTAACAGCGTTAGTAAATGCTACAGGAACTGTTATATGGTACCCAAGTGCATTAGGTGGTGTAGCGTTCTCAAATACAGCAGCACTTGTAAATGGTACTTATTATGCAACACAAACCATTGCAGGTTGCGAATCGGTAAATAGACTTCTAGTAAACGTTACTATTAACAATCCTTCTGCTCCAACAGGTAGCTCAACTCAAGCATTTTGCGAAAATATGTCTCATACAGTTGCAGACTTAACAGCTTCTGGAAGCGGTATTCAATGGTATTCATCAGCAACAGGTGGGACATTATATAATAATACAGATATATTAGTTAATGGAAACACTTACTATGCAACCCAAACAATAGGTTCCTGCGAATCGGTTTTAAGGTTATCTGTTACAGTTACGTTAAAGCCAACACCAATTCCTAATTTAGGAACGGATATTACTATTTGTTCGCTTGTGCCAACTACTTTAACTGCTCATGATGGAGATACCTACTTGTGGACTGGTGGAGCATCTACACCTTCAATTAATATTGCTATAACATCTACCGCAACTTATTCATGTACCGTTACAAAAAATGGTTGTGTTGCTATAGAAGATGTTATTGTTAATGTTTCAAGTAGCTTAGAACCTCATATTACACCTACTTTTCCTGCAATTTGTACAGGTACTAACACTACACTTGCCGTTGATATTGCTGGTTCTGGTATTACTTACGATTGGAATAATGGTGCAGCGCCATCTATTGGAAATACGCAATCTATAAGTGTAGCACCAGATACTACAACAACGTATTACGTTACAGTAACTGATGCTAGTGGTTGTTCTGGTGTTCAAAATATTGCAATTTCAGTACAATCATCAATCAATGTATCTTCAAGTCCTGCTGCTATTTGTTTTGGAAAATCGGCCACTCTTACTGCTGGTTCTGATCCTACTGAATCGTATATTTGGGACGATGGCACACCTGGATCTACAACTAATGCAATAACAGTTTCTCCTTCTGTTAGTACTACTTATAATGTTACTGTAACAAATGGTGTTTGTACTGCAAATGGAAGCTTCCCTGTAACTGTTAATAATTTACCTCCAGCTTTCGCAGGGGCAGATCAAACTATTTGCGATGGAAAACAAGCAGATCTATTAGCATCTGGTGGAACAAGTTATTTGTGGAATAATGGAGTTTATATTGATGCAAATCCTGTAACACTTAATTCAACAACATCTTATACTGTAACTGTTACAGATGGGAATGGTTGTAGCAATACCGATGGAGTTAATGTAATTGTTAATCCATTGCCAGCTACACTCACAGGGGCTTCAATTCAAACTTATTGCGAAATAGATTCTGCTACTGTTGCAGATTTAGTTGTGGTAGGGCAAACAGCAGGAACAACACTTGAATGGTATACATTGCCTAATGGAGGTGCTCTTTATAATAGTACTGATGCACTAGTTGACAACAATCATTACTATGCGAGTTTGGTTAATGATTTAACTGGATGCGTTAGTTTAATTAGATTTGATGTAACTGCTAAAATTAACAAGCCTTTAGCTCCAACTTATGGATCGAGTACTCAATCATTTTGTGCTATTGATTCTGCTAAAGTATCCGATTTAATTGCAATAGGCTCTAATATTCAGTGGTATCCTTCATTATTAGGTGGAACAGCGTATAATCCAAATGATGCTTTGCATGACGGATACACTTATTATGCTTCACAAACTATTGGTGTGTGCGAATCAGTAAATAGATTAGCAATAACAGTAACAATAAATGACCCGCAAGCACCAGATTATACATCAAATGCTCAATCATTTTGTGCAATGGATTCAGCCACAATATCTGACTTAGTTGCAAATGGTTCAAATATTCAGTGGTATCCTTCATTATTAGGTGGTACTGCTTATAACTCAAACGATGTTTTGCTGGACGGAGCTACTTATTATGCATCGCAAACTATTGGTGGTTGCGAATCGGTAAATAGATTAGCAATAACTGTAACTATTAATAACCCTTCAGCACCGATTTATTCATCAAATACTCAAACATTCTGTGCTATAGATTCTGCTAAAATATCTGATTTAATTGCTACTGGTTCAAATATACAATGGTATCCTTCTGTAACTGGCGGTACAGCTTATAGCTCAAATGCTTCACTTGTAAATGGTTCAACTTATTATGCATCGCAAACTATTGGTGGTTGCGAATCGGTAAATAGATTATCAATAACTGTTACAATCAACAATCCATCGGCTCCAACTGGCTACGCTCAGCAATTTTTCTGTGCTAATACTGCTGCAACTGTTGCAGATTTAGTAGCAGTAGGTTCAAATATTCAATGGTACTCTTCAGCTAATGGAGGAGCACCATATAATTCAACCGATACTTTAGTAAATGGAAACACATATTATGCTTCGCAAACTGTTGGAGTGTGTGAATCTGTATTTAGGTTACTAGTAACAGTAACTATTTATCCAAATCCTGTTTTAAACAGCCCATTAACACCGAATAGTATATGTAGTGGGGCCACATTTAATTATATTCCAACTAGTATAGTTGCCGATGTTAACTTTTCTTGGTCGAGAGCTACTATAGTAGGAATTACAGAGCCTGGAACAAACGGAGCAGATGGCATTAGCGAAGCTTTAACTAATACTACACAAAATATAATTTATGTTACTTATGTTTTAACTTCAACAGCAAATGGCTGTTCATCTTCACAAGATGTTATAGTTGGTGTATATCCATTGCCAGAAATTAAAATTAATGGAACCACTTCAATATGCGAAGGTGTTACAACAAGCCTTATTGCATCTGGCGGAACTCAGTATATTTGGAGTACAACAGAAACAACTTCAGCAATAACTATTAGTCCAACCGCTTTAACGATATATATGGTAACTGGAACTGATGCAAATGGCTGCAGTTCAACTGCTAGTCATTCTGTTGATATTATTATGAATCCAAATGTTACTTTAACTACGAATAATCCAAATAATGAAATGTACGAAGGTCAATCTCTGATATTTACTGCAAATCCTGATGGATACACTAATTATGATTTTTATGTTGGATCAACATTAGTTCAATCAGGGTCTTCAAATGTTTTTGAAACAGGTAGCTTAAAGAATGGAGACAGAGTTAGTGTTATTGCTACAAATTTGGGTTGTAACAGCGATGATGATTTCGTTGATGTTAAAGTTATACCATTCCCTAACGCGTTTACACCTGATGGTGATGGTGTAAATGATTTATTCTTGAAAGGTGTTGATTTAACTATATTAAACAGATGGGGTCAGGAATTGTATAAAGGAATTGAAGGTTGGGATGGAAAATACAAAGGAGAATTGGTAAATGAAGGAACCTATTTCTTTATAGTAACGTATAAAGATTTAAATGGTCTTATGATTACAAAAAATGGCTCTGTAACTTTAACATACTAAGGATTTAAAAGATATGAAAAAAATATTTATATATTTGATGCTAGCTTTATTTATAAGTACTTCTTTTGCACAAACAATGCGTCAAAAGGCAGATAAGGCATACGAAAACAGAGATTATTACAATGCGGTAATGCTGTATCAAAATCTATTAGAAAAAGCAAAAGATAAAAATCAAAAGGCTTTGTTCTATTATAGAATTGCTGATTCATACAAAGCGTGTGTTAATTATACCAGCGCTATACCTTGGTACGAAAAAGCAATATCAAATAATTATCCTGATAAAAAGATATTTAATGATTATGGCATTATGTTAATGATGTCAGGTGACTATACAAAAGCAAAAGAACAGTTTAATATTACTTTGGCTTCAAATCCAGCAGATAGCTTGGCAATTATTATGGTTGCTTGCTGCGATTATGCAACCAAATCATTGTCAGATAAAGTATGGTTCACTGTTCTTAACCAAGAAAAAGTAAATTCAAAATACAGCGATTATGGTGCAGCTTTATTAAATGATACTACGTTATTGTTTGCATCGTCCAGAATTGAAGCTCCTATGGATCGAATTTATGAATTTAACAGTCAAGCATTTTCCGATTTTTATATTTCTAAACTATCTCAATTTGATAAAGTGTGGAAAAAAGCTCAAAAATGCAGTGGTTCTATAAATACTGTTTTTAATGATGGTTCAGTATTCTATAATAGCAAAACTAAGTTGGCTTATTTTATGCAATGTAATGGAATAGATGGTTTAGAGAAAAAGTGTGGAATTTATACCTCAACTTATAATCCATCTACAAATAATTGGACACAGTCGCAAGCTTTTGAATACCAGGATAGCGCTTATTCTACAGGTCATCCAACAATGAACAATGCTGGTGATTTAATGATTTTTGTTTCTGATATGCCTAATGGTATTGGCGGAAAAGATTTGTGGATGATGAAGAAAACAAATGGGAAATGGGGTGTACCCGAAAATATGGGTTCAAAATTCAATACAAAAGGGAATGAAATGTTTCCATTTTTGATGAATGATTCTATTTTGTATTTTGCATCAAATGGCTGGAAGGGTTTTGGTGGTTTAGATTTGTTTTCAGTTAATTTGAATGATAAAAAACAAAGTGAACCTACTAACTTAAAATATCCATTTAACTCTGGTGCTGACGACTTTTCAATATTCTTTAAAAATGAGAAAACAGGATTTTTCACTTCAAATAGAGTAGGAGGCATAGGCGATGACGATATTTATAGCTTCAATGCAATTCCAATTGTGCTTTTTGCAAAAGGTGAAGTGAAAGATAAGGTTACAAATGAACTAATGGCTAACGTGTATGTAACGTTAAAAGGCTCAGATGGACATATAGATTCAACCATGTCGGATGCAAAAGGTAGATTTGTTTTTAAAGATTTAAAGGTAGATGTTGATTATTTAGTTGCTGTTAAAAAAGAGGGATATTTAGGCGATTCAAAAACATTTAGTACCAAAGGTATTAAATTGAGTACCCTTATAGCAAAATCCTCTGGATATGATATTGATTTGTTATTAGATATGGTATTTGTATTGCAAAAAATAACCAAGGAAGAAATTGAAATTCCTGATATTTTCTATGATTATGATAAAGCTGCTATTAGAGAATCTTCAAAACCAGAGCTGCTTAAATTAGTAAAAATATTAAACGAAAACCCTGATATATGTATTATGATTAATTCGCATACTGATGCCAGAGGTAAAGCTGCTTACAATAAAAAATTATCTGAAGGAAGAGCAAAATCTTGCGTTACCTTCTTAATAGAAAATGGAATTGACCCAAAAAGATTGAAATCTACTGGTTGGGGAAGTGCTAAATTGAAAATTGTTGATGCTAAAACAGAAGAAGAACATCAGATCAACAGACGTACTACTTTCCAAGTTACTAATGCAGAACAGTTTAAATCTATTGAACAGGTTAGAGGATTAGAATTGAAATTGCAATTCTCGGCAACTAAAGAATTGTTGAGTAATGAAATTCTTACCCGTATTAGAAGTTATGTTCCTGATAAAACAATTGCCAATGTTAAAGAATTAGATGGAATATATAGATATACAGTTGGTTCTTTTAAAACATTTGAAGAAGCTCAGATATATCAAGATAAATTGATGCAAAAGGGTGTTGAATCATTTGTTGTTGCTTTCTTTGATGGCGAAAAAATAAATATAAATGAAGCTAAGAAAATAATTGAGAAAAAATAATAAACTAGGTTTTATGAAAAAAATTATAATAATACTTGCCTTCTTGGTTTTTGGAAATAGAGTATTAGCACAGAACGATCCTCTTATTACTAATTACATGTTTACGCAAACTACTTTTAATCCAGCTTTTGCAGGTAATGAAAAAGTAATTAATGGCATATTACTAGTTAGGGAACAATGGGTTGGATTTAATGAGGCTCCTTCAACACAGCTGCTTAATTTAGATACTAGGATTGACAAATTAGGAGGTGTAGGAATTTCTATTCTAAATGATAAACTTGGCTTCGAGCAGTCATTAAAAATAAAACTTCTTTACTCAAATAAAATTGTAATAGATGAAGTGTCTTCACTTTCTATAGGTGGCGCATTTGGTTTGATTAATAAATCATTGGATGCCTCTAGTTTAACTTATGCTAATCCAAACGATGTAAATGGTGTGTACTCTAATCAGTCGGAATTTATTGCCGACCTTGATTTAGGAACAATGTATAAATGGAAAGATTTAAGAGTTGCACTTTCATCTACTCATCTTTTGGTTTCGAAAAACAATTCAACATTTTTCAATGTGCCTCGACATATTTATTTGTATTCCGATTATAAGCAAAAATTGAGCGATAGAATTGATATGATTCCTTCGGTGTTATTTAAAAGTTCAGTAGTTAAAAAACAATTAGAGGTAAGTTCATTGTTTATGCTCGATAAAAAATATTGGTCAGGAATTTCATATAGAAATGGAGAAGCCGTTTCCTTGTTCTTAGGAATGAATTTTATGAAATATTATTCTTTTGGTTATTCCTACGATGTAAATATTGGAACTGTAAATGGTGCATCGAATGGTTCGCATGAATTGTTTTTAAGACTAAATATTATTAAACCTGAAAAAC
This sequence comes from uncultured Lentimicrobiaceae bacterium, assembly GCA_964511085.1. Classification (GTDB taxonomy): domain Bacteria; phylum Bacteroidota; class Bacteroidia; order Bacteroidales; family DASVHX01; genus DASVHX01. Next base: position 10,364 of record CAZEDO010000071.1, read on the forward strand.
CATACTTGTTTTATAAAAGTCCAAGGTATTTTAACTAAAATTTATAAATAAAGATTATATTTAAAACTGTATTTTTTTTCTTTATATAACAAATTATTACTTTGCAGATATGAGATTATTAAAAATACAGAAATTATTGAGTTAATAGTTAATTAGGTTCTGATTTTTTATGTTCTTTTATTAATATATATAATGATATTATTTTCAATCAGCGTTGGAATTAGTAAAACTAACTTTAAATGGTTTTATTATTAATAGCGCTGATTTTTAATATAAAAACAAATTTTTGTTAATACGTTCACCCCAAAAACTATCATTTCATACCATAAATATATGTGCTTGCCACGTTTAATTTAATAATGGCATTTCATGTTTTATCTTTGTATTAGAAATCATAAACTTCTATAAAAAGCAAATTAATTTATAGAAAACTGTGTTTTATTAATACAAACTACCACTGAAATGAAAAAAAGATTATTAATTCTAGCATTATTAATTGGCTCATGCTATGTTATCATAGCACAGCCTGCAAACAATGATTGCGGAGGTGCTTTAACAATAACTCCAGGTGCAACTTGTAATACAACAAGCGGAACTGTTGCAGGAGCAACTCAATCAATAGCCGCTACGGTTGGAACTGCTGATGATGATGTATGGTATCAATTTACTGCTGCAGCAACTACCCAAATAATTACGGTAGTTTCAGCAGGTGCAACATTTAATCCAGTTATTCAGGTATATAGCGGAATATGTCCTACTCTTACGCCGATTAATTCGCCTTACAATTCAGCTTCTACAATAACCGAAAAAGCTATTGTAACTGGTTTAACTGCTGGTGTAATTTATTATTACAGGGTTTATAGTTTTTCAGGAACTGTAACTACTACACCTACATTTACAACCTGTATAGTTACTCCACCTGTTAACGACGAATGTCTTGGAGCTATAGACATTACACCAGGCACAACTTGTTCTCCCTCAAATACTATAGATGGAACTTTTGCAACACCAAATTTGACAACTATTACCGCATGTGGTACTGCGGCAATGGCCAATGATGATGTATGGTTTAGCTTTACAGCAGCAGCAACCTCTGAATTTATAAATATTACCCCTTCGGCAAGTTACAATCCTGTTATTCAGGTGTTTTCTGGCTCATGTGCTTCATTGACTTCTATTAAGTGTGATGACAATACTGCCGCAGCTGGAGTTGCCACTTCTACTACTGTTACAGGACTTACTGCTGGAACTCAATATTTTTATAGGGTTTATGATGCAGGCTCAACAAATCCTGCAACTATGACTTTTACAACGTGCATTGTAAATCCCGTTGCCAACGATGAATGCTTAGGCGCTTATACTGTAACACCGGGTAGTACTTGTTCGCCAGTAAGTGGAAATGGAACATTAGCAACGCAATCTCTTTCTGCTTGTACGGGCTCGGGTGCTAATGATGATGTTTGGTTTACATTTCAAGCACAAACTGAGAATGAATTTATTAATGTAACTGCATCAACTGGTTATAATCCAGTAGTTCAAGTTTTTTCTGGAACTTGTGCTTCTCTCTCAACTTTACAATGCGACAATAACAGTTATCCTGTTAGTGGAACGGGCTCTGCTGCTGTATCTGGGCTAACAGCTGGTAACAAATATTATTATAGAGTATTTGACTATAGCAGTACAAATCCTGCCAACATGACTTTCACCACTTGCATTGTAAATTCCGCAGCTAATGACGAATGCAATGGTGCATACACTGTAACTCCTGGAACTGTTTGCAGTCCAATTGATGGCACCGCATTATCAACAACAGAATCACTCACAGGCTGTGCAGGAACTGCAGAAGATGATGTTTGGTATACATTTGTTGCTGCTGCACCATCACAATTTATAAATGTAACTCCATCATCAGGATACAATCCTGTGATTCAGGTTTTTTCTGGAAATTGTGCTTCGTTAACTTCCATTAAATGTAGTAACAATACCTCTGCAAATGATGGCGTTGCTACTTCGACAACAGTAACAGGCTTAACTACTGGAAACACATATTTTTATAGAATTTACGATTATGATGCAACAGCTCCTACAACCCCTACATTTTCCACTTGCGTTACAAATCCTGTTGAAAATGACGAGTGCGATGGTGCAATATTACTAGACGTTACAGATGCTTGTGATTTTCACGATTTTTCAAATTCAGCAGCTACCCAATCTGCAACAACACCATGTGGAACCCCTTACAACGATGTATGGTTCAAGGCAGTTGTGCCCGCATCAGGTCATATTGCAATTTTTGCTGATTTATCTGGTATTACTGCCGGTGGTATAGCATTGTATAGTTCTTGTGGAGCTGCCAGTGCACTAGCATGTGAGTATTCTGCTTCAATATCTACTCCTTCAATTGATTATACAGGGTTGACTCCTGGACAAACCGTTTACATTAGATTATGGTCTGCTTCTGCAACAGTAAGTGGAGATTTTAGAATTTGTGTTTCTTCCCCTCCTCCATGCGCTTCTAATCCGGCAGCTGGCGACCTTTGTTCAACGGCCACGCCTATATGCAATTTAAATGGCTTTTGTGGAAATACTTCTGCAACATACGGTGCTGATACTCCTGGAAATTTATCGAGCACTTTCCCAAGTGGAATGTCAATTGAAAATAATTCATGGTTATCGTTCAATGCAAGTTCTACAACGGCTTCATTTACTGTGTATGTTTCAAATTGTGCTCAATCATACGGTGTGCAAATTGGTGTTTACCAGGCAAGCAGTTGTGCTACTTTTACTTTGCATTCAACCGTTTGGAATCCTGGTTCTCAAGAAAACACTGTTATTTATGCTACTAATTTAGTTGTTGGTCAAACATATTTGATTATGATAGATGGAAATAGTGGCGATGTTTGTGACTATGAAATTGCTGCTTCTTCAGGTGTTATGACAGTTGATGCTGGAGAAAATACTACAGTTTGCAGTGGAACTCCTGTTACATTATCGGCAACGGGACCAGGTGGAGGCGCTGTTTATACATGGTCATCAAGAACTAGTGTTGGTGGTGCTTTAACAATATTGGGAACTACAAATCCAACAACTGTTACGCCAACTGTAACAACTACTTATATTGTTTCTGTCGCTGGTGGAACTTTATGTTCGGGTATTAAAGATTCTTTGGTTGTAACAGTAAATAGCTGTGGATGTACTCCTCCTGCTGTAAATGCTGGGCTAGATGGTGTGGTTACATGTTCTACGCCTTCAATGCAAATTGGCTCCACAGGGTTAGCTAATGTTACCTATCTATGGTCTTCTAATCCATCAAGCACAATCCCAAATTCTAATACTGCTCAGCCAACTGTTTCGCCAACAATAACTACAACATATACTGTGACTGCAACTGGTGCTTCATCTAATTGTACTGCTATTGATCAAGTTGTTGTTACTGTTAATAAAACAGCACCTACGATCACGTTTAGTACTCCAGCAGTTTTAACTTGTACAAATTTATCATCATCAATAACAGCTACTGGAGGAAACTCTTATGCATGGTCATCAAGTGCTGGAGGAAGTACTATATCAACTAGTAATCCTTTAACTACAAATACTGCTGGTACATATTATGTTACTGCTACTGGAACTAATGGCTGCACCTCTGTGTCAAATAAAACTGTAACTTCTAATACAACAGCTCCAACAGTAACAATTAGCGACCCAGTAGTTATTACTTGCTCAACAACAAGCGCAAGCATGACAGCAACTGGAGGTGGCACTTATTCATGGAGTGGTGGTTCTGCCACAACTTCTGCTACAAACACTTTTTCAACTGCTGGGAATTATTCAATTACAGTTACTGATGCAGTTAATGGATGTACAACTATTTCAAGCAAAGCAGTAACTTCAAATTTAACAGCTCCGACAGTAACAATTAGCGATCCGAGTGTAATAACTTGTCTTGCTCCAAGTACTAGCATGACAGCTACTGGTGGAGGAACATATTCATGGAGTGGTGGTTCTGCTGCAACTTCAGCTACCAATACATTTACTAGTGCTGGTAATTATACAGTTACCGTAACAGATGCAGTTAATGGTTGTACAACAATTTCAAGCAAAGCTGTAACATCTAATTTAACAACTCCAACAATAACAATTAGCGACCCAGTTGTTCTTACTTGCTCAACAACAGGCACTAGTATGACGGCAACTGGTGGTGGATCTTATTTGTGGAGTGGCGGTTCTGCTATAACTTCTGCTACAAATACATTTACTAGTGCAGGAAATTATTCGGTAACTGTTACAGATGCAGTTAATGGTTGTGCTTCAATATCTAGTAAAGCAGTAACATCTAATACAACTCCTCCAACTGTAACTATTACTACTCCAGCAGTTTTAACTTGTGCGACAACAAGTGTAAGTATGACAGCAAGTGGTGGTGGAACTTATTTGTGGAGCAGCGGCTCAGCAACCACAGCTGCAACTAATACTTTTACAAGCGCCGGCAATTATACAGTTACTGTTACTGATGCTGTTAATGGATGTACTTCAGTATCTAGCAAGGCTATAACTTCAAATACAACTGCACCAACTGTTACAATAACTGATCCCGCAGTTTTAACTTGTATAACTTTAAGTGCAAGTATGACAGCAAGTGGTGGTGGAACTTATGCATGGAGTGGAGGCTCAGCAGCTTCATCAGCAACAAATACATTTACAAGCGCTGGTAATTACACTGTTACTGTTACTGATGCAGTAAATGGCTGTACAGCAAGTTCAAGCAAAATAGTAACTTCAAATACAACCTTGCCAACACCTAGTGCTGGAGGTGACGTTGCTATTTGTAACGGAGCAAACGCCATACTTACAGCTTCTGGCGGTGGAACATACCAATGGACATCAGGAAACAACACAAATCCTATTACTGTTTCTCCTACTACAACTACTAATTATGTTGTAACAGCAACAAATACTGCAAATGGATGCACAGCTATTGACGATGTAACTGTAACTGTAAATAATAATCCAGTAGTAACGATTAGTGTACCTAATACTACAATATGTAAGAATCAAAATACAACTTTAACAGCAAATGGTGGGACTTCATGGTCGTGGAGTAATGGTGGTAGTTCTTCAACGATATCAGTCTCACCCGCTGTTAATTCTTCTTATCAAGTTACAGCAACTGATAATAATGGTTGTAAAGCTACTGACGACATATCTTTGACAATAAGCGTTGTTAATGCATCTGCTACATCTACTGCTGTTTGCCTTGGGCAACAAGCTACAATTACTGCTTCGGGTGGTACTACATTTAAATGGAGCACTTCAGAAACTTCTGCTCAAATATCTGTTAACCCAAATACTACAACTACTTACGATGTAATTGTAGGAAACAGTATTGGATGCTCTGATACTGCTACTTCAACAGTAACGGTTAATAGTTTACCCGTTTTAGATTTAGGAAATGATTTAACTATATGTAGTGGTTCGAGCATTACCCTAAGTGCTGTTGCTAATAATTGGCAGTATCATTGGGGAAATTCACAAACAGGACAATCAATTACAGTTTCACCAAATAATACTACAACATACGTGTTAAATGTAACAGACGCAAATTCATGTACTGCATCTGATAATATTGTAGTAATTGTAAACCAAACTCCAGTAGCTTATGCTGGTCCAGATCAAAGTATTTGCGATGGTGATTCAGCAATTCTAAATGCTTCAGGTGGTGTTAGTTATTTATGGAATAACCCAATCGATTTATCTAGTATTGTAATTAGCAATCCAATAGCTAATCCTGTGCAAACAAGTACATATACCGTTACAGTTTCTGCAAATGGTTGCCCATCTGTAGATGAAGTTGTTATTCATGTTTTTCCAATTCCTGTTGCAGATGCTGGAATAGACCAATCGATATGTTTTGGAAAATATGCTCAATTATCAGCAGTTGGTGGCACTAATTACCATTGGAGTAATGCTATTAATTCGGATGCTATAACAGTTAATCCAACTATAAATACTACTTATAGTGTAACTGTTTCAGCAAATGGTTGCTCATCTACAGATGAAGTTATAGTAACTGTAATTTCTTTACCTGTTGTTTCTTTTGCAAGTGATATAATTTCTGGCTGTGAGCCTTTGTCGGTTAATTTTTCTGATAGTACTCTGCCAACGCCATTGACATATTTATGGGATTTTGGAGACGGTACTTTTTCTAATTTAAGTAACCCAAATCATTTATATACTAGTGATGGAGTTTATGATGTGAAATTAATTGTTAAAAACAACGAAGGTTGCGAAAGTAGTTATAACCATAATAATATGATAAGTGTTTATCCACAACCTAATGTTGACTTTGATTGGACTCCAGATATGGGAGATGTTTTCGATGGTAAAATAACTTTCCATTCTATTTCAAATGGTGGAGTTGCAGATTATTTATGGAATTTTGGAGATACATCATCTATTTCAAATATTTCTATTGATGAAAATCCAATACATAAATATGTTTATGCTGGGTATTATAATATATCGCTTGTTGGAACTACACAATATGGTTGTTCAGATTCAGCTTATCATACATTAAGAATTAAAGATTTAACTACTTTCTATATTCCAAATTCATTTACTCCTAATGGAAACGATTTAAATGAAACGTTTCAGCCTATATTTTTAAATATGGAATTTGATAGTTACGAATTTTCGATATTGACCAGATGGGGCGAAAAAATATTCAGCACAAATAATCCTGATGAAGGATGGAATGGTTCGGTTAATGGAAATTCTAATAATATTAAGCAAGATGTGTATGTTTGGATTGTAAAATTCAAAGAAAAAGAGGGTTTGTCCATACAAAAAATAGGAAATGTAACATTGTTAAGGTAACTAATTTTTATTTTTTTCGTAAAAACTTTCGATTTTACTATTAAGAAACATATAAATGAAACAAATAATTATATTTATATTTTTATTGTGCAATACATTGTTATATGCACAAGTGCCTTCAAATAACGAATGTACAGGTGCAATAATGGTTACGCCAGATTCGGCTTGTACCCCAGTTAGTGGAACACTTGTAGGTGCTACTCCATCTGCTTCAATACCTTCTAATTTTTATAATGATGTATGGTATTCATTTGTCGCTACTTCAAGTACCATGTTTTTAAATGTAACTGCAGATCAACCTTACGGAATAATTCCTGTTTTTGAAGTTTATGCTTCTTGTGGCGCAACATCTTTTATTTATCAAACTCCTTACACTGCAAGCACTTCAAAGGATGCAGTTTTAACAGGTTTAACTGTTGGGGCGACCTATTATTATCGCGTTCATGACAAGGCCGTAAACGGCACAGCAACAGTGAAAACGTTTGAAACTTGTTTAACTGTAACTAAAAGCAATGGAGTTGAAAATGATATTTGTTCAAATGCCATCACATTAAGCGTTTCGGAAGGATGTAATCTATTGACATTTAGCAATGTAAATGCAACTGCTGCATCTCCTGCAATTACTTGTACATGCAATACATTGAATAATATAGGAAAAGATGTATGGTTTAAAGCAGTTGTGCCTGCAAATGGCAGGTTAAATGTTATTGCTGGTTACGGTTCGATTGGTGAAACTGGTATAGCTATGTATAGAACAACAAATTGCACAACTTTTACGCAAGTAGCATGTAAAGAAACAACAAACCCTGTACTTGACCCAATGCTTAATATTGACCAATCGGGGTTGACTCCCAACGAAACAATATATATTAGATTGTATGGACGAGGCAGTGTTACTGGCACTTTTAGAATATGCGTGTCATCTCCTCCAGCATGCGGAACAAATCCTTTAGCAGCCGACAATTGTGCCAATGCCACTCCTATTTGCAATTTAAATGGCTATTGTGGAAATACAAGTGCTGCATATACGCCTGACAATCCTGGCAATTTAGATATGACATTTGGGGGACAAATTAGTGTTGATAATAATTCGTGGCTATCGTTTAATGCAAAATCTACAACAGCAGTATTTACCGTATATGTCAGTAATTGTATAAAAGTTGGTGTTGCTAATGGAATTCAAATTGGAATTTATGACAAAACAGATTGTGTTAATTTTATCCCTCATGCTACTTGGTCGCCTGGAGATGTAACAAATACGGTGCTAACAGCAACGGATTTGATAGTTGGAAATGATTATTTGATTATGATTGATGGTGCAAATGGAGCTCATTGCGATTATACCATTGCTACAAATGCTGGGGTAAATATTTTAAATGCTGGAAATGACACCTTAATTTGTCGAGGTTTTCCTGTAGTTCTTAACGCAAATGGTCCTGTTGGTTCATCGTACACATGGTCGAAAAGAAATATAGATGGCTCATTAACAGTTATACCAGGCACTGGAGCTTCTAGAACTATTAATCCTGGCCCAACACAAAATACAACATATATTGTTGAAGCTACGGGTGGCTCTTTGTGTTCAGGTATAAAAGATTCGTTAATTGTTTATGTTCAAGACTGTCCTTGTACTCTTCCAACGGCAGAAGCAGGAGAAAATGGGACAATTACCTGTGCAAATCCATCAGGAATTCAAATTGGAGCAATTGCTGAAACTGGTATTTCATATTCATGGTCATCAAGCCCTCCTGGATTCAATTCTCAATCGTCTAATCCTACTGTTACACCTACAATCACTACAATATATACAGTTACTGCTACAGGCTCTGCTTCATCTTGTTCAGCTGCCGACAATGTTACAATAACTGTAAACAAAACACCTCCTACAATTGCAATTACTGACCCTGCAATAATTACTTGTTCAAACACAAGCACAAGCATGACTGCGAGTGGAGGAAGCTCTTATGCTTGGTCGACAACAAACGGAAATATAACGTCTGCTCCAGACATAGCTACAATAAATGCAAATTCAGCTGGATTGTATACAGTTACAGTAACGGGTGCAAATGGATGCACTTCAGTATTAAGCAAAACAATTACTTCAAACACAACACCACCAACAGTAACAATATCAACACCTGCAATTTTAACTTGCTTAACAACAAGTGCTAGCATGACTGCGAGTGGTGGCGGTACTTATTTATGGTCTGCAGGAACAGGCGGAAATATCACCTCAGCTACAAATGGAGTAACAATCACTGCTAATGCATCTGGAGTTTATACTGTAACTGTAACCGATGCAACAAATGGATGTACAGCAAGTTTAAGCAAAACAATTACTTCAAACACAACACCACCAACAGTAACAATATCAACACCTGCAATTTTAACTTGCTTAACAACAAGTGCTAGCATGACTGCGAGTGGTGGCGGTACTTATTTATGGTCTGCAGGAACAGGCGGAAATATCACCTCAGCTACAAATGGAGTAACAATCACTGCTAATGCATCTGGAGTTTATACTGTAACTGTAACCGATGCAACAAATGGATGTAGTGCTAGTTTAAGTAAAAGTATCACTTCAAACACAACACCACCAACGGTAACAATAACAAATCCTTCTGTATTAACCTGTTCAACAACAAGTACAGGAATGACTGCCAGTGGCGGCGGCTCTTATTCTTGGTCGGCAGGATCAGGCGGCAATATCACCTCAGCATCAAATGGAGCAACTATTAGCGCCAATACTTCTGGAGTTTATACTGTAACCGTAACCGATGCAACAAATGGATGTAGTGCTAGTTTAAGTAAAAGTATCACTTCAA
>CAZEDO010000071.1:20161-20454 GCA_964511085.1 uncultured Lentimicrobiaceae bacterium
ACACAACGCCACCAACTGTAACAATAACAGATCCAGCAGTATTAACTTGTTTTACAACCAGTACAAGCTTGACGGCAAGTGGAGGAGGATCTTATACTTGGTCTGCAGGAACTGGAGGTAATATAACATCACCTAGTAACCTAGAAACTATATCAGCTAATGCGGCTGGCAATTATACCGTTACCGTTACTTCTCCTTTAAATGGTTGTACTGCGAGTTTAAGCAAAGATATTACTTCAAACACGACCGCCCCAATCCCCGACGCTGGTCAAAACCAAGTAATCTGCAGTGGC
>CAZEDO010000072.1:0-20087 GCA_964511085.1 uncultured Lentimicrobiaceae bacterium
GGTATCCTGATTTGATGGTTCATCGGTTATTACTGAACTATATGGAAGGGAAATCTTCTGTTGACCAGGGGGAATTTGAAGGTTACTGCATTCATTCTACTGATATGGAGCGCAAAGCCGTTGAAGCCGAACGTGCCTCTGTAAAATACAAACAGGCAGAATACCTGTCGGATAAAATCGGCAAGGAATTTCCAGGACTTATTTCCGGAGTGAGCAAATGGGGGCTTTATGTGGAATTGACCGAAAGTAAGTGTGAAGGCATGGTTTCGATGCGATTTATGAAAGATGATTTTTATTACCTCGATGACGAAAATTATTGTGTAATCGGGCAGCGCTATGGCCGTAAGTATAAACTGGGCGATTCGGTGACTATCAGGGTGAAAGCTGTTAACCTGCAAAAGAAACAGATGGATTTCGAATTAGTAGAAAATTAAAATGCTGATTTTTTTTATTGTAGAATTCCGGATATAATGTATTGAAACCTAATTTTATACCATGAAACTTTGTCCGACATGCGGTTCGGGGTTAAATCCGGAATCGAAATTTTGCCACACCTGTGGTGCAGACATTAACTGGGATGAACAGGAACCGGCAACACAATCTCAGCCTGAGCAAGGTGTTTCTGAAGATCCGGAACTAGTTAATCAGGTATCATGGACCATAAACAATGAAGTTTATCCGGGTCAAACGAATATTTTTGATCGCGTAAAAAACATCCTGCTAAACCCTAAGCAAGAATGGTCCGTCATCATGTCTGAGATGCCCGATAAGAAGAAAATCATCTTAAGTTATGTTTGCATTCTTTCGCTTATTCCGGCAGTTTCTGCTTTACTGGGATATGGTTTGCAGGGATATTGGATGAAAGGAATACGGGAAGGCCTGGTAGAATTTTTAGTATATGTTACAAGCGTTATCCTTATTACAAGGATAGTTGACTTATTAGCACCGTCCTTTCAATCAGAAGTTAACTCCGGACGTTCTTTGCAACTGGTTGCCTATTCATTCACGCCTGGTATGGTTGGAGGAATCCTGTTGTTGATGCCATCCTTGTCACCCTTTGTTTTCCTGATAAGTCTCTACAGTATATACCTGATGTATAGCGGTATACATCTGTTAAAGAAAACACCTGCCGAAAGTGTATCGGGATATGTAGGAATTACTATTGTCACAATTATTCTCGTTTCGATGATTCTCTCATTCCTTTTTACAGTAATAGTCGGAATTGTTCTGTAGTGTTGTGGTGTTATAAGAAGATATTCTATTTCTTCCTCTAGTAATTTTCATTCGTTGAAAAACCACGGAAATCAGGAAATGTAAATTGTTCTATTTGGGGTATCCTACTGTTTGAGCAAGAATAATTTTCCGGGTAGAATTGAGTTTGAGCACTTCAGCTAGTTTTTCTTTGTCCACCGAAGCTCTCACAACAACAGCAAGGTTTGCCGAAGCACAATACAAATAAACATTTTCAGCAACAAACGCAGCATCCGAGGCTGCATAAGTAGGTTTGTTTTCTTCCTTTGCATCTTTAATACGTTCATAATCAGAAATATATACCAGGTTAACAGGAGCTTTGGCAACAAATTCCTGTGTGCCGGCAAATGAACGAAAGTCGCCGTCAATAATTGGTTTTAGCTGACTTACAACAGCATCATAAAGATAGACTCCTGCTTTCAACACAACATAAATATCAATATCCTGCCAGTTTTTAGCAGATGGGGCAGTATGCTTCCCTTCGGAGGGGCGGTTAAGGCCGTTGGCAGCCCAAAGGAGGCTGGAAATTTCCTGCAATGGTAATTCTCTTTCCGAAAATTCCCTCGACGATTTCCTTTCACTCAGTGCCTGCATAAGACTTTTTCCACTTCCCATATCCGGAGGAAGGAGTTGAATTGTTTTCAGTTCCTGAGCTTGTGTTGAAAAAACAATTCCAAAGATAACCAAGAAAATATATACTGTTTTTATACTGACTTCTTTCATACGCTTTAGTATTTAGTTTTCTTCAGTTGAATTTTTAATTGTAATACCATCGTACTTTTTTTCGATGCCGTTTTTGTAAGTGATTATTAGTAAGGGTGTTCCATCTTCGTTGTAAGTAATCCAGTCACCATTTCGTTCGCCCATAACATAAATACCTGATTCTTTTGGCAAGCCATCAGGGTAGTATGTGACTTGTTTACCATTAGGGTTGTCATCAATATAATCCCCTTCGAAACTAAGCTGCCCGTCAGGATAATAATATTTCCATTTACCATTACGCATGCCACTCCTGTAAGTTCCAACTTCCTTATGATCTCCAAGGTCGTAGGTCCATTCACCATCTTCCATACCTTCAACAAATTCACCTGTTGTAATCATTTTATTATTCTCATCATATTCGGTATAAAGTCCATCTTCCAGGCCATTGATATAACTTTGCTCACGCATTAAATTACCTGTTTCGTAGTACCAACGCCAGGTTCCGTCAAGTTTTCCTTGTTTATTATATGAACCTTCCTCCTCGGTTTTACCATCAGGGTAATAAAATTTCCAGGGACCTATCTGTTTTCCTTTAACATATAAACCTTCTGACCGTTTTGCACCATCGGTATAAAACTCCTTCCATGGGCCATCCTTTATACCTTCCTCATCTATAATTCCTTGTCCGGTTATAGCTCCATGTGTAAAAATGTAACCAGCTACTATAGCACCTGTTTCAGAATATTCCCTACGCACACCTTCCGGAGTTTCGCCTTTGTAACTTGCAACAGTTTTTATTTTTCCATCAGGATAATAGTCAGTCTTTATATCCAGGCTGGCCAACTCAGGAGCATCCTCCTGTTTAACATCATTAATGTATTTATACACTGCCAAAAGGTTTCCTTCTTCATTATACTCTTTAAAATAGCCATCCTTTTTACCATCTTTATAGGTTCCTTCTTCCCTTACCAAACCATTTTCGTAAAAATATTTCCACCGTCCCTGTTTCAGTCCATTCTTATCATTCCTGTTTATATTTTCTCGGCTTACTATGAATCCTTTTTTGTACTCGATAAACGTGATTACGGTTCCATCAGTTCCATATTCCTTGGATATTCCACTTTCCAATCCGTTTACAAAATTCACAGTTCTGTGCACTTTTCCGTCCGCGTAATAGTAAGTAGTTATTCCTTGTTTTATATCATTTGTAAAATTCTCAGCTATTTTCTCATTTTCGTGATAAGTAGTTTTAAGCCCGTTCTTTTTCCCTTTTTTATAGTTTATTTCGAGAATAAGTTTTCCCTGATCATCATAGAATTTCCATAAACTGTCCAGTTCAAATTTTTTACGATTTCCTTCCGACTTAAGAATACCATCTGCATTAAACGTTTTCCAATAGCCATTAGGCTTACCATCACGCATGGTTCCTTCACTGGCTATTTTTCCGTTTTTATGATAAAATTGTGTTACTCCATTCTGATTCACCTGCTTTTGAGCCAGAACAGACAAACTAGTCCACAGGACTATACTTAAACACAGCAGGTATTTTCTCATCAGTTAGCTATTTGTTGGAATCATTTTTACGTTTAAAAATAAAGTAAATTTATTCAAATATAACTATTTGGAAAGTTCCAGCATCAATTGAATTGGTTTTCTGGCATTTTCTATAATGTCTGCTGCAAGTATTATTTCAGGAGTTTCATCATTAATGCAACGGTATAATTTTTCGAGTGTATTTAATTTCATGTAAGGACAATCGTTGCATGCGCATGTTTCGTCAGCCGGAACAATAATAAATTCTTTATCCGGCGAGTTTTTTTTCATCTGGTGAATAATTCCTGTTTCCGTAGCTACTATAAATGAAGATGCTTTACTTTTTCCTGTGAATTCAAGAAGAGCAGTTGTAGATCCGATAAAATCTGCCAATACCAGCACCGGACCCTTACATTCGGGATGAGCTATCAGTTTTGCGCCCGGAAATTTAAGTTTCAATTCAATAATTTTTTCGCTGGCTATCATATCATGAACCTGGCAACTCCCGTTCCACAATACCATGTTTCTGCCGGTTATTCCATTGATATAGGAACCTAGATTTTTATCAGGAGCAAAAATAACTGGTTGATCTTTCAGAAAAGAATCTACTATTCTCACAGCATTTCCAGATGTACAAATAACATCCGACATGGTTTTAATAGCAGCAGAGCAATTGATATAGGAAATCACCTTATGCTCAGGATAGTTTGCCTTAAAGGCTGAAAATGCATCTGGAGGACATGAATCTGCTAGTGAGCATCCTGCCATTAAATCGGGAAGAACAACTTTTTTCTGTGGACTTAGTATCTTTGCAGTTTCGGCCATAAAATGAACGCCTGCAAAAACAATCATATCAGCATTTGTTGAAGCAGCTTGTTGCGAAAGTGCAAGACTATCGCCAATAAAATCAGCAATATCCTGAATTTCAGGGACCTGGTAATAATGAGCAAGGATTACAGCATTTTTTTGACGTTTAAGCTTGTCAATTTTTTCGATCAATTGTGAATTAGTCATTTTAAACATCTTTACTTAGCAATAATAATATAGTTTATATTTAAAGAATATGTTGTAATATATTATCCTGTTGAAACTGTTGACAAGATAAGGAGCTGAAATTTTGAATTGTTGTTATTAAGAACCGGTAAACATGTTATGAACAGGTATTATTGGCTAAACAATCTGAAATTTACCGTTTTAAAAAACTATTAACATTGTGTTGATAAATCTGCTGGTCATAAGTTTCGTTTATTTTTACTAAAATTGTTGTTGAAAACTATGTGTTCAAATTCTTATAACTAGAGCGTTATTAATTGATTCTCTGTATTTTCATAAGCAAAGCGCAAAGATAGATATGGTTACTAACGGCAATTAACAAAATTAACGACTTATTAACAACAAACTGTTCAAAACACTAAAAAATTGATTTATAATCACCTGCAAAAAAACTGATTATGTTTGACCAATTGTTAAGATGCTTATTATTAACCGGGTATATTTCCCTGCTGCTTTAATCACTATTTTTGCAACTGAAAATTACTAACAATGTTTAAAAAATCAGAAATTTTTGCAGTTGGCAGCGATCACGCAGGATTTGAACTTAAGGAGTTTTTAAAGGAAAAGCTTCGTGCTTTTGGTTATACTGTAAAGGATTTTGGAGCATTTACTACCGATAGTGTTGATTACCCCGATGTGGCGCATGCACTTGCCAGCCAGGTGAATAACAGTGTGTACAAAAGGGGGATGTTAATTTGCGGCAGCGGAAATGGCGTGAACATGGTGGCTAATAAATATCCTGAGGTACGTTCAGCACTTTGCTGGAATGCTGATCAGGCCAGGCTGACACGGATGCATAATGACGCTAATATTATCTGTTTTCCGGGACGTTTTATCGATTTCGATGAAGCTTTCCTGGCGCTAAAGGAATTCTTGAATACCAGTTTCGAAGGAGGCAGGCATCAGGCACGTGTAAATAAAATACCTATCAATAGCTAATAAGTTACATGAGCCTAAAGTTGGAAATAGCTTACCCAATTAATCTATAAGTCATACAGAATTTCAGTAATATCACTTTCTACTTTATGAACTTTATCACTTTATACTTACTTAGTGGAGATCTATAATAAGTTTCAGCACGATTCGGCCCAAAAGGCTTTCGATACGGAACACAGGCGCAAGATAGCCTTCAATATATCAAAGTACGATGCTGCCGTTGTAAATGGCAAACTGCAATACGCCAACCTGGAGCTGGCTAAGGAGCGTGCTGCCCATATCAAACATAAGGCGATCAACGACCTTGAAAAATACCTTGTCGATTTTGAGGCAAATTTTCAAAAACATGGGGGTAAAGTTATCTGGGCTCAGGATGCCGAAGAAGCACTTAAGGAAATTCTGGCAATTCTCAAACGGCAACAGGCTAAGAATATTGTTAAATCCAAAGCCATGGTTACCGAGGAAATTGGATTAAACCATTCTCTGGAACATGCAGGTATTGAATCGCTCGAAACCGATCTCGGCGAATACATTGTTCAATTGGCCGGCGAAACACCCTACCATATTGTTACACCTGCAATGCACAAATCTAAAGAAGATGTTGCTGCACTCTTCCACGAAAAATTCGGATTGAAACCCAATAGTACGCCGGAACAAATAACTACTTACGTTCGCAAACTCCTGCGCGAAAAATTCTACAATGCCGATGTTGGCATAACCGGCGCTAATTTTCTTATTGCCGATATAGGTGCAATTGCCGTTACCGAAAACGAAGGTAATGCACTAATGTCTGTTTCGTTTCCTAAAGTGCATATTGCCATCGCAGGAATAGAAAAAATTATCCCTAAACTTCGCGACCTCGACCTTTTCTGGCCCCTCCTTGCCACCCATGGTACAGGCCAGAATATGACCGTATACAATTCCATCATCTCCGGCCCCCGGCAGGAAGACGAAACCGATGGTCCTGAAGAGATGTATCTCGTGTTGCTTGATAATAACCGCACTTCCCTGTTAGAGCAGCAACACCAGCGCCGGGCGCTTTCGTGTATTCGTTGCGGAGCATGCCTCAACACCTGCCCGGTGTACAAAACTATCGGAGGCCATGCTTATGGAACAACTTACAGCGGCCCTATTGGCGCCGTGATTACTCCCTACCTGCGCGGTATGAAAGATTTTAAGCACCTCAGCTATGCATCTTCCCTCTGCGGATCCTGCACAGAAGTTTGCCCGGTAAAGATAAATCTGCACGAACTCCTGTTATATAACCGCAACGATTCAGTGAAAGCAGGAAACGCTAATTTTTTCGACCGCTTCTCAATGTTTGGCATGAAACAGGTCATGCTTCACCGCAACTATATGGATAAAGGAAGCGCTAACTTTAAAAATAAAGTATTTCATAAAGTATTTGGCAGGCTATGGGGCGAACGCCGGACACTGCCCGAGGTCCAGCAGAAGAATTTCAAACAGCTTTGGGAAGAACGCATGGAAGGGAAGAAGTAATCTTCTGTTATCCTAATGCTTGTTCCCTTTTGTTAATTCTTTGGATTTCTTTATTCCCGGCAGATTATTTATAAAGTTGGTTAATACCCCGCAGCTCTGCTGCGGAAACTAATATTCCTATTGATACCTCGCAGTTCTACTGCGGGGTAATTCATTAGGTGATGCATTGTTTTCACGTGAATATACTTGAAAAACAGGCAGAGTCTGAAGGACATACAGACTCAGCTAGAAGCCTGGGCCTAACATAGAGCGTAGCATTCGCTGAACAGGGCTAGGTGCTGTTATGCGTTCGTGCTTTCATTCGAGTTTTATTCTGAAGATAAATATTTTATTTGACAGGCTTTTATTCTCTCGTTCAAAGTAAAATATATCAAAGTAGTTTTTGCCACTTGACATTCTATATGCAATCAAGTCTTTTAATGAAAAAGATATTGGGTTATAGGTTCCTTTCCCTTTACTTGTCAAAATTACATGATGTTTTCCAGATTCAACTGTCAAGTAAGTAGAACAGTAAGAACATGGTGTGTCTCTGAAATACTTTACTGTTATTGAGTCTCCGCTTTTTATTTTGTTAAGTTTTAAAATAATTTCACGAGTACTATATTGATTGAATTCTCGAATTTTTGCCTTGTTGTAATAGACATGCCAAAAGTCAATTGTGTCAGCCTTTGTCATCTGGGAAAGTCCCAATACTGTCAGAAATATTAATAATGCATTTTTCATTTTTGTCTGTCAGTTTGATGATCATTTTGGCGATTTTATTATGACGCATAATTAATTTATAACCTTACCATTCATCCATAAAATCCCTCACCAGCCTGAAAATATCTGAATATTCAGAAAGTGGGATCAGGTCGGCCCTATCGTAAATATTGTGGTATTCGGTGTATTCTTTTCCAAGTGAATAAATAAATACTGCCGGAACTTTCTTTTCATAAAACGGGCAATGGTCGCTGTTGCACGACTCCCCGCGTTTCTTCACTGTAAGGACATATTCGTTACCGGCATTAATTTTTGTCATCAAATCAAATGCCTTTGGAAATTCTGTTGCATTAACCATTGTTACACCTTCGCTTCCGGTACCGACCATATCCAGATTCATAAGGAACCGGACAGAAGCAAGCGGGAAAAAAGAATGATAAGCCATGTATTTTGAGCCTAACAGACCTCTTTCTTCACCGGTAAAGGCGATAAAAATCATTGAACACTTAGGTTGATGATCAGGTTGAGAGTAATGCTTTGCCAGATCGAGCAGCATTGCTGTACCACTGGCATTGTCGTTGGCACCAGGGAAATAAGTTCTGTTTCCCATTCTGCCGAGATGGTCGTAATGAGCTGTGAATACCAGGAATGAATCAGGTTGAATGCTGCCACGCACATATCCAATTACATTTTGTGTAGTGTACGCTTTTTCGAAATAGGCCTCAATATCCAATGCTATCGAAGCCGGTTTCTCCGGCAAGGCTTCGCGTTTAATATCAATTATCGCATATGGCAATTGTTTGGAAGCAGATGAAATTGACCATGTAAGTTTGTTATCATTAACAAAAACAAGAGCCGCTGCTTTTAAAAAATTATATTTCCGCAATGAGTCTGTCAGGCCTGTTTGTTTCTTGTCGGTTATTCCTTTTTTGTCAACAAATATTACCTTTTGCGAATAGTCGCAATAACTGAATCGTTTATACCGGCTCTTCGATTTCAATATCCTTTTATTTAAAATAACAATCGGAAATTCTCCTTTCAACGTGGGTGAAGTAGAGGCAACCAGGTAATCAGTGCCTGGGATCAAGGGTTTTTTGCCGATGCTGATATCAGCTTTTCCGGGCAATGTATTTATTGCAAGATCAAAGCTTTGATAATAATCGTTCCCGAAGCTCAACAGACCATCTTTAAGAAATTCATTACGGATAAAAGCTGCGGCTTTACGAACACCATCATTTACATAACCACGCCCCTCCATTGAAGGCGAAGCAAGCGTATCAATAATAAAACGGGCATAATTAATATCCTGCGAAAAGGAATTAGTTGCAAAGAAGAAACAAAACAGGACAAGCGTTTTTCTCATGAAGCTATTTTCAGGCGTAGCGGCGATGAATAAAATCGAGCAGTTTATGAACCGATTCCAGATCGTCTGTCCATCCCCGTTGAATTTTAATAATTTCAAACATCGAAATAGCATCCTGCAGTGAAGCGCATAAGTTGAGGCTTGTGAGCATTTCGTCGTAATGGCGCATATCGCCTTCAAATAATTCATTAATAAAATGAAAACGATCATTGATCCCAATAGCTGTTTTAAGATCAGTAACCGGTTGCCGAAGCTTTGAACCAATACTTTTATCAGTGTTTGGCTCTGAATTCAACCTTTCATTTATCAGGCGTTTTTCTTCGCCAAGTTTTTCAGCTAAAGTAGGCAATGGTGTCCCAAACAAGTCTAAACCCTGGGTTCCTGTAGCCGGGTTCCGGCCAGGTCCCTGATGGGAAAATGGTTGCTCAATTATTGCCGGCTCAGAAAAATCCGACTCCCCGGCTGGCAAGGTTGGCGACAGTATTTCGCTTGTATTTTCATCCTCATGTAGCAAGTCTGCTATCGGCTCCTCAATAGTATCTTCTGGCGGGGCTATAAATTCAAGCACAGGTTCGGCAGTGTATTGATCTGGTTTCACTTCTGTAATCTCCTGCTGAGAATGGATTATAGTTGAGGTTTCTTCGCTTTGAACAAGTTCCTCGTCGTGCTGAATACTTACTTCCTCCCATTGCTGTTGATCTGTATTCAGCAAAGTATCATCGATTGCAGGTGTTGAAAGTTTCTCATATAACTCCCGTATGTCGGCAAGCATCAGGTCGGATTCTATGCGTATTACGTTTCCCGATGGCCCCTTTATCCGCTCATACCTTACACGGATTTTTTCTATAAGTTGGATGATTTCATTATCAGGCATATGTTCTATTTATTAGTGAAGGTTTTATAATTCCGGAAAAGGGATTTCGGACCTCAATATTTTGTAATTGAATTTCCTGAGCCTTTAACTATCTTTGCCAAATGTTCAGCTTTCCTGGAGCAAAGAACTGCTAAAGATACTAAAGAAAACGCATACAAACAGCCATGTTTCTCGAAAATACAATTAACGTTTCGCACCGCCGCGGCTGGATAGAAGTTATTTGCGGCTCGATGTTTTCGGGGAAAACCGAGGAACTTATACGGCGTTTAAACCGCGCTCGCATTGCTAAACAAAAGGTTGAGATATTCAAACCCAGGGTTGACACCCGGTATGATGAAATTAATGTGGTTTCCCACGACGAAAACTCAATAGTTTCCACCCCGGTGGAAACTGCTTCACAGATTTTGCTTTATGCCGAAGAAGTTGAGGTAGTTGGAATTGACGAAGCGCAGTTTTTTGACTCCGATCTGATGGCAGTTTGCAATTTCCTGGCAAACAAAGGTGTTCGTGTTATTGTTGCCGGCCTTGATATGGACTTTCAGGGTAATCCTTTTGGTCCTATCCCTTCATTGTTAGCCACTGCTGAATATGTGACCAAAGTGCACGCAATATGCATGCGTTGCGGTAACCTGGCGCAGTATTCGCACCGGACAATAGCTGACAACAATCTGGTGGTGCTTGGCGAGAAAGACAGTTATGAGCCATTGTGCCGTAAGTGCTACTTCGACGCTATTTTTGCGACAACACATTAACATTTTGCAATTAGCTTAATAGAGCATATTCTTTCTCTTTATTGTACGTTTATATCAATAAGAATCAGCATGAAAATCAGGTTGTTACTGTCTTTGGTTTCTTTATTATTAATGATTATTGTGTCGTGCCATTCACCTGCCGACCAAAGTCACGAAGTACTGATAAGTACCTCCTATGGCGATATCCGGATTAAGCTTTACGATAAAACGCCAAAACACACTAATAATTTCCTGAAACTTGCGAAAGAAGGTTATTTTGATAACACCCTGTTTCATCGGGTGATTCAGCATTTCATGATACAGGGTGGCGATCCTGATTCAAAAAATGCTAAACCCGGAGTCCTTTTAGGCAATGGTGGGCCAACATATACAATTCCTGCCGAGATCGTCCCTGAATACATGCACAAAAGAGGTGTTCTGGCTGCAGCAAGGGAAAGCGATGATGTGAACCTCCTTAAAGCTTCATCAGGATCACAGTTTTATATTGTTCAGGGGAAAGTATTTGATCAACGAGGTTTGGATGCTGTTGAAGTGAAAGTGGCTAAACGTACAAAGCAATTTATTTTCTACACCATACTTCACAAACCTGAAAACATAAGCTCACTTAAAGAGTTTGAGCAATTTACACAACAGAAGGATTCTGTAAATCTTCAGAAACTGATAACAAAGTTTACTCCTGTAATTGAAGTTGCTTATTCTCAAAAGACCCCGTTTAAACTAAATGCCGGACAAAGGAAAGTTTATTCAACAATAGGTGGCACACCTCATCTGGATGGTGCATATACAGTTTTTGGGGAAGTGATAGATGGCATGGATGTTGTTGATAAAATCGCTGCAATAAAAACTGACATCAATGACAGACCTGTTATTGATATTCCAATGCACATTAAAGTAATCCGTTAATAATTTAAAAATCAATCAAAATGAAAAAACTGATCATTCCTATTATTTTTATTGCTTGCTTTTACTCATTTACATTGCAGGCACAACCAACAACATCAACACCTAAACGCACAAAAGTGCTTATCCACACCGATTTGGGAGATATCACCGTGGCCTTGTACAACGAAACTCCCAAACACCGCGATAACTTCATCAAACTTGCCAAATCGGGGTTCTATAATGGCTCTGTTTTTCACCGTGTAATTAAGGATTTTATGGTCCAGGGCGGCGGAGCGGCTGGTGGAGCACAAGATGCAGGATATAAGGTACCAGCCGAAATTAATTCCAAATTTTATCATAAAAAGGGAGCTCTTGCTGCAGCACGCCAGGGCGATCAGGTGAACCCAAAAAGAGAGTCATCAGGCTCACAGTTCTATATTGTGCAGGGAAAAAAATTGACCGATGCTGAGTTAGACGATTTCATTGCAAATACTGGAAAAAAAATGACCCCTGAGCAACGCAATATTTATAAAACAATTGGAGGAGAACCTCGTCTAGATCGCGACTACACTGTATTTGGCGAAGTGATTAAAGGTCTTGATGTAGTTGACAAAATTGCTAAAGTACCTACCGGTCCTGGCGACAAACCTGTAAAAGACATCAAGATGACCATGAAAGTAATCCGCTAATAATTTACATATTGAGAAACATTTGTCCTTTATTTTTTTTATGGTTGATTTTTGACGGGATGAGTAGTCTTATGATCCATAAATTTCCTAATTTATGGTTGATCCAAAAGAAGTTAATTGGTTGAAACTCCATAAAAACCATAATTTATGGTTTTTTCATTGTTTTAAAAAATCACACTCCGGGCAATCTTCGTTATTATACTTGGCTAATTGGGTTTACTTTCAGTGAGCCTTGCAGGGTTGCAAATACTCTGACTTGTTCCGACACTGCTAAACAACATAGATCAGCATCAAAATGCAAACTCAATCGCTCAGTATAAAACTTGTAATTCATGATTTCAAGGAACTTTATAATGCAAATCTAGTATAAATATAAGGGTGTTTTACATAAATGCAAATATTTTGCCATTCTTTACGAGGATACTCCGGTAATTTTTTATTCGCGCAACACCGCAGGGCTCACCAAAGGTAAACCTGCACGAAGGCAGGCGGAGACGCAAAGGCGCAAGGAATTGGTTGTCAGCACTGTACGACACCAAATGATGTGTGTGAAATATGTTGATAATTAGTATTTTACAAATTATTGCCGGATGATTGTTATAAGGCTGGCGTCATCAACAGAGATTACTATTTTGAGATTAATGCAGGAGATGCCATTTGTGTAAAACTGAGAAGATAAAATCTGAAATCAATATATCGGTCTAGAATATCGATTGTTTCATTCCCGGCGCATCAAATAATGAAAAGGCCTCGGCTACACTTAACAACTCCGAACGAGTTGTCCTTGGCAACAAGCCCGATGCAAAAGTTTTTCGCTGAATTTAGCAGAGCGATATTGCCAATGTTTTTCAGCAACGGAAGCAGAAGATACTTGATTTTACAGCCAATGCTGATAACGTGATGCGAAACAACCAGGTAGCCGACGCGCTTAAATACTACTACTGGACTCGTTACTTGCCAGCTGCAAAATAAACAATGTAGAGCCATTTGCTTGGCAAAAACGAACCCTTGCTATTATCCCTGAATACCCTGCCAATCAACTGCACAATCTTCTGCACAGGCAAATGTAACCGCTAAGCTATGCTGTAGCAGGATGTAGTTGGCCGTAGGAATACATTGATTTTGACTTTGCGAACCCCGCTGGACGCCATATTTTTAACTGTTGCACTGAAGCGTGTTTTCAATTTAATTAATACATTTGTTATACTTTCATTCTCTGATAACCCAAAAATTAGCTAATCCATTACTAATTATGAGAATTTATTCCGTTTTAGTACTGTTTGTTTTCATTGCTTCCAACGCCTCTTCCCAGTCTATTGAGCAGATTAAGGCTGACCGCACCAGTTACATCTGGGGCGAAGGTACCGGAACAACTATAAACAAAGCCGACCAGATAGCGCTCGACATGATCAGTACCCAGATTTCTGTTGAAGTAGAAAGTAAATTCAGTCTGCTGAAAGAAGAGGTGCAGAAGGCCGGCAAATCTGACTTCAAAGAGGAGTGCCACCAAATGGTTAACACCTATTCATCGGCTACACTTAACAATACCGAACGTATTGTCCTTGGCAACGAGCCCGATGCAAAAGTTTTCCGCTACATTAAGCGAAACGATATAGCCAATATTTTTCAGCAACGGAAGCAGAAGATACTTGATTTTACTGCCAATGCTGATAAGGTGCAGCGAAATAACCAGGTAGCCGAT
The DNA here is from genome assembly GCA_964511085.1 of uncultured Lentimicrobiaceae bacterium. GTDB lineage: Bacteria > Bacteroidota > Bacteroidia > Bacteroidales > DASVHX01 > DASVHX01. The sequence continues at coordinate 13,940 of CAZEDO010000072.1, forward strand.
GCGCTCAAATACTACTATTGGGCTCTTTCATTGCTCCGCAGCCACCCCGAAGGAAATTCTATCAGCTATACAGCCGGCAACGGCAACCAGAGCCTGCTGCTGAGCTACCTGCCGCAACAGATCAATGCCATATTTGCCGGCCTGCACTATACAGCTAAGGAAATTAAGGATGAACCTGGTCAAAGATTGGTTACACTTGATATCTACTACAACGACCAGCCTGTTCAAAATCTCGAATATTCTTATTGGGATGGCCGTGACTGGTCTGCCCTTGTTGATGCAAAAGACGGTGTTGGTTTTATGGAATTTTTTGGCGACAATGCCGCCAGCCGATCCGAATCACAAATACGGACAGAATATATCTTCGATGGAGAAGCACGTATCGACCGCGAGTTGGAGGATGTTCTCAAACGACTCGATCCTGTTCCTTTCCACAATGCTTATTACAACCTGAAATTCGAAAACGCCTCCAAACCAATACTTCCAATGCAAGGGAAGACTGAACATCCCCTTGTTTCAGCAAACAAGCTGCCGGGAACTGCCGCTTTCTCTTCCATTAAAATCAACAGCGTGGCTGAAACAGATACATACCAGCTAAAAGTTAACCAGATTGTTGAAGCTATAGGCACCAAACAATACGAAAAGGTGAAACCTCTTTTTACTCCCGAAGGTTATGATGTTTTTACACGCCTGATAGCCTATGGCAAAGCACGTGTTCTGAGCAACGACAGCCTGCGTGCTATTCGCCTTAATAATACCGTTATTTGCCGCGGCCCTCGGATGTCCTTTGGATTCACTAACAATCGCAAGTTTGTGGAAGATGTAGTGTTTCATTTCAACCCCGATGGAAAAGTGGAAACCCTATCCTTCGGGCTAAACCAGCAAGCACTGGGAAGCATCCTCTCCCGCACAAGCTGGAGCGAGGCCGAAAGGCTCACCATTATCAACTTTATGGAACATTATAAAACGGCATACGCACTCAAGCGGCTTGATTTTATCAGCTCCATATTCGCCGACGACGCACTCATTATCATCGGTAATGTGGTAAAGGTGAAACCAAACATTGATAATCCTTTTCTGGGAAATTCTATAGTGAAATTTAACCGCTTAAGCAAAACTCAATACCTTAAAGCACTGGAGCATAATTTTGCAAGTAACGAATTTATCAATCTGGGTTTTGAAGAGAGCGATATCCGAAAAGGTGGCAAAGAAGGCGATATGTTTGGCATACAGATAAAACAAAACTACTTTTCGGAAAATTACGGCGACAAGGGATACCTGTTTCTGCTTCTGGACTTCAAAAATCCCAATGAACCAATCATACACGTTCGCACATGGCAGCCCGAAAAAAATACCGATGGTAGCACCTTTGGTATTGAAGACTTTTAATATTCTGTTCATAATGTGACCGATCACATAAGCCCTATATTAATGAAACGAGCATTCTTCCTCCCCCTTCTCTTCCTTCTCAGCTTCACAGCACCAGCTCAGCAAATAGCTGTAATCTCCTTCCGCGCTTTATCCAACGACCTCGATGCACGGGCTTCCTATCCAAAAGAGGATAAAAACGGAGAAAAGGCAGCACTTATTAAAATTGTAACCACCGAAACAGGGTTCGAATTCGATGCCGGGGTGATTGGCATTGTTGCCACCGTTCAAAAAACCAGCGAAATATGGCTCTATGTTCCACGAGGATCGAAAGTCGTTACCATAAAACACCCAAAACTGGGACTACTGCGCAACTATCCCTATCCCCAATCTATTGAAGCCGGGGAAGTTTACGAGATGGTTCTCACAACCGGAAAAGTAATAACCATTGTTGAGGAACCAACCATCGAAACACAATGGCTCATTATCACCACCGATCCTGCCGGTGCCGATGTGTATATCAACAACCAGCCCGCAGGGAAAACCCCGTACCAGAATGAACTTCCATCCGGAAAATATACCTGGAGGGTATCCAAAGAGCTATACTTGCCAGAGGCCGGAATAGCTGAATTGCAATCCAGTGGCGAAAAGCAGGTGATGAACGTGAAGATGAAGCCCAACTTTGGCACGCTGAACTTAACATCTTTACCCGAAAATGGAGCTAACGTGAGCCTTAACGGGATAGAAACCGGGAAGACAACCCCCTGCAGTATTGAAAAGATTCCAAGTGGGGAGCATTCCATTTCCCTGAGTCTTGATATGTACGAAACAGCTATCCAACGTATAAATTTGGCAGCCGGCGAAACAAAACAGGTTTCTTTAAATATGAACCCCACCTTTGCGCAGGTTACTATTTCAACTGATCCGGCAGCCGATATTTATATCAATGGACAACTAAAAGCCAAAACCACCTGGCAAGGCAGGCTGAACCCCGGCGTTTATACCTTTGAGGCCAAACTTGACAAACACTTCACCGCCACTGAAAAACAGACGGTTACCGTTGGACAGCCCTTAAATGTCAAACTAAACCCTATACCTAAAACCGGCAACCTTAAGATAGTAACCGCTCCTTACGATGCCACCATTAAAATTGATGGAAAAGACTGCGGGAAAACGCCAGTAACGCTTAAGAACTTTTTAATTGGCGACTATACAGTGGAGCTCTCTCTGCCCGGTTATGCTACTTCTTACGAAAAAACAACCATTACCGAAGGCCTTACGGCTGAGATAAACACTACACTCCAATATGGTATGCAGGTGGAAATAACCAGTAACCCGGGCGGGGCAGCCCTTTTTATTGATGAAAAACCCTCCGGCAAAACCCCTTACACCGGGACACTGGGCTTTGGCAGCCACAATTTACGCGTGGAGAGCAATGGCAAAAAGGCCAAAAAAGTGGTACAGGTAAGCCAGGGAGGTGCTTCCGCTTTTGCCCTTGTTATTACGTCCAACATTACCGAAACCAGCTCTGGCTTTAATGAATATGATCAGACTCCAAACCAGGTTGATGAAACGGAAGAATCTAAGCCCATTTTTAATATTGTTGAAGAAATGCCTTCGTTTACAGGTGGCGAAGGAGAACTTGCAAAGTTCCTAGGTGCTAATATAATATACCCGCAGATTGCTAAAGAAAGTGGTATCCAGGGTACTGTATATGTTTCTTTTGTTGTTGATTCCAAGGGCAAAGTTACTAATGTTAAAGTTCTTCGCGGTATCGGAGGTGGATGTGACGAAGAAGCGCTACGCGTTTTTAGAATGATGCCATCCTGGCGTCCAGGGAAACAAAATGGACAATCGGTACGTGTTCAATTTAATATGCCGCTCCGCTTTACGCCTAACTGAACCGAAACATTTTATTTTAAAATACGATTCAATTAATTTATAGTGCGTTTTGCCACATAGTTTAGGTACAGCTAATCTGGTCATACCTTTTGAGCGCTATGAGTTGGCTAAAAGCGAAGGAGGCGTTGCATTGTGATGTGCTGAATGTTGTTGATGTAAGCTTGCCGAAATGGACGACTGAGCAAAGAGCCAACGAATAATAGTAATACCGCCTCTGTTTACTGAGCTTGTCGAAGGATGGCGGGCAATTCGAAAAAAATATGCAGATAAAACTTTTCACAATACCTATAAACGCTCTGTAATGCAATTGCCGTAAAGTATAAGTGAGAACAGGAAAAACATTAATTCAACATGCACTTTTACAACCGAACGAAGTGGGTTCAGCGAAGCTAAACCGGCTATCGGGGTATTTTGGAAGAACTATTTGGCCAATTCGCTTGCCTTGACAAAGAATATTTTTCCATCTTTTGAATAAACGAATTCGCCATTGTTTTTTTGCTTTGTCTTGATTAATTTTTTAAAGGATAACTCAATTCCTTTTAAAATGTTTTCACGTAATTCAATAATCTTTTCGTTATTCATCGGCTTGTGTTTTAATCTTGTTCCAAATTGCGGTATCATTAATTTCTACTTCAATATTTTGCACCCCCTCAGCTATTAAATTAAAAGGGCCTTCCGAATTATTTATAATTATCCAATAATTACAAATAGGAATATACTTATGCATCAAATTTGTTATTCCTGTTTTATAACGTCTTTTTATGGTATCTTCAGGAATATCATGCCCTCCTTCGCTCACCCTCATTTTTACTCTTTGAATTGCTAAATCAACGCTATTAAGCCAGAAAAAAACCAAGGTTACAAAATATCCTTTTTCTTGTGCTGCTTTAACCACATTCATAAAATGCCGCGCTGATAGCGTTGTTTCAAAAGAAAAGTCCACTCCTGATTTAATCAATTCCTGAATCCTTGTCAACATAATTTTTCCGGCATCAATTGCAGCTGTTTGCGGTTGAAACGGGGATAATCCTTTTGCAATCTCATCTGCATTAACGAACTCCTTACAATTAAGCATTTCAGGCAACACAGTATATGAAGCGGTAGTTTTTCCTGCTCCATTGCAACCTGCTATGATATACAAATCAGGCATCTAAAAGTTTTTATCAAAAGTACTGAGATATTCGTTAAAACAAAAGCGAAATCATAGCCATACCTGTTAAAACGGTTGGGGTTGGCCAGGGTGGCAATTATACTGAACCTTTGCTGGTTTTATCTGAGGTGAGCCCACTGGTTTTACGAAAGCGTAACAGCTTATATATTTTGATGTGAGTGGTTTGTTTTTGAAAAGCTATTCGTTGCAGTATCAACCTGTTTTCATACCTTTACTTTTAATTCAATTATAATACGCACAAACCTCACAGTATGAAACAAGTGTTTATTCTTACTTTCTTACTGATGTCTGGACTGACCTTGCCAGCCCAGCAAATTTCTGTAAAATCCTTCCGCGTCTTATCCAACGACCTTGATGCACGTGCTTCCTACCCAAAAGAGGATAAAAATGGAGAAAAGGCTGCTCTTATTAAAATTGTAACTACAGAAACTGGTTTTGAATTTGATGGCGGTATGATTGGCATAGTTTCCACTGTTCAAAAAACCGGCGAAATATGGCTCTATGTGCCACGTGGTTCTAAAGCAGTAACTATTAAGCACCCAAAGTTCACATTATTGCGCAACTATCCCTATCCCCAATCCATTGAAGCCGGGGAGGTTTACGAGATGGTGCTAACAACCGGAAAAGTAATAACTACGGTTGAAGAACCAACCATCGAAACACAATGGCTTACCATCATCACCGAACCCACAGATGCCGATGTGTATATCAACGATCAGCCTGCCGGCAAAACGCCGTACCAGAATGAACTTCCAACCGGAAAATATACATGGAGGGTTTCCAAAGAGCTTTATTTCCCCGAAGCCGGTGTAGCTGAATTACTTGTCGGTGGTGAGAAGCAGAAGATGAACATGAAGTTAAAGCCAAATTACGGCACACTGAGCATTAAAACAGAACCTGAAATAAACGGCGATGTTTATATTAATGATATGCCGGCCGGCAAAACAACACCTTGCTCCTTTGAAAGGGTTCCGGCAGGAGAGAAAACCATTAAGGTAAGGAAAGACATGTACCAGATTTCAGAACAAACGGTTACATTGAAACCGGAACAAAACCTGCCTGTTGTTTTTACTGCAAATCCTACCTTTGGAACGCTCTCCATTTCCAGCAGCCCTGAAAGCGGGGCAACGGTTAGTCTCAATGGTTCGGCTACCGGAAAAACAACGCCCTGTAGCATGGAGAAAGTACCGGCAGGGGAACATAGTATTACCCTTAGCCGCGACGAATATGAAACCACCACCCAACATATTACGCTTGCAGCCGGGGAAACCCAGAAGGTTGCCGTTACAATGCAACCCACCTTTGCCCAGGTTACAGTTACTTCCGATCCGCCAGCCGATATTTACATCAATACCCTGTTTAAAGCCAAAGCCACCTGGCAGGGTCGGCTGAACCCCGGTGTTTATACCTTTGAAGCCAAATGTGAAAAACACAACACCGCTGCCGAAAAACAGACGGTTACCGTTGGACAACCCATAAATATTAAGCTCAGTCCCACACCTAAAACAGGCAACCTGAAGATTATGAGTACCCCTTTCGAAGCCTCCATTAAAATAGATGGCAAAGACTTAGGGCAAACGCCCGTTACGCTAAAGAACCAATTAATTGGCGACTATACCGTGGAACTCTCCCTGCCAGGCCATGCCACTTCATACGAAAAAACAACCATTACCGAAGGCCTTACGGCTGAGATTAATGCCACACTCC
>CAZEDO010000073.1:0-19933 GCA_964511085.1 uncultured Lentimicrobiaceae bacterium
CCCTGCTGGCGCGCGTTTGCAACGCGTGCCTCCCCTCTTATCGTTTGCAACGATACTTTATTCATCCTGATAATTAAAAAGTTTTCAATTCCGGTGTAATCAAACATACATCCAAAACACTATCCATACTTGCATAATTTCGTGCAGAGCTGAAAAGATAATCTTCAGGCTTCGCAATCGTCGTTACAAACGACGGTGAAGAATGGCACTCGTTACGCTATCGCTAAACGAGCGCCAGCATGTGCTTTTTAGTACCCGGCACAAATAAATCAGCGGCTTTGATTATTTTTACATGAAACGTAAATAGTTTATTAACTAAGATTTTTGGAAATACTCTTAAAAACCCGCTTAGGTATATTCCCGTCATGACGTATAGGCATCATTAACCCTTTAAGGTATGCATCCGTCGTGACGTATAGGCATCGGGAACCCTTTAAGGTATGCATCTGTCTTGACAGTTAGGCATCCATGACCCTTTGAGGTATGCATCCGTCAGAACAGGTACTCTAAAGTGTATATCCGTCGTGACAGACAGGTGACCTGGACATGCCCGCGCCAGTTTGCAACGGGCATGTTTACAATCCGGTATGTTTGCAACATACCCATTGCCATTGCCTGTAAACAAAAAAAAAGATGCCCTTTGTCCGGACATCTTTTTTTACCCAAAACGGGTTATCTCTAATAAAATAAAATCCTGTTATCCTTTATGTTTGCTTTTTCCTCAAGTATTGTTGGAATCTGCCTTGGAGCCATTCCCTGGAAACTACCGCTGAGCTGCATCTTTTCGTTCTTGTAATCTTTGGCGGGTGCAGGTTCGGTAATATCGTCAACTATCAAAACATACACTGCCATTTCGCCTTTGAGAGGAGCTGATAACTGACCTTTTTTCATGGAGAATACGGTACCGACTATTTGCGGTTCGCGGCCATAATTTATAACGTTTGGATTGGCAAAGATGATATTTGCTGTGTCAATCTTCGTTTGTAAACCAGAAGCCAGCTGATCAATGCTTTTGGCAGAAGCTAATTTATCATTGAAACGCTTTATCAGAATCTCAGCTTTTTTATCGCGGATTACCAATGGTTTTATGTTATCTTTAATCTGATCGAGCGGAAGGATGCCTTTTTCACGTATTTCCTTTACTACCGCCACAACATAACTCCCCTCGGTATCGAAAACAGTTGATACATCACCTTTCTTTGTTGCTTCATTAAATGCCCAGCGCACAATTTCGCGTGGTGAAGTTACGCCGGGAATCGAGTTCGACATAGATTCAAGCCGCTCAGCCGAGCGCTTGTTAAGGCCTTTGTCAGTAGCAGTTTTATCGAATTTTTCGATGGTTGTATTTTCGGCTGCAAAAGCATTGGCTTGTGCAAATATATCCTGGAATGTCTTTCCGCTTGCCTCAACTACGCGATCTAGCAGAGCTACCCTAACTTTTTTTACTGGCTCTTTTTTGCCGGTGATTTTAATAATGTGGAATCCAAACCTGGATTCAACTTCCACTATATCGCCTATCTTGCCTTGCAGAACAGCCTGGTTAAATGAAGGTACCATTGCTCCGTCAGCGAACCAGTTAACATCTCCGCTTTTTTCAGCTGACGATTGGTCGTCGGATTTTGTTGTTGCTAATATTTCGAACAATTTAGGATCTTTCTTTACAATAGCCAGCAAACTGTCGGCGGTTTTCTTAGCAGCATCCTTTGTTCGTTTAATTTTTTCGTTAACCCCTGTTCCGGCATAGGAAACCAGTATATGACTTGCACGCAGGGAATCGGGACGGGCCTGTACATCCAGCAATTTTGCTATATGAATTGTTCCATTCTCTTCGTAAGGAGGGAAAATAGTGCCGGGAGTTGCACTGAACATTAACGAATCAATATTGCGGGAGAGTGAGCCTTTCTTCCGCCATGTACTGTCGTAGCGTGTATCGGAAACCGAGTTTATGAAAGTAGGAACGTCAGTAACAGTCTGAAATTCGACATATAATTTCTTTACATCTTCCTCTATTTTGTTGCGGTCCTCAGTTGAAGCTTTCACATCAAAAACAACGTATTCCAAATCGCGGGAAGCGCGATCCTGTTTATATTTGTAACTGTTCTCATCATAATATTTCTGATAATCAGCATCGGTAGGCTTAATAGTGCTGTCAGAAATAGTCTGATAGCGTAATCCTGTCAATCTCACTTTGGCATTGCGTCCGCGGGCTTCATAATCAAGTTTTGCAAAAGCAGTTGGGACATAAAATCCTTTGGTAAGAAGCGAATTATATTTTGTTGTCAAACGGTCAGATTTGATTGCTTTCTCTATCATCAGGTAACGCTCCTTCATTGCAGGATCAACTTTGTCCAGATTTTGAAGGAAATTATTTACCAATTTTGGATCAAACACACCGGTTTTAGGATCTTTAAAACTCTGCTGAATATATTGGTGAGGGTTCTTTCCGCGGATAAGATCGTTGAGCTCATCAACAGTTACAGTAATACCAAGTTCTTCATATTGCTTATTCATTACAATTTCGTTCATCACCTGATTCCACGTTTGCTGCCTTACCTCGTAGTTCTCGGTTGGTGTAAGGTTTTCTTTTCCGGCATTCTGTTTCCGGATAGAAATATTTTCTTCAACTTTTTTATTAAAATCTGTTGGGTTAATTTTTTCGCCGGCAACTTCTGCAATGAAATTTGCTGTCTTTGGACGTTTTTTAATAAAATCGCCAAGAACAAATGCTGCGAGAGCCACACCTATTATGATAACAAGAAAGCCAGATTGTTTTCGGATTCGACCAATTAATGCCATGAGATATTTATTTTAAGTGCGTATTTTTTAAGAGTTTGCAAATTTACAATAAAAGTTTACGTAGAAAAATATATTTTGCCTCCAATCCCGCTTTACCCGAAAAGATTGTGAAGCAGGTATTTACCACCTGATAATTTGCTTACTTTTGCAGCCCAATAATTGGTTACGTGAATCTTTTCGAAATTGCTCTGATTTCTCTCGCCCTCGCCTTTAATACTTCGGGCATCTGCCTGGCAGCAGGGTATTTGTTGCGTAAATCGGAAACTGGTTTTATGTTAAGGTTCCTTTTCATTTTGGTGACAACACAATTAATTTTTTCTTTTACAGGACTGTTACTAGGGAAAGTGATTAGCGGCATATTCCCTTCGGCAATTCAGTGGATAGCACTTTCGTTACTGGTAATGATGGGGCTTAAAATTCTTTATCAATCGCTTCAGGCAAAACCTGAAGACTGGTCCTTTATTACGAACGAATTGAGAGTAGTTATCAGGTTATCATTGGCAACCAGCATTGATCCGTTTATTGTTTCAGCCGCAATAGGCTTTTTAGCTCCAACCTTGCCCAATACTATATTGGTAATAGGTGCAACATTTCTGCTTTTTTGTTCTGCCTGGCTTATCATCGGCAGAATCCGGGGTACTGCTTCATTTAAATTACGACTGGGGACAACAGGAGGTCTTATTTTGCTGGCAGCCGGACTTCATCTATTTTTAAAACTCATCAGATAAATATTAATCATGAACAAAATAAAACTACTTATACTCGTCGCACTTATTTCTTCAATCCCGGGCTTTGGCCAGATACCACAGGGATACTACGACCCTGCCAACGGGCTTACAGGCACCGCATTGAAGACAGCTCTTCATAACATCATCAAAGGGCACACAGTCCTTTCCTATAGTAGTCTTTACTCCTCCTTTGAAAGCACAGATGCTAAACCTAACGGTACTGTCTGGGATATGTATTCGGATATTCCCGATGGTACAGCAAACGGCAATCCGCCATATGTTTATAACTATGTTTCCGGTGATCAATGTGGCAACTATAATGGCGAAGGCGATTGCTATAACCGCGAACATTCTTTTCCGGCAAGCTGGTTTAGTGATGCCTCGCCAATGTATACTGATCTTTTTCACCTTTTGCCTACTGACGGCTATGTGAATAACAGACGAAGTAATTATCCTTTAGGCAACGTGGGTACTGTAACATGGATGTCACAGAACGGCAGCAAATTGGGCGATTGTAGTGCTCCGGGATATTCAGGTACAGTTTTCGAACCTATTGATGCTTTCAAAGGCGATTTTGCACGTTCTTATTTTTATATGTCAGTCCGCTATTATACTGAAGATTCCGGTTGGCCCGGAAGTCCAATGGTTACAGGTTCGCAGCTGAAACCCTGGGCTTTGGAAATGCTGAAACTTTGGAGCAGTGCGGATCCTGTTTCTACAAAAGAAATTAATCGTAATAATGCGGTATATGCCGATCAGCATAATCGCAACCCTTTTATTGATCATCCCGAATATGTTGCTGCTATATATGGCGGCAATACAGGTATTTCAGACGTACAGGAATATCTGAAAGCATTGGTTTATCCTAATCCTGTGGTCAATTCCTGTCAGGTGGATGTTCCGGGGCTTGAATCAAATCCAAATGTCACGTTACTAGTTTATGATATTACTGGACGCAAAGAAATAGCAGATATGAGCAGAATAGGGAATCATTTTGAGCTAAATACTTCCGTGTTATTGCCAGGTATCCACATACTTTGCATACTGGATGGCAATGGTAAAGTAATAACACGGGAAAAGATTGTTAAGTAGTTGCGGAAATGGAAAAAGCTTAATTAGGAATTTCTGCTTTCTAATTCTGCGGATCCTGAACTTTATGTTTTGAACTTCATACTTTATACTTCGTTCTGTGACAAAAATTCGTTTAACTAAGGAATTCAAATTCGAAATGGCACATGCCCTTAAAGGCTACGATGGCCCTTGCAGGAATATTCATGGCCATTCATACGAATTGGTGGTTACTGTGGCAGGGGAGCCTATTAATGATTCGGGCTCACCAAAATCTGGAATGGTAATGGACTTCGGGCAACTCAAAACTTTAGTACGCCAGGAAATTGTAACAGAATTTGATCATGCATTAGTTCTGAACAAGGACTCGGCCAATGAATATTTTCCTCAGATGACCGATCTTTTTGGCAAACTTATTCTTGTGGATTATCAACCTACCAGCGAAAACCTACTTATCGATTATGCAACCCGTATCAAATCAAAACTACCTGCCGGAATTGAACTGGTTTGTATGCGCCTTCGTGAAACTGTTACTTCCTATGCCGAGTGGTTTGCTTCGGACAATCAATAAAGATTTATTCTGATTTTCTAAAAAAGCAAAAAGCATCCCTGATCAGGATGCTTTTTGCTATATGGATTTCGGAAAATAGATTTTCGCGAACCTTTGCCAACTTATATATCTAACGTACTACTATAAATTTCCGCATTGTACCGGTTCCATTCGTGTTGGTTATCAGCAGGCCATAAACACCTGAAGAAAGTTGCGAAGTATTTAGCATGATTTTATGCTGTCCGGCTGGTTTTGTAATTTCCCCGGTGCTCATTGTATTTCCTGTGAAGTTAATCACTCTCAATTCAATGTCTGTTGTACGGTCGAGGTTAATCACGATAGCGGCCTCGCCTTTTGACGGGTTTGGAAATACCTGGCCAACGGCTTTAAAACCATCAGGTAATTTTTCATCAATAGAAAGTGCAACTGAATTTTCCCCTACAATAAATACCATTGTGGCTGTTGAATTTGTTGCATCAAGGGTAGCTGCAGCCGGGGTTGTAGTCAGGCCGGGCATCTCCACATAAACGGCGTAAGTATCAAAACCTAAATTTGCAAACGAGAACCATCCGGTATTGTCAGTGTATGTATAAGCCAGTGGATTACCAGCGGCATCGAGGAGGATTACTTCTACTCCTGTGGCAGCCATACCTTTGCCATTGCCATATGTAACTGTCCCGTTCATTTCCCCATTGCCTGTATAGGCTATTCCTGCGGCTGGCAACATGCCAATATTGTATTGGTTGTTTGGTTGATATACAACTATTCCAGTTGCTTCACTCCAGTACATAGCACTATCGTAATATGTAGGTATATACTCTCCATAATAAGCAGAAGTTGGCAGCAACTCGGCTTTCAGAAAAATGACATAGTTACTTATACCGCTAAATTGATAATAACCTGCGGAATCGACTATAGTACTGTCAATAAGTGTGAAGTTATTGGTTGAGTCAGACATAGCATACAGAAGAACATGTGCCAGATCGGCATAAGTATTACCTGCTGAAACCTGACCCCAGATTATATCCCCTTGCTGTTGACCAATATAAATTTGCATAGTCATTGTATTGGAACACCCACTGGAAGGATTATCTGTTGTAGTTAAAGTCACTATATAATAGCCTGTTGCAGCATAAGTGTGCGTTATATTTTGGCCTGTGCCTGTTGTTCCATCCCCGAAACTCCATGTAAACGAAGGATCAATATATCCATTTGTTGTTCCAACAAACGAAGCAGTTAATTGTGAAACCGAATAGGTAAAGAAACTATTACAATTCGGGACATTCCCAATTACTATTGTATCGCACCAGGAACTGCTACATCCTGAACTATCATTCGAATAGATTTGGAGACATACATTGTAAACCCCGGGCTCAGAGTATGTGTGTTGTGGGTTTTGCACATAGGAAGCAGTATTATCTCCGAAATTCCAATACCAGCCAGAAATATTACCAACAGAATAGTCGATGAACTGATATGACAGAGGCCCTGTGCTATCAGGATAAGCCTGAAAAGCAGCCTGGCAACCCTGGGCATTCCCAACTGTAATATAGTCGCACCATGTGCTGTTGCATCCTGCGCTATCACCAGATGAAATACTCAGACAAACCATGTAAACTCCGGGAGCCGCAAAGGTATGAGATGGATTCTGCAAGGTTGCATCGTTGTTAACACCTGAGGCAGGATCACCAAAGTTCCAATGCCAATTGGAGATATTACCAACAGAATAGTCAGTAAATTGATATGCTTCTGTTCCTGGGTTTACATAAGCCTGAAATGCGGCCTGGCAACCAGGGATATTCCCAACGGTGATGGTATCACACCATGTGCTGGTACAGCCAAGGCCATCAGCAGAAGAGACAATGAGACAAACCATATAAACTCCGGGAAGATTATAGTTAAAAGTTGGATTCTGTAACGTGGAGGTGTTATTAGTGCCTGCAGATGGGTCACCAAAATTCCAACTCCATTGTGTAATATTACCAACTGAATAATCGGTAAAATGTGTCCCCGAACTGTCAGTGAAAGCCTGAAAAGCCGCCTGACAACCCGGTGTTGCCTGATCGCAGATGTTAAACTCAATCATTCCCTGTTGCTCTCCGCTAAATACTATTGTATCGTGTAGCGCCGGGATGCAGTCGAATGTATAAATCCTGAAAGCCATGTTAGTTCCGGCAATAAAAGGAACGGTATCAACAAAATAACCATTCTGGTTTGTGTAGACCGAATTAAAATAATTCCATCCCGGAGGGTAATTCAAGGAGTCGGAGGCAATATATACCTGATGTCCGCTAACAGGCAGCCCATTCAGGTTATTAACTGTTCCGTGTACCACGAAAAAAGGCTGGGCATTTAGTCCAAAGATCACTGAAGCAATCATCAGCAATGTAAGAATTGTCTTTTTCATATGAATATAGATTTTTAAAGTTTTATACTATTAAGACACATTATTATCGTATGGTTGCCTGATAAAGCATTTAAAATTCCAGCTTAATCCCAAATTGCACTCCCAGCGAATAATTCCGCTGATAAAGCGGGTATCCGGTCCCGAATGCCGATCGGGGTGTATATCGGAATGCCGGTCTTGTAAAGACACTCAAATTCTGATTAAGATGATAAGAGCAACCAATCCGCAACAACAAGCTAAACAAGGGTTTGTTAAACGGAATGTTCTGATGGTTTGCCGGAATTGCTGCGTTTAGGTCGGTGGAAATGATATTTCCCTTCATTTCTGATACAAATCCTAAAGCAACCCCACCCGAAACTTCAGTTTCAAGTTTGCCTTTACCGTATTGGTAACCAACGAGTAAGGGTATTTCCACGTAGCGGTAGCGAAGTTGCGACTTCTCTTTCCATTTATTATAGCTAGTATCTATCAATGATATCCATGTGCTGTCATAATGCTGTATCAGGTTACTGTCAAGAACAGGAACATAATATATTATACCGGATTTTTGCGTCCATACCCAATAAGTAGAGTATTCCCACGTATTCCGAATGTTTATGTTGAAATGGCTCCTGCTCGAATCCAGAAGAGACGATAAGAAAGGGTAGTTAGCATTCATGCCGAGAACTGAATACCGGATACCGGTCTGCACGAATAAATTCTTTTTTGATATTCTCCCTTCCAGGCCCCAATCAATCCCAATAAATGAGGTTTCGTTTCTTTTACGGTAATCCAGCAACGCACTGGCATCTGAAGATTTTGCTTTCAACATTTGGTTGGAAAGGACTGGTTCTGTGTACAATTCAAGCGAAAAAGCCATCAGTTGTTTTTCTGTCACGTTTGGGGTTGAGGATAAAGGCGGTAGCTGGCTGTTTAACAGTGTGTCTTTTATCGGGACTGTTCCTGGTGTTAACAAAGATGTTAGCCTTGGTGTATTGTTGCCGGGAGGCTTATTTAATTCAATTTCCGAGATTTGTGCAGTTGATTTTCTATTCCCGTTATCAGAAGTTTCAAGTGTAGTTGTTGAACTTGAAATGCCGTCATCAGAAGTTTTTGGTGTCATTATTGTTTTAGAAATCCCGACATCCGGAGATTGAGGTGTTATTGCAAACTCAGAACTACTTTCAGGGCTCAAAGTGTTTTGATTCGCATTTTCAGGTAAGGTTATAATTTGTTCTTTAGTAATTACCTGATCTGTATTTTGCTCCGGGTTGGCCATGTTTTCCAGTAAGCCGGGCTGAACTGGTTTTTCCGGTGCTGAATGTAATGCATGGTTTTCAGAAATAACAGTTTGTCCTGGATTTTTGGAAGAAGGAATATCAGTAACTGACGAAACGATAGTGTCAGTTGACACAGGTAGAAGAGCATGGGCTTTAGTCAATCGGGAGGTGCCGGAATTCCGGCTCTGGAAGAAGAGGATGGCTGCCGTAATGGTGACACCAGCCAATCCAATAAAAAACCATTTATTTACACTTCCAGCAATACCTCCGGATGAAGATGACGGAGGGGGTAGCTGTCCGGTAATATTTTCCCATACCGCAGGCGACGGTTGTCTCGTGAGCTTTCCAAGCCCGGAGGAGAACAATTCGTCAATATTATGGCTGCCTTGAGGCTTGCCGTCTTTTTGGGCTTTCATGTCAGTGTACAGAAAGTGTTGAATTATTGTGAACTTCTGCTAATTTCATTTTCAGTATTCTACGGGCTTTTGACAGTTGCGATTTCGAAGTGCCTTCGCTTATACCGAGCATATCAGCTATTTCCTTATGTGTGTTAAGCTCTATTGCAAAGAGGTTAAAAACCATGCGATATCCTTCGGGCAGATTTTGGATAATCTGGAGGAGGATTGCCGCAGAAACATCAGTAATTGGCTCCTCTTCTTTACTATCCTCATCCTGAAAATCAGGCAAATCGTCAGTATAATCTACCGCCCGGAATTTTGCTTTATTGCGGATGTGGTTGAGTGCTGTATTAATAATTATACGCCGCATCCATCCCTCAAGCGAACCACTGCCACGGAAGGAAGCAATATTTGTAAATATTTTTACGAATCCTTCCTGTAGCATATCTTCAGCTTCGGCCAAACCACTGGCATAGCGCATGCAAACCCCCAGCATAACGGAAGCGTATGCCCGGTATAGCTGGCTTTGAGCACGCCTGTTGCCAGCCTTGCATCCGTCTAACATGTTTTGGTCAGCAAGCATAGTGTTTTATCAATGCAAAGACACTGTAATCAAACAATGGTTGCCTGTAAATAAAATCTTCTGAAAAATAAATCCGGGAACAAGGTTGAAAAAGGGAACAAAAAAGCCGCAAAAGAGAAATACGAGTTTTAAATTTGTGATTTAGCGGTGTTGTAAGCTAAAAAAATTAATCTTGCGGCTTATGTTCCCGGTAATTGTAGAAATCTGGTAGTTGTTGAAGTTGGGCTCACGAGGTTCTTGCCATGGAGCCATTTGAATACAAAAATACAACGAAACAAAAGCTTCAATGTATAACAAATACAAGAATGCATTCAATGCATCAACTTATCCCGATTGACATTACAAAGATAGTAACAATTATCCCCAATTTGAAAAATATATGTAGTTTGATTTTTCACCAACTTATTAACAGGCAAAATTGTGGTCGAATAAAAATTGGATTTTAGCTAGCAGCTCCTTCCGGTTAATAGGTTTGGCAAGGTAGTCATCGCATCCGGCTTCCAGACAATGTGTCCGTTCGTCCAACATGGCGTGTGCGGTTTGGGCAATAATTATTGTTGACGGGCTTGCTGATTTTATCAGGAGTGTTGCCTGATAGCCGTCAAGAAGAGGTATTTGGATATCCATCAAAATGAGGTTAAACGTTGTCTTTTGAGCCATTTCAACAGCTTCCTGTCCATTATCAGAATAAAATAATTTTGCCCCTGTTTTTGAAAGAATTATCTTGAGAAACTTGGTATTCATTTCATCATCTTCAACGATGAGGATATTTTTATCTGACCAGTTAATAACTGCCGGAGGTTCTGTGAACATAGGTTCCGGCACTTCAGAATAGACAGGTTTATATGGTATAGTGAAAAAGAAAGTAGAGCCTTTACCTTCTTCCGATTCCACCCAAATTTCGCCACCAAGCATTTCGATAAGCCCTTTTGATATTGCCAAACCAAGTCCTGTACCCCCGTAAGACCTGGTATATCCATAATCAAGTTGGCGGAAGCGTTGAAAAATCAATTCCTGTTTTGCTTTTGGTATCCCAATACCGGTGTCGGAAACAAAGAACTGAAGCCGGTTGTTTGATTTAAGAATATAGCCAAAAACAATATAGCCATTATTAGTAAATTTAATTGCGTTTGAAAGCAAATTGGTCAGTATTTGCTGCAGGCGTTGAGGGTCAGTGATTATTTCAGCCGAAGCATCCTTCTCGGGTATTTTAAGTTGTATCGTAAGGTTATGCTTTTCGTCCACAGTAATTAGATCCTGGTGAGTGAAAAGCATGTCTTCCAGAAACTTATTGAGAGAAACCGCCACGTTTTCAATTTCTAACTGCTGGGTTTCTATCTTGGCAAAGTCAATAATATCATCAATTAGCCGAAGGAGGTTGTTCCCGCTTGATCTGATTATGTGCAGGAATTCCTCGCGTTCAATCTGGTTTAGCTCTGTGTCTTTCAGCAATTCAAGAAAACCAATAATATGGTTCATCGGTGTCCTGATCTCATGAGACATGCTGGCCAGAAATGCTGTTTTCAATTTGTCCGATTCCTCTGCTTTTTCCTTTGAATGAGTTAATTCATGGTCAGTTTTCTTTCTTCCTATTGCATTACCGATTATTTGTCCGGTCAGTTTTAAAGTGTTAACTATCTCGTCCGTCCAATCTACAGGAGCCTGGGTAGCATCGAAACCGATGTACCCAAAGTGTTTTTCCGCTACCGAAAAAGGAACATGAATGAACGATTTAACCTCCAAAAGATCGAGCATTTCACTCATGAAGCGATATTGAGGGGTGGAAGGTAATTCGCTTCGCTGGGTCATTATGAGTATCCCTTCGTTTAGCGATTTAATAAGTTCTGGCATATATGCTGCCTCAAAATAGCTAAAGAGTCCTTTCCGCGAAACCACAGAAACATCATACCATTCATGCGTTAGTTCAATCTGGCTGCTTATTGGATCGAGCAATAGGATATAACCACGCTCTACTTTGCTGAACATAGCCGCAAACTTCAATGCATGTACTATGGCAGTATCTATCTCTGCTGCCGGAAGATTAATAAAATTGGATGACACCCGACTAATGAATTCGATATATTCGAGACGTCGTTTGAGCAAGTTATCAATTTTTTTTCGTTGGGAAATATCGCGGACAATAGCCTGAAGATAAAATTCTCCTTTGAGTTCAATCCTTGTGAGGCTTACTTCTGAAAAAAACAACTCACCATCCATACGTTTATGCACCCATTCAAAAAACTGGGGTTCGCCGGCATAGGCAGCCTGTAACAATTGTGTTTCTTTGGCAATAGAATCCTGACCATCTGGCTGGGTAACTGGTGAAACTATATGTGGTAAATTCCCAATGATTTCCTCACTGCTGCAATGGAAAATTGAAAGTGCAGGCCCGTTACATTCCACAAATACATTATCCTTCATCAGGAAAATACCATCGGTGGCAGATTCAAACAAAGTCTGATATTTTGTCTGGCTTTCAATAAGATTTTCCTGAGCTATTTTCCAATCTGTAATGTCACGGTAAATCCCGTAAACGGCCATGCCACCATTACCTAATTTAACAGGCACACCTAGAATAGATACTTGAATGGGGAAGCCATCCTTACGGTATCGACTGGTTTCAAGAGTAACTCTTTCGCCCGACTCAATAGCTTTAGTAAGATTTGCGGCAGTTATCATTTCCTCGCCTTTCGCAAGGATTTTGTCAATATTTCGGCCCTTGATCTCTTCTTCAGTATATTGGAACAATCTTGTAAATTCATCATTTATACGATGTACAATACCTTGTCCATCAACCAGAATGATTGCTTCCGGATATGATTCAAACAATTCATTTGTAAGGTCGGATATAGATAAAGGAGCAATAGCCTTTGAATTCCTGGAATTCATAGCCACCTGATCTTCCAATCCTTTGATGATTGAGATTAGTTGTTCCTGAGTCAAATCCTTGTATTTCATAGCCTTTAGTTAGGCACGTAGAAACAGTTAGCTTCTTATTTTGCTTCTTAGTGCGAAAGTAATATTAATTTTCAAGGTAAGATCAACGCTTTTCTTCAAGCCCTTTAATGGAGCAGGATACAAATTCGACAATTATTAAAATTGAAAGAAACACCCGGCAATACACAACCGGGTGTTTCTTAATCAGGAAGTTAAGCCTGGTTTTTTAGATATAATCTGTTGCTTTTCCTCCTTTTGAGCCGAATCTTCATTTCGTATGCTATAATGTACATTGCCGGTACGAAGATTAAGGTTAAAAAAGTAGCAAAACTTAGTCCGAAAATGATTGTCCAGGAAAGTGGCCCCCAGAACATTACATTGTCGCCACCAACATGAATTTGTGGATTGAGTTGTGTAAAGAGCGTTCCAAAGTTGAGGTTAAATCCAACAGCAAGAGGTACAAGCCCCAGAATAGTAGCAGTTGCTGTTAAAATAACAGGTGTAATACGTGTTTTCCCAGCCTGAATAATTGCCTCGCGCGTTTTTAACCCACGCTCTTTAAGCGTGTCGATAAACTCAACAATCAATATACCGTTACGTACAACGATGCCTCCAAGTGCTACAATTCCCAACCCGGTCATAATGATAGAGATTGACATGTTGAAAATTACAATACCCAACAATACACCAATAACACTAAAAATTACTTCACTCAGTATAATGATGGTCTTACTAAGGGAGTTAAATTGGGTGATGAGGATGAAGAATATGAGGCCGATAGCAATAAGCATGGCTTTTGCCAGGAAAGCAGAGGTTTCTGCCTGGTCCTCCTGTTCGCCAGTTAGTTTTATCTGCACACCTTCATGCAAAGGGAAATCTTTAGCAAGTTTTTTAACCTGCGCTACTATCTCGTTTGCTGTATAACCTGTTAGCACACCACTTGATAAAGTGATAATCCTTTTCAGGTTTTGCCGTTTGATACCACCGTATGAATCCACATAATCAATAGTGGCTATAGATGATAATGGTATCTGCCTGAGCAAGCCGGAATTCATGTCACGATAAGTGATTTTCAGATTTATAAGGTTATTGATATTAGAGCGTGTTGCCAGCGAATACCTGAGTTGCATCGGGTATTCATCTTCGTCCATTTTATATTTCGAGACTTCTTTTCCCAATACTGCCGTGCGTATCTCCATGGCTATCTGCCCTGTGCTGATTCCTTCGTGGTTGGCCCGTTCGCGGTCGATTTTTATAGCAATTTCAGGCTTGTTTTCCTGGAAATCGCTTTTAAGGTCCTCAATGCCAGGGATCTGAAGTGAATCGAGGTAATTCTTAAAAGCACTTGCATCTGTAATGAGATCTGACATATTTTCGCCAGTAATCTCAATATTAACCGGCTTGCCCGTTGGAGGGCCCGATCGGTTCTTTTCAGTAGAAATTTCCGTTCCCGGTATTCCTTTCACTTCCTGGCGGATCTGGTCTAAATATTCAGTTGTGTTGATACCAACCCGGTTCTTGTATTCAACAAAGTTTACAGTTATCTTCCCTTTTTCAGCACTAAGATTACGGCTAAAGTCCATATCATCGCCTGCTCCGAGAGCAATATTTGTAATAACCGATTCTACATCCGGGTTGTTTTTACCCAGCACTTTCATTACACGCTGTTCCACTATTTTAGTTACCGAGTCGGTTACAATCTGGTCAGTTCCTACAGGCATTTTTACCCTGACATTGATGCTGTTTGGCATATTTTCAGGAAAGAACAGAACTTTCGGGCTTTGGATACCAGTGACAATAAATGTGATAAATAATAATGCGATTACACCAAAAAGAAGGTACCAGGGATTTCTTCCTTTCACAAAGAAACGTAGTTGCTTTTCATACATTTTCATGAACCAAGGCCACCCGCTTGCCTGCCACCATTTTATATACGGATTCAGGATAGTATGGAAGAAGAGCACCATTAAGGCAACAAAAACAAAGAAATTGCCAATGCCAAAAGATGTTTCGCTATGGTTTATAGCGTAAAAGGCATAGCTGATAAGCGCAGCAGCAAGGGAAGCAAAAATATAGGTAAGTATCCTTTTATTGTGTTGTTTTTTTTCAGGAGCATCAAATTCATGCTTCATGAAGGATATAGCAAATACGGGATTAATTACATAAGCCACAAACAATGAGGCAAAAAGAGTAATTATCAGCGTCACAGGAATATAGAACATAAATTCACCAACAATTCCAGGCCAGAAAGCAAGCGGGAAGAAAGGTGCCAGCGTAGTGAGCGTACCCGATAAAATGGGTAAAAATACTTCTCCGGCCGCTCGCTTGGCGGCTAGCACAATATTAGGTTCCTTCTGGTGCGTCCTATGAATATTTTCAATTACAACAATTGCATCATCCACTACAATACCAAGGGCAAATATTAATCCGAACATAACAATCATGTTCATGGAAAATCCAAGTGCCGGCATAACCATAAAAGCGATTGCCATCGAAAGAGGCACTGCCAGCCCAACGAAGAATGCATTGGTAAAGCCCATAAAAAACATAAGCACTAATGTTACCAGTATCATTCCAATAATAATGGTGTTGTTGAGCTCTTCAAGCGTGTTGCGAGTATAGCGCGATTGTTCACCTGTTAACGTTAACTTCAGATCACTCGGGAATTGTTTATTTATAAGGTCATTATGGAGAATTGTCTTTATTTTATCAGAGGCTTCAAGCAGGTTTCTCCCGCTTTTCTTCACAACATTAAGTGTTATTACATTTTGTCCATTTAGCCTTGAAAAACTCTCCTGTTCTTTAAATGTGTCTTTTATTTCGGCTACATCTTTAAGGTAAACGGAAGCCCCGCTTGCCGATTTGAGAACAATGTTCCGCATAACATCGAGATTCTTAAATTGTCCCTCCACACGAATAGATCGTTTCATGCCGAAAGTACTGATGTTGCCTGCCGAAATTGTCAGATTTTCAGCTGCAATGGCACGATCAATATCTGTTAGTGTTACACTCGAAGCCTGAGCTTTGTACATGTCAACGTTGATCTGAATTTCCCGTTCGAGGGCGCCAACGATATCCACACGTGTGATTTCGTTTAGCGATTCAATCCGGTCCTGTGCTATGTCAGCATATTTTTTTAACTGATCGAGATCGTAGTTTCCCGAAATCTGAATAAACATAATTGGTATTTCCGAGAAATCAATATCCATTACATTTGGATCAGTGAGAAGGTTGTCCGGCAAATCGGATTTACTTTTGTCAACAGCATCTTTAACACGCTGTTTAGCCTCAGGAACTGCTATATCAGTATTAAACTCTATTGCTATAGATGAAAAGTCCTGCAAGGAGTTACTGGAAATTTTCTTGACACCGTTTATGCCTTTTAATTGCTTTTCGATTGGGCGTGTAACAAGGTTCTCCATGTCCTCTGGCGAAGTACCCGGGTAAACGGTGTTTACCAGGATGGTTGGGATTACAATTTCGGGAAACTGCTCCTTAGGAATACTGCGGTAGCTGCTGATCCCAAGCAATGTGATGAAAACAGCCAGTACATAAACACTGGTTTTGTTATCAATAGCCCAGCTTGTCGCAAAAAACTCTTTGAAATTATTTTTTTTCATAGTGTTGTCATAAATTAATTAATCATGGCAAATTACCTGTTTTGCATTAGTTCACTTTAATAAGTTCGCCATCGATAAGGCTGTTAAATCCGGTTGTGATAATTTTTTCCCCAGCTGCGATTCCATTTGTAATTTCTGCTAATCCATTGTAGGTATTTCCGACTGTAACAGGAAGCCTGCGGGCCACTAGTTTGCCTGCCTCTTCCCTGACAACATAAATGTATTTACCTGCTTGTGTTTCCCTCACCAGCGTTACCGGCACAGTGTAGGCCGATGGATTCTGATAATCATTGATTTTAACCACCGCCATCATATTGGCGCGATATTCAACAGAACTCGGTCCTAGACGAACTTCACACAGGAAAGTACGGTTTACCGGATTAATATATTTGCTTGTAAAGCGTATTTGTGAATTTATCTCGCTATTGAAATCGGGGAAGAATACTATAACTTTATTGCCAGGTTTTATCCTGGGGGCGTATGCTTCGGCTATTTCGGCTACTACTTTAGCGTTCGAAAAATTGACTACACGCACGGCAGGCAAGCCGGGTGATGCCATTTGTCCCACTTTTAGGTTTACTTCTTCTACGGTGCCATTAATTGGTGACTTGATGCGCGTCATTTCAACCTGGTCATTAAGGGTAGCCAGGCTCTTCTCCAGATTTTCCTTGTTGTTCTTAGAAGTCAGGTACTGAACTTCACTGCCAATCTGCTTATCCCAAAGTGCTTTCTGCTTTATATATAAATTAGTTACAAATTCAAGCTGCTGCTTCATGCTTGCAACCTGCTGCTGCATTACATTGTTGTCAATCTGCGCCAGAACCTGCCCTTTGCGAACAGCATCTCCTTCTTTTACATAAACGGCTGTGATAGAACCAGCCATTTGAGCTGTAACGGCAATATTGTCTTCTCCGTCAACTTTGCCCTGGACTTCCAGATAATGATTAAATTCGGATTGTTTTGCTTCAGTTATAGAAACACTGGTTGTTTTAATTTCAGAGGTTGAATCATTAGCTTGAATTTCTGTTTCCAGCGCTTTTATCTTAATGGCTAATTCATCGTGTTCCTTTTTTAGCTTGGCAAGTTCTGATTTTTTATCGGCAGGTTTACTGCATGCAACAGCAACTACTACCAGCACTAAGAAAAATAATGTTTTATTCATGGCTTTCATTGTATATCTGGTTTATATTTATTTAAATATTTAAAAAAATGACTCGATCTAATCTTAATTCACTCTCAGTTTTAACGGTATAACTTTCTACTTTATGAACTTTATAACTTTATACTTAGAGGTCGTTTGTTAGTTTATCAAGTTTGTTTTTGGCTGTGATCACCGAGTATAATGCAGTGTAATAGTTTGTCTGTGCTGTCAGATACTGGTTTTGCACATTGGTGAGATCTAAACTTGTAGAAAGACCTTCCTTATATTTAATAAGGGTTTTATCGTAAATACGGCTGGTAAGTTCAATATTCTTCTTTTCGTTCAGATATTTTTCATATGCACTTGCCATTTCGTTGCGTACATTAATAAACTCCAATTCCAATCCATTTGCTACATTATTCTTCGTATTCGTAATCTTTTCAAGTTCAAGTTTGCGTTGCTGTACTTTTACAATTCGCTGTCCGCTCGAAAATAAAGGAATATTTAAAGAAAGCTGAAAAACATCAGCTGGTGCAAAATCGAAAGCAGGTTTATTTACTTTTTCCGTGTGACGGTAAACAGCAGCCAATGATGGTAGAAATGTGCTCTTTTCACGTTTCAGATTAAGGTTACCAAATTTTTCCTGAATATTCATAATCTGATAATCAATGTTGTTTTCGATATTAAACTTTGATGAAACAACTGTTTCCAGGCTAACTGCATCAATTGTGGTTTCCAGTTTGTCAGTTAAAACAATACCACTCTCAAACGGTAATCCAAGCTGATATTTGAGTAGATCCCTTGAAGCTTCTACCTGCCTGTTAAGTGAATTAACCCCATTCGTCAGGTTTAAGGTGGTAAGTTCAATCTGATCAACATCTGTATTTTCGATAAACCCTTGTTTGTTCATCTCCTGCATCTCGTAAAGTGTTTTCATAAGATTAACCAACGACTGCTCCAGTGTTTTTTTTGTCTGCTCAAGCACCAGAACTAAGCAGTAAGTATTGCCAACTGATTCTTTCAGGTTAAGTTCTGTCTTTTTCTGGCTTTGTTCGGAAATCTTGTAAAATACTTTTGAAGCCTGCAAACCAACAAGGTATTCTCCACTAAAGATAAGTTGAGAAACCGTTATATCCAGCGTAGTATTATCCTTTACTCCCAGGGGGATAGGACCAGAAGGTGTAAACCCCAGATAAACATCCCCGTCTGAAATGTTATCAGAAGTGATTGTACTACCGGGGGGTAACTTTGTCCCTAAAAAAGATGATCCTCCAAGGCTGAGTTCGGGAACTTTAAATAAATGCTGGTAACTGGCCTGGGCATTTATCTGCGGCAAGCCTATTGCCGTTGTCTCCCATATCTTCTTTTGGGCAAGTTGAACATCAATGGCTGAATTTTTTGCATTTACATTGTTTGTAATTGCATAATCCTGTGCCTGCTTTAAGCTGTATTGCAGCGGAGTACCCTGTTGTTGGGCACTCAGCCCTACCGGCAGCACTGACGCAGCAAAAGCGCATAACCGGAATAGAAAAGCGTGATTTTTCATTTATTCTATATTAAAGTTTAAGAATTGTTTCTGTTTTTCATAATAGGCTATTCCTGTTCCATTGCAGATGCCCCTGATATGATTGTCGAACATCACATGGAATACTTTGGCATATAAATTTGTATCAGCTGCTATAGATGCCAGGAATGTTGGGTCGTGCACATCTTCGAGCTTCTGAACATAAAGGCGGGCCACAAGGTCAACGTCCATATTGTCTCGATAGAGCCCTTCGGCTATTCCTTTATTGATATTCGCCTTGATGTCGTTAAAGATGGCTTGCATCTTAGCTTCATAATGGGTTCTAAAGATTTCAGGATAATACTTTTGTAAATCGAAAGTCGTGGAAGGATGGAAATCTTGCATATCAAGGCAAACTTTCCTGCTCACAGCCAGCAACACATCAATAGCATTAAACTTACCGTCCATCAGTGACATGACATTTTTAGTGTGTTCGTCAAATTTGTATTGCAAAATATGGGCAATGAGATCCGATTTGCTTTCAACATACTGGTAAAGAGTTTTCTTCGACATGCCTAATTCCCGGCATATATCATCCATAGACAGACTCCTGATTCCGTATTTACTAAAAAGCCTGGAGCTTTCTCGCAGGATTTTTTCCAGTTTTTCGTCCATATTTTTCAGGATTCAAGTTTAAAATCGGTGGCAAAGGTAAACAAAAGAAACATTAAACATACAAAACGTTTCCATTGTTTCCGAAAATTGATTTTTTTCTGTTGTTGATTGGATAATATGGGTAAAAGAAAAGAGCCAAACTGGATAAGCCTGGCTCTTAATGTTACTATTTAGTTACTCAAAGCCCTGGAGGACTTGATACCACAAAATATTTAGTAGCCCCAACAGGAATCGAACCTGTATTTAATGTTTAGGAAACATCCGTTC
>CAZEDO010000074.1:0-19627 GCA_964511085.1 uncultured Lentimicrobiaceae bacterium
CAAAGAAGGGAAGCCGTAAGGACATCCACCGGAGAATAAATTATCAATAATATTTACACTGCGGTTACCAGAAAACACCTGTGTTGTGTAATACCCTGAATTATCAAAGCCAAAGACAGATTGAGTAATGTAATAAGTGTTTTCGAGAAGGACGTATGAAGTTACATTGTTGGACAGACTGAAGCAATAATAATAAACGGGGGAAGTAATTAAATGATTCTGATAATCGTATAGCATACCATGCAATGTAGCTGTTGCCCCAACAGTATCATTGGGAAATCCTATTGTTGGTGAATTATCTTTATAGAAGCATAACGGATAGCCATAGGTTATTTCCCAGGTACAAACTGACTGGCCGGCGAACAAAACCGGTATTGGGCTGCCAGGATAGCCAAATGCAAGCTGGTGCTCAAGGGATGGGCAAAAAGGAACATTATTTAAGTAGGTAATTATCCTTATTGTATCCTGCAAAGTATTAATGACTAATGGACTACTTAAACAGTCGCTGTTAACCAGAAAAAGGGAATGCTCCACAAAAGGGCAGTTTAATATCCGGGCGTTTCCCTGGTTGGTTTGGATCACAACGCTGTCAATACTTTCCAGCGGGAAAAATGTGGTATTGCAGAACATTTCAAGTTCAAGTGTCCAGTCGTTTGAAGTGATAAAGGACAATTCCGAGATAAATACCTGCGGAAATTCAACAATTATAGGATTTGCTTTGGATGAAAACGGTAAAGAAAGCAACAACAGGTAAATGGATACTTTGCAGATTGTTTTCATGGCTTTGAGTTTTAAACCCTCATTTTCTCCCGTTAGGTTTCCAGGGAACCTGGGGCCGGGCGTACCCGGATGTTATACCATTATGTGATTTGAGAACGTACTGCAAATATATCTAACAATTCTAGATTTTATAACGAAATACTAATAAAATTCTTGTTCTGAAATTTAATCATGTTGGAGCCTGTAAAATCAAAAGCATTGGCTGGAGAATGGAACGAAATATAAAAAGACGAGTGTAAACTTTAGGAAAGCACTTATACTTCGGTTACTTGAATTTGCTAAAATTGCATGCTCAACTGATCAGTATAATTATAGATTAGTGGCAGATTACAACCTTTTTATTCACCTCGTAAAATTCAGTCTTAATGTTTAAAAAGTACATACCATTCTGAATTCCGCCTAAACCAAAATCCCTTGACTTTGTTTGAAGTATTGTTTGCCCAAATGTATTAACAATGCTAAATACAGGGTGTCCTATATCCTTAGGTAATTCAACTGATAAAAGATCTTTTGCAGGATTTGGGAAGACTTTAACAGTAGAGTTTTCAATAATATCATAAGTTCCCTCCGATGAACAATTACCAATGGAATAGCTGAATGCAACCTCTCTGTTATGATGAATTCCGCTTAGTGTATCAGCAGGAAGATAAGCTCTTATGAAATCTACCTTTACACATGAAGGGGAAACAGTAACCTTCAAATGTCCTGAACCACCAAGCGTGTCAGAAGTATATGCCCCGGCATTTGCCAGCATTCCAATTTCGTAGGTAGAATCACTTGGCATTGGCACTTCCTGGTATGTTACGCCATCCAATACTTCGTGAGCAAAAAGATGATCGTGTCCCTGAAAAAAAATATTCACGCCATTATCAACAAATAATTGATGTATAGGCTTATCCCAACCCGGACGCTTGCTGGCAAACCCCCATGTTACTCCATCTGCTTCGTAGCCACCCCATTCAAAATATTTTGCTGTTAATATTCCACCTCTTCCTTCGCCCCGGGTGTGATGTGCAAAAACAAATTTATATTGAGCGTTGCTGTTTTCCAATGTGTTTTTCAGCCAGGTGTACTGGGGCAAGCCTAAGGACCATTCCCAATTTGTTGGCTTTGCAGAAGTATCGCAGTCATCCCTGTAAACGTCTAAAACAACAAACAAGGCATTGCCCCATGTCCATGAATAATAGTTTTCGGGGTTCCCAATTTCGTAAGGTTCAACATCAGTATTGCCACTATAAAAATTGTTTGGATAAGGATTCGGGAAGTAAAATTTTCGCCATAATGTAGCATAAACAGCCATATTATTTGGAGGTGTGTGGTGCAAATAAAAATCTTTTTCGCCTTCATGATTACCAAGGCAAATATAAAGTGGAACAGAATGACAGATGTTTCCAAAATATTGCCTGTAATCCTTGTGTAATAAATCCAACTCGTGTAAGGTGATATCAAAAGGATGATGGTCGTCCCCGAAAACATCACCCAGGGTAAACATGAAATCAGGATTATCCTTTGCCTGGTTTGCCAGGCAGATATTGTACAAACTGCGAATGCCTTTTTTATCGTACAAGTGCTCGTCGGCTTCTATTGTGAAAGAGAAAGTACTTCCGGGAGCTCTTTGTGTATGAAATGAATGTTCAGAAGATGAAAGAAAAGGGCCGGAACCTACTGGGCGATAAAGTGTACAGTAATAGTATTTTGTGTCGGGGTTTAAATTATTCAATTCTATCTCATCAGGAGTATTAATTGCATTCGTAATTATTTCGGTTGAACTGGTATATATGCCGGGAATCGTTCCATATTCAAGGTATAATTCGACCTGCTGATCAAATAATACACTAACAGTGATTGAATTGTCGGTTGGTCTGCCTAAGATTTCGGTATATGTTTGACCAATAACTAATTTGCTTCCTGCTGTGAGAAATGCGAGAAAAATAAAAAACGATTTTATCGGAATTTGCTTTTGCCTGCTTTGTAAGTTTTTCATTCGCATTGCATTAAGAGTTTTGATATTCAGGAATTTATGTCAAGCATCATAGCAGAATAATCCTGTTGACAAAATTAGCTCATTTGACCGGATTAATATTTCTGTTCCATACTGTAAGTTTGTAATCAAAATTGATATTGTAGAATGTTACACATTATCAGGCTAATACAGAATATCTGTTAACAAGACAGAAAGGTTAAAGGAGAGTGATTAAGATAAAAAGTTCTCTTCAATATAGTTTTGGAATTTGTTTTTATACTGATCGCTCACAGGAATATAAACATTACCATCAAACACAATACGACTTCGCTCAATTACAGATATTTTCGACAGGCTCACGATAAACGAACGGTGTACTCTCATGAACTGGTCCGCCGGCAATTGTTCTTCAATAGCTTTCATACTCAAAAGAGTCATCACTGGTTTAGAGTTTGTGAGGTGAATCCTGATATATTCATTCATTCCCTCAATATACTTTATATCATCAAAGTTGATTCTCACTATTTTGTATTCTGATTTTATAAAGAGGAATTCTTTGTTACTGTTGACTTCATCGGATTTTTTAGGGTTCTGATCGAACCAGGACTTTACCTTGTTGGCTGACTTTAAGAAGTCGCTGTACCCGACAGGCTTAAGCAGATAATCGAGCGCATCAACCCTGAATCCCTCTAAGGCATGTTCGCCATATGCAGTAACAAACACAATTTTTGGAGGATTTTCAAGGGACTTAACGAAATCCATTCCGTTGAGGTCGGGCATGTTGATATCAACAAACATTAAATCAACGGGAGTAGTGCCAATTGCCTCAATTGCCTGAAGCGCACTTTCAAATAAGCCTGATAATTCCAGAAATGGCGTTTTTTGAATGTATCCGGCAATTTGCTCTAAAGCCAACGGTTCGTCATCAATAGCAATGCATCTGATCATATTGGAATAGAAAGGTTTACGGTAAAGATATCTTCATTGTCGATAATATCCAGGTTGTAATTGTTACCGAATAGTAAAGCTAAACGTTTTCGGGTGTTTTCAATGCCAATGCCTGAATATTCTTTTGTTTGGGTCTTGATCGGTTTGCTGTTTCTTACGACCATCAGAAGCCTGTTTTCGCCAATTATGAATTCTATTTCTATAAATGAATCATCCTTATAACTGATGCCATGTTTAAATGCATTCTCGATAAGTGAAAGAAACAAAAAAGGTGGTATAGTCTTTTCAGGGATAGAAACCGGCAGTTTAAAATTAATTTTCACTTTAGCGCTATACCTTAGCTTCATAAGGTTTATATAGCTTTCGAGGAATTCGACTTCTTTTTTTAAAGTAGTTTTTTCAGATTCAGTTTCATACAAGAGATATCGCATCATTTTTGAAAGCTTTATAATAGCTTCCTTTGCTTCATCTGAATTTTTATCAACAAGCGAATGAATATTATTCAACGTATTCATAAAAAAATGTGGGCTGATCTGATTTCGAAGAAGCACCAGTTGGGTAGCCACATTATCTTTTTCGAGCTGGATCTTCTCGTTTTCAACTTCTATCCATCTAAGGCCTGACCTCATTCCAGTATCAAATCCAACCACAAGGACTGATAAAATAAGAACATTGGCGAAAGGGGGTACCGGACGAGGCTGGCGCTTCCTGGATTGTGGCGGTTTTTCGGGCTTTTTGTCCTGGTCAGCTGCAGGTCGTGGGGGGCGGAGGCTTGGGGCTTCAGATACTTGTGGATTGCCTCCAGGCAGATTCATCCTGGTATCGTAATAATAGGAACCAAAGGAAAACAACAACATCATTCCAGATAGTATAGCGATGTAAATTGTTAGTTTCCCTCTGAAAAGAAAGAAAGGAACAAACACAAAGCGGTTCAGGAGAAACAACAGCGATACCGGCACAAGGATTTCCAACTGGTTGTTTATAGTCCTCCATATGGAATTGTGGTAATCTTCCCTGAAAAACACCGGTACAACTATTAAAACGACCCAGACTAAGGAAATAAGAGCTATTTCGGCATATTTAATTTTTCTGCTATTCATTCAGCTTAAGATTATAAAATCTGATTTTATTTCCGAACATTTCCTTCTCCTTTGTTAGGACGAGCAGCCTTTTCCAATTCCAGGTATTTTTTGTATTGTTCATCTGATATTACCTTTTTAATTTTTGCATCCCTTGCCTTTTTCAAAGGTTCAACTTTTGATTTATCCGGACGAGCCTGTGCATCTGCCTGGGTTTTCTTAAGTTTATCCATCTCTGTATAAAATTCGCAGAAGGCTTTATTTACCGTTTCCTTCTGGATAGTCGAAAGAGAAAGGGGCTTAGAGATTTTCTCATCCACTGCTTTAAGCTTTTCCTCAATTGTTGGTGGACCTGATTTCGAATTATTCTCTGCATTTGGAGGAGGAGCCAATGTCTTTAATTTTTCCGGGTCGAATCCAGCCGCATTGATAGCATTATTTGTTTCAGGCCCAGCATGGATGCCGGCATCCCTGAATTTATTCTGGATTGCTTTTGCGTCAGCAGCAGTTAATTTTGAAGCATTATAGCCCGATAAAATCTTTTTTATCTGCTGCGTTTGTTCAGCTGTTACAGGCTGGGATTTTACCTGCCGTTTTTGATCAGTTTTTTGGCTTTTCTGGCAAAAAACAGGTTCGAGACTCAGGAGCATAAAAATTATTAATATGCTTACAGTTGTGTTTATATAATGTTTGTTGTTCATACTGATCAGGATTATTTATTTGTTAAAAGTAATAAAGTTAATGTCATTAAAGCATTGAAAGAAACAAGCACATTGCAGGACTGCAATCTGTCCGCAGATACATTCCTGCAATGATTTTAAATCTTATTTAAACATAAAATCGGTGTTGCTGATTTCAGGCATTGATATAGGTTCAGAGTAAAGGAAGCCTCCGTTAGGGTTGAGATAACCAAGGTCATCCGCAAGTTTAAGCAGTTTTGTTTTTTGCTCATCCGAAAGGGAGTTATAGACTAGCGAAAATGTTGTTGCATAGTAATAGCTCAGTTCACCATCCAGTTCGCCATATCTAGCCGACAAGTCTAAGATAGTGGATTGATCTGCAGTTTGAGAAGATAAGAATTTCCGGAGTTCCGCAGAAATAGCCTCTCTTTTTGCAACCAGTTCGGTAAGTGCATTTCGCTGCAGATCAACAATGCCTGTCACCTGATCGGCCTGGGCGGTTGTAAGCATTGCCAGAAAATTCTGACCGGCACTTCCTGTAAGCGTTTCGTCGATGGTATAATTTGGGTTCCCCATGGCTGGCCAGTCTTTCAGATAAAAGGAACCAAAGTATGTACCATGCCTTTCGGGGCAAAAGTAAACATCGGAGGTTACCGAGCCTGCATACCAGGCATAAATTTCGCTTGCATAAGTCATTACTGCAACACTGATATCTCTTTGCAAATTCATGCCTTCCAGCGGATTAACCAAAGTGCTGTCCCAGTTTCCAATTCCATTTAGGGCTTTTAAAGCATCCAGACTGGCTCTTTGAGAAGTGCTTAACGAATTGACGATTTCGCCAAATAACTGAGCCCTGTCGTAGCTGATCTGCCCGTCGATCCTGTAAAATTCTGCGGCATATGCCATCACAGCCTCTTTGCTCAGTTGTGTAGTGCCTGAAGGAAGGTCGCCTTCTTTCAGCCGGCGGAATGCCTGTAGTAAAGGATAGCGTTTGTAGGCAAACTGGTTGATCATATCTATCTGGCTCTGGGCCCGCTCAACAAACATGTTGATTTGATCGTCGGTGAGAATATGGAGGATATTAAAGGATATGATAGTTACAAAACTGGTGTTGTGCCCAAGTTTTGTAGGGTCGTTATCGCGAAGGCACTGAAATCCGCTGTAATCTGCAACCTTCCCGGGAGGAAGAAACGACTGCGAACCAAGATTCCCCGTTAAAAATGCTAAACCGTCGAAGGCAATCGTATTCCTTTGGGCTTCATCGGAAACTGCCTGAGTAATTGTATATTCATCTTCGGTGATAGGAGTATTCATGGTAGCATTTTCATCATCATCCTTTTTGCATTGGGCAAATATGGATGTTAGAACCACCATTAGGATAAGTGTAGCGACCCTTGGAAAATCCTGCTGAAACGAAACGTAGGATTTGAATGAGCTTTGGTCGGATGTAGCTTTTAGCGAATAATTTTTTCGATTTAATTTAATAGTTTTCATAGCTGAGATTTTCAAACAAAATTATAGCCGGAGAAAAGCCAATGCAAAACCGATCAACTAACAGGACTGTAATATCAGTTAAGCCAGTGTTTTTATCTGTTAAAAACTGGCTTATAGAAGATTATTTTCCGCTGTGTATAGATATTTCATTAAAAAACTGAGCCGGATAATTTCCGGCTCAGGCAAAAAATACTGTTTTCTTGAAATGAAAGGACTACCATCATTGTTGCAAATAGTATTGCTCTTTTTTATCGGAGTGTCAAAGTAGTTTAATATCAGAAATAATTTGAATATTTCATGATTTTTAAAGTCTGAACCATCCCCGGTGTATTCACTTTCAGTAAATAAAAACCAAAATTCAAGCTCGAAAAGTCCTGTTGTTCAATATGCGTTCCTGTCCATACCATTTGCCCTACTGAATTCAACAACTGGTATGTTTCTTTCCCGGTTGAATTCTGGAGATTGATCTGATTGATAAATGGATTAGGGAAAATTCTGGCTGATTGCAACAAAGCTTGTTCTTCAATACCATTTATATATTTTTCAATAAAGTCACCCGGGGGTAAATCTCTGCCAACAAAGGCGGGATAATCCGGAGCATACCTGTATATCCTGAAAACTGAATTCATGGTTTCATCAGGTCGTACAGGATTTGTCGGGAGGGTGTCTCCCTGATTCAACGGACCATTGTCATCAACAGGGCAAATATATCTCCATACAAGGTCACCTGTGTTTGTTACTTCGGTAAAATCGCCATGTCCTCCTTCGCAGATAATTGTATTACCATTTTGTTGTCGCTGGGCTCCGGAAATATTTTCAGAGTATAGTGCCTCAGGAGGGTTAGCCACATAGGACCATGTAAATCCGGTCGGCTCGAATGCGTTGCCTGCAGTCAGCTGATAGTTGCCATTAGCATCAACGGCCGGAATGATCTCGTCAACGGTAGAATGTACAGGATTTCGGCCGAGCCCGTTATTGTAGCAAGTCAGGTTGCCTTCGCCCGGCCGACCGGGTATGACCCATTCCACATCATGCTGCTCGAAATATTTCCTGTCGTTGATAGTGCCTGCGCCATAAGTCAGCGGGTTTCCCCAACGGTAAATAAGATCACCTCCTTTACCACGGAGGCCTCCTGTATGGTCCGCTGCCTGAGATGTTGTGGTGCTATGGTCAATTATCCATACTTCACTGTTTCCCCTCACACTCATGGCAATCTGGTCAAAGGCCGGATTATAATCTATCGAGTTCATGTGGTTCCAGAAGAGCGGGAGGATCCTGTGGTCTCCATCACAATCTATTAATTCGGGATGAGTACTTACGACTCCATAATTCGATTTTGTAGCATCATAATCCTGGATCAGGTGATCCCATACATGCCATTCCCACACAACAGTTCCGCCTGACGGATACATTGGCTGAATTTCAATAATGCAATCAGGCAGCATGTACCCTTTCTGCTGTATTTCCGGGTTCAGTTTCGATGGGTCGAATCCGGCAGCCAAAATCTGGGCATAAGTTATTTTTTCAACCACCAGCATAATGATATTCCCATTTGGTAGCTTTTTTATGTCATGATGCTGCATATATGAAGCTGTGGAATAATCTAATGACCATACCAGGTTGTCGTCCCAGTCGTATTCTTCGATTCTTCCTCCTTCACCACCGCCGGTTCCGAGCTGAGTCTGAGTCATACAGGTTCGCAGAAGGTTGCCATTTTCGAGAAGGTAAACTGCCTGTCCTGGAGGATAAGTGCTTGCTGTCCATTCATGAACTTTGCGGCCGGCATTGTTAATCAGATAAGTCATTGTATTTTGTTTGGGCGCAAATAAGGTATAACCTTTATAAGTATTGGCCGTATCGTTAATCAACACTCCCATAGTCCTTGTCTGAGCATTAGTTGCTCCGACAAACACTAAAACCGTCAAAATATTTAGTATGACTATTTTTACTCCTTTTAACATAGTGATCTCCTTTCAAATTAATTGAATAGTTTCAAATATGTGAATAATAATGCTTGGATGACCAGTGCTAAATACATTACACTCTAGGCAATTCAAGAACTTCAGATACTTCATTTTATCAATATCATCTTTTTACTTATTTGTCTGTTATCAGCTTTGAGAATGTAAAAGTACATACCGCCTGGAACCTGCATCCCTGTTTCGTTTCTGCCATCCCATTTTAAGGAATATTTTCCTTTGGGATATTTATGTTCTGTAAGAGATTTTACTTTGTTTCCTGAGAAATCATAGATGCCTACACTCACTTGTTTGGGTTCTGAAATATCAAATTCAATTGTTGTGCTGTATGAGAATGGATTCGGATAATTCTGATTAAGCTTGTCGCCTGATTCAACATTTTTCTGATCTTCATTAACAGAAGCAAGATCTTCCGGAGTATAATAATTAGGAATCGCTCCAGTCAAAGTATTGCCTGGGGTCAAATCCTGACCGGCCAGTGCAGGATGATCGCTCGTATACCGATAGGCTCTGAATACTCCGTTGTAAGTGGGGTAATTGTCCATTTTTATTTTCTTTAAGCCATCCCTTGTCATAGGATTAATGTATTCCCAAACAATAGAAGTATCAGCTGGCGAAATTTCAAAGAAATGACCATCGTTCATTGAGCAAACTAAGGTATTTCTATTGGGTAACCGCTGCGCGCTGGAGCCGATAGTACTAAAAAATGAGGTATTATTTTTACTGGAAAAGGTCCATACCACCTGTTTTGAAACATTCTTCTTTTCTTTCATCAGGTTCCCATCGGGTGAATTAACAATTTTGTATCCTGCATCAGGAGGATCTACATAGCTCCCGGTATTTACACCTGAAGAATTCAGATAAGGGTTGATTTCAATTATATACGACTGTGGAGTAAGTTCAAAAAGGTTCTGGGCATTGCAGAAGACTAAGAAATTCCCTTCACCGGGCAAGCCTGGCTTGATCCATTGTATGTCATGCGAGCCTCCTAACTGCTTATGACCGGCAGTTGCCTTTTCCCAGTTATCAAGTACCGAAGGGGGATCGCCTTTATCGTATTTGGCAGGATCTCCAAACCGGTATTTAAAGTCGCCGGTTGAGCCGGCTGCAAGGGCAATACTGCTGGCAGGATTGTTGGGGATAAATGTATTTCCATGATCTATTACGTAGAATTCCCCATGAACGGAATTAATGACTATATAGTCCAGTTCCTGGTTGTAATCAAGCGAGTTGCAGTGCATCCAGTCACTCTTTACCGGGTTTCCACGGATATTCAGGTCTATTTTCCCGGGAGTGTTCGCTATAACCCCATAGGTGGCTTTGGTTGGATCAATGTCTTGTACCACATGATCAAAAAAGCACCATTCCCAAATGACATTGCCTTGCCTGTCCACCTCAACAATAGCATCCATCTGGGCTCCTGTGTAACTATGAGAAGGATCGCAACCTGCATCAAGGCATTGCTGTGCAGTTAAATCTTTATTCGCGATGTAAATGAATGTTGAGTCACCAAGTTTAGAATTAAATATTTTAGCAAAATCGTGATGTCCATGGTAATTCGATCGTGATTCGGTGTATTGCCAAACGGTGTTCCCGTTCCAGTCAAGTTCCTTCCATGTATTCTGGTTGCTCGGGTTGCCGCCAACGGCATCAAGTAAGGTGCCGGCTTCGGTAAAACGAGGGTTTGTGCCGATATCCCACGTGTGAATTTCATTCCCCTCAAAGTCTATCAAATATGTTTTTCCGCGGGTTCCAAACATCGTGTATCCATTGTCTGTTGCTGAAGCATCCCAATATCTTGTTTCAGTGGGCACCATAAAACATTCCTGCGTAAATCCGGAAATGAAATAGAAGAAAAAGCTTGTTATAAGAAGTGCGTGTTTCATAATATAAGTTTTATTTTATTAAGGTGGTTAATACTCAAAGCAATGTCTTAAAAAAAATATTCCTTTTGATAAATCCCGGTTTTTACGTTATGAAATTCAAAAACATGTGTAATTATTTCTCTTTAAAATTGATCAAAAATGATATAAAATTAATAGCATCGTTCACAATTAAGGAATTACGTTACTAACAGCAAACGATGCATTATTATCCACGAATGCCATATCCGAAGAATCAATGAGTCCATCTCCGTTAACGTCTGTTGCCAGATAACCGGTTTCAGCAATTGAAGCATTATTGTCCACCGGAGCCATGTCGCCTGAATCTATAATCCCATCCTGGTTTACGTCTCCGCTGTAGAAGACCCATTTCCCATCGCTCATCATCACCTGGTTACTTCCAAAAGCTTTGGCCGCCTGAATGGTAAAATTGTAGAACAATGATTTTGAAGATAAGGATACGGGCAAAGCAGTAACAGTTTTTATGCTGTTACGGTGTTTAACTGCAATGTAATAGCTTCCGTTATAAATGGCAGGAATTGTAAGCGTTGCTATTCCACTTGTGTTCAGATTTACACCTGATGCTGTGTAAACGATGTTTGCAAAATTGGCTGCATCATGAAGTTCAACGTCAATCTTGTCTGCGACAGGGTCAGGCCAATATGCGCCGTTTCCGCCCTGAGCAGCGTGGAGTTTGCCACCTCCATCATACAAGCCTTCCAGCAAGATGTTTAATGAAAGATTATTCGGGGCATAATAATCAGGAACAGAATTTGTCATAGTGTTGCCAGGGGTAAGGACGTGTCCTGAAAGTGCAGGATGGTCAGCAGTGTATCGGTATGCCCAGAAAACTCCGTTATATGTGGGATAATTGTCCGTTTTCACTTTCTTTAAGCCATTCCTTGTCATGGGATTAATATATTCCCAGACAATGGAAGTGTCAGCAGGTGCAACCTCAAAGAAATGGCCATCATTCATTGAACAGATCAATGTATTCCCATTGGGTAGCCTTTGTGCACTGGAACCAATAGTGCTAAAAAAGGACGTGTTGTTTTTACTGGAAAAGGACCATACCACCTGTTTTGAAACATTCTTCTTTTCCTTCATAAGATTACTATTCGGAGAATTCACAATTTTATACCCGGCTAAAGGAGGGTTAATAAAATTGCCTGTGTTCACACCCGCAGAATTCAAATATGGGTTGATTTCAATTATATACGATTGTGAAGTAAGTTCAAAAAGGTTCTGGGCATTGCAAAAGACTAAGAAATTTCCTTCACCGGGCAAGCCTGGTCTGATCCATTGTATATCATGAGAGCCTCCCAATTGCTTATGACCGGCTGTTGCCTTCTCCCAGTTGTCAAGTACCGAAGGTGGATTCCCTTTATTGTATTTGGCAGGATCTCCAAACCGGTATTTAAAGTCGCCGGTTGAGCCGGCTGCAAGGGCAATACTGCTGGCAGGATTGTTGGGGATAAATGTATTTCCATGATCTATTACGTAGAATTCCCCATGAACGGAATTAATGACTATATAGTCCAGTTCCTGGTTGTAATCAAGCGAGTTGCAGTGCATCCAGTCACTCTTTACCGGGTTTCCCCGGAGGTTCAGGTTAATTCTACCGGGGGTATTCGCAACAACACCATATGTGGATTTGGATGGATCAATATCCTGCACTACATGATCAAAAAAGCACCATTCCCAGATGACATTGCCAAGTCTGTCCACCTCAACAATAG
This sequence comes from uncultured Lentimicrobiaceae bacterium, assembly GCA_964511085.1. Taxonomy (GTDB): domain Bacteria; phylum Bacteroidota; class Bacteroidia; order Bacteroidales; family DASVHX01; genus DASVHX01. Next base: position 12,546 of record CAZEDO010000074.1, read on the forward strand.
CATCCATCTGAGCTCCGGTGTAATTATTGGATGGATCGCAACCTGCATCAAGGCATTGTTGTGCAGTTAAATCTTTATTGGCGATGTAGATGAATGTGGAGTCACCGAGTTTTGGATTGAATATTTTAGCAAAATCATGATGCCCATGGTAATTCGATCGGGTTTCTGAATATTGCCATTTGGTGTTCCCGTCCCAGTCAAGTTCCTTCCATGTATTCTGATTACTCGGGTTGCCGCCAACTGCATCAAGCAAGGTGCCGGCTTCGGTAAAACGCGGGTTTGTACCCAAATTCCATGTATGGATTACATATCCCTCCATATCAATTAAGTAAGAGGTTCCACGTGTTCCAAAAAGGGTATATCCATTGTAGGCTTTTGATGCATCCCAATACCGGGTCTCAGTCTGAGTGAAGAAACTTTCCTGGGTAAATCCGGGAATGACAGAGAAGAAAAAGCATGCTATAAAAAGTATGTTTTTCATAACAGTAAATTTATTTACGAACAATGAGTCTTGTTAACATCACAGTTATGGAATTGCAATAGAAACAGCCGCAGTAGAATTGTTATCTATTATAGCCATATCTCCCGAGTCAATTAGTCCATCTCCATTGGCATCCTCAACAAAATACCCGGAGGTAGCCAAAGTTGATAAATTGTCAACCGGTGCCATGTCGCCCGAATCAATAATCCCATCCTGATTGACATCTCCGCTATAGATGGCCCATTTTCCGCTGGCCAAAAGTGTCATGTTACTGCCATAAGCCTTGGAAGCCGTGTTAGTAAAGTTATAATCAATAATTCCGGTTGAGAAAGATACCGGGTAGGCCGTTACAGTTATTATACTATTCCTGTGCCTTATTGCAAGATAATAACTGCCATTGTATGTATCAGGTACAGTAAAAGAAGCAGCCCCGTTTGTGTACAGGTTAATATTTGATGCAGTATAAATAATGCTGGAATAATCAGAAGCACTATGTAGTTCCACCGTGATCTTATCAGCAATAGGACTTGTCCATTGCGAACCTGCTTCATCCTGCGCCTGGTTCATAGTATTGCCTCCGGCGCACAATCCTTCAAGTAGTAACGTCAGGTTTACCGTTTTATACGAGTACAATTCAATATAATCTCCTGGCGTTAAATCTTTCCCGGTAAATGCAGGATAATCGGGCGCATACCTGTATATCCTGAAAACTGAATTCATAGTCTCATCAGGTCTTACAGGGTTTGTCGGAATGGTTTCTCCCTGCATTAACGGGCCATTATCATCAACAGGGCAAATATATCTCCAAACAAGGTCACCTGTGCTTGTTACTTCAGTGAAATCGCCATGCCCACCTTCGCAGATAATTGTATTACCATTTGGTTGTCGCTGCGCTCCTGAAATATTTTCAGAGTATAAGGCTTCAGGAGGAGAAGCCGCATAAGACCAAGTAAATCCTGTTGGTCCGTAAGCTGCTCCGGTAGTCAGAGAATAATTGCCGCTTGCATCAACAGGAGGAATTATTTCGTCCACAGTAGAGTGAAGTGGTGTACGGCCAATTCCATTATTATAACATGTCAGATTTCCTGCACCAGGGCGATTGGGTTTGACCCATTCGACATCGTGCTGCTCAAAATATTTTTCATCATTCACGGTTCCTTTGCCGTAGGTTAATGGGTTTCCCCAGCGGTACAGGAGATCGCCCCCTTTACCCCGAATGCCTCCCGCATGGCTTGCCGATTGAGAGGTAGTGGTACTGTGATCAACAATCCAGACCTCGCTATTCCCTCTAACGCTCATGGCTATTTGGTCAAATTCAGGATTGTAATCTATGGAATTCATATGATTCCAGAAGAGTGGTAGGATCCGGTGGTCCCCATCAGCATCAACCAACTCAGGATGGGCTGATACAACTCCATAATTTGATTTTGCCGAACTATAATCCTGGATGAGGTGATCCCACACATGCCATTCCCACACAACTGTTCCCCCGGAAGGATATGTTGGTTGAATTTCTATGATGCAATCGGGCAACATGTAACCTTTTTGTTGTATTTCAGAATTCAACTTTGTTGGGTCAAAGCCAGCGGCCAATACCTGAGCATATGTTTTTTTCTCGACCACCAACATGATGATATTCCCGTTTGGCAGCTTTTTTATATCATGATGTTGCATATATGAAGATGTTGAATAATCTAATGACCACACCAGGTTGTCGTTCCAGTCATATTCCTCTATTCTTCCGCCTTCACCGCCTCCAGTACCCAGTTGACTCTGGGTCATGCAGGTGCGCAAAAGGTGACCGTTTTCGAGCAGGTAAACAGCCTGGCCGGGTGGATAAGTACTCGCCGTCCATTCATGCACTACACGGACTTCGTTATTAATGAGATAGGTCATTGTGTTTTGTTTGGGTGCAAACAACGTAAACCCTACGTAAGCATTTGCAGTATCATTTATAAACAATCCAACTGTCCCTGCGGCAATGGAAAGATTCCTGGCAACGCGGAAGCCAATATGATACCAGGGATGATTAGGATCCTGTGGTCCACGATAGTAAGAAGGGTTCCTGTTTGAAACACGTGAATGACCGTCGTTTACACCATTCAAATCATAACCATTATACCAGTTCCCACCACGCATTCCTCTATATGTCTTGCCATCAGGCATCGTGGTTCCGGTAGCTGGACCTGTAGGATTATCATATGTACTGCTACTATAGTAGTTTTGCCCATACCAGTCATTGATGAGTTCCCATACATTTCCTTGCATATCAGAAAGACTGAAACCATTTATTCCGCTGGTAGTCTGGTAAGTTGATGTGCTACCTGGCCAGTTATAGGTCGTTTTATTTTTTAGTGATCCATCATAGAACCCAACTGGTGTAGTCAAAGGATAAGAACCTGTTTCATAAGGATCGCCTGAATTGGGTAAATTCGCCTGAGAAAGGATAACCGAATTGCCATTCGGATAATTATAATAAGGACTTGTATTTCCGCCGCGGGCAGCATATTCCCATTCTGCTTCAGTAGGCAGGCGATAACCGGTTTTTGTAAAATCGCAATTCCAGGTTTGAAGGGCGTAACACTGCTGTAACCCATTTTGGGAGCTTAACCAGTTACAATAAACTGCCGCACCATACCACATAACTCCCACCACAGGATGGTTTGCCCTGAAATCAACTATTGAAAATGCTGTGCCGCTATATCCAATGCTATAATAGGACGCGTACTGGTATGTATAACATAAGGTATTTGTGTCGCCAACCAGGTAAACCCTTTTGTTCAGAACTTGTATTGAACCTGATGCTAACATTGAGTTGAGAAAAGTCAGGAACTGCTGGTTTGTGGTTTCAGTTTTTGCCATGTACATCGAGTCAACCTTTACCAAATGAAGTGGTATTTCATCACTCGGATGGCTGGGATCAACGAAGCCGAAATGATCACCCATTTCAAATTCGCCTCCAGGTACAAGAGCTTCCGATACGCTAATGGATGTCTGACTAAGGCTTTCCTGTTCGTTAGTTAATATGCCTGATTGAACATTACAGGGTAACGACGAATGAAGTTGCCTCTGTGCATTTACCTGGTATAAAATCATAACGGCAATAAATGTGAAATATGTCTTCTTATTTATCAAACTGAATGATGTACTGACTGCTTTCATATTATGAGAATTATTTTGTTACTATTATCTTTCTTATATAAAATTGATTCTCAATTTGAAGTGTGCTGAAATATATTCCTGTGGGGAAACTCAACGCATTCCATTGATAACTGTGAACCCCTGAGCTTAGTTTTTCCGATACCAATAGCGCCACCTGTTTCCCTATTGAATTATAGATTACCAATTTAGCCATAGCGGATACCGGTAGATTAAACTGGATATTAGTTGTTGAGTTAAATGGATTAGGATAATTTTGATATTGAAGAGTTTGGTTGTCCTGACTTTCATTAATCCCAGCTGTGCCACCGGAATAATTTCTTGCAATACGAAATCCTATATGATACCAGGGATGGTTAGGATCCTGCGGACCGCGGTAATAAGAAGGATTCCTGTTGGAGACCCTCGAGTGACCATCATTAACTGAAGTAGTTGTATAACCATTGTACCAGTTTCCGCCCCGCATTCCCCTGTAAGGTTTTCCATCAGGCATTATAAATCCGGCATCTGGGCCTTTTGGATTATCAAAAGGACTGAGGCTATAATAATTTTGCCCGTACCAGTCATTCACAAACTCCCATACATTACCGGCCATATCATAAAGCCCGAATGCATTAGCACTGTTACTTGTTTGGTAACTTGCTGCGCTTCCCGGCCAGTTGTAATCCGACTTATATCTTAGCGACCCATCATAGAATCCGACCGGAGTAGTAAGCGGATAATCACCGGTTTCGTATGGATCGCCAGATTGAGGCCAGTTGGCTTTTGTAATATCCTGATCGTCGCCCCAGGGGTAATTATAATATGGGTTGTTTTGGCCACCTCTTCCGGCATATTCCCATTCCGCTTCAGTAGGGAGCCGATACCCGCTTTTAGTAAAATCGCAGACCCATGTCGAAAGATTGTAACATTCTTCTAAGCCATTTTGCAAACTAAGCCAGTTACAAAAAGCCGCTGCACCATACCACATAACTCCAACAACAGGGTGGTTCATCCGGTAATCGGCGCTTGAGAAAACGTTTCCGTCATAACTTATACTGTAATATGATGCTATCTGATTCGTTAAGCATAGCGTATTGGTGTCGCCAACGCTATACACCCTGTTGTTTCGGACTTCAATCAATCCATCAACAAGAGATGAATTAAGAAATGCCAGATACTGTTGGTTCGTAGTTTCGGTTTTCCCCATAAACAGAGAATCTACTTTTACCAAATGGACAGGTAACTCATCGCTCGGATGTTGCGGATCAACAAAGCCGAAGTGATCGCCCATCTCGAATTCCCCTCCGGGTATTAATGCTTCAGCAATATTCAGATCTGCATTATCCATTCCACCTCTTACCAGCAGCACATTTTGCTTCATCGTTTTTTCATTGTACGAAACAATTCCATAGTCAATATTAATATCCCAGGCTTTTGTTGAAGCGTTCTGCATTGAAGTTGATGACCAATAGTTTCCTGAAAGGCAGCTTGGGAAAAATGTCTTGTTAAAAGAAGGTTTTGAAAGAGTTGGATCATTCAGCGACTGTAATTCCTTTATGTTGGGAAGCCGCCAGTCGGTTTTTTCGGCTTGGGAAAGATCGTTGGCAAAAATCAAAGCCTCTTCCCAGGAATAAGTATTTGGCGACTTGATTTTCTGCCAGGTGAGACCTGTAAAGTTATCAGTGATGGTTTCGTTCCCGTTGTTGGTAAAATGAGGAGTGGAATATGTAGTCGTGATGGGATTCCTGACAGCCCTGACATGAAACCGTTTGATCCCTCCGGCACTTATTGTTTCTGTTTTTGGATGTGCCCCAATTCCGCCACCAGCATTTACAACCCATATTTTTGCAGCATCATCAGCCTGAACTTTGCTTGTCCACCAATATTCAGCCTCGGTTTCAGTAAAGTAACCGGTATTCAGTGCAGGATTGAGCTGGCTGAAATCATTAATGCTGAACAGTTCAATGTCGGTTGGAAGGCGCCAGTCGGAATAAATGCCTATTGTCAGGTTATTGCAGTACGATACTGCATTTTCAATGGTCATTTCGCCTCCATCTGTTTGCTGCCACATCAGGCCGGTGATATTATCGGTAATGGTTCCATCGTTGTTATCAGTAAAAGATGGCGGGTTGAGCACAAAGTCTGCATCTTCACCGGAAGTTGAGGTATAGCTGCCCGTTTGGCCTGTATCTGGCAAACGGAAAGGAATAAGTTGCTGGGCTCGTGTTTTGTGAACAGAAAGCCCTATAATTATTGCAATTATCAGCGTGATATTTTTCATAGAGTTATAGATAAGTATGCTTCCCGATACAACAAATAGTGAACTAGTAGTGCCAAAATTATTTCTTGTCAGGATGCTTATCAAAAAAGTTCAATAAACTGATGGTTTTTATCCATAGAACCTGAGATTTCTTCAGCCAGTTGCATATGATTTGATTGGGGTGTACCCGGAGTTGTATTTCAGCCTTTTTGTCGGCTACAGACCATTTTCAGCGTACTGGAAAAATTGCCGGTGTTGATCTTGTAAAAGTAAATTCCTCTGTTAAGATTTGCTTCATCAGCATTCATCAGGACTTTGTAAGTTCCTGCTTGCTGGTACTGATCTACGAGGCTTATAACTTCCATGCCAAAAACATCATATACCTTTAGCTGAACATGGCTGGCGGTCGTTATCCGGTAACTAATATATGTTTCCTGATCAAATGGATTTGGATAATTTTGTTGTAATTGAAATGATGTCGGGATTTCATTATTTTCTTCAACACCATTAGCTGAAGATCGGATTGAATAAGAAAAAGCGTGATCTCCGTTTGTGTGATTTGCATTCTCTTCATTGGGAAGATAAGTGCTGATATAATCTACTTTAACACTTGAATCTGCTAAAGTGACTAAAAGATATCCCCTGCCTGGTAAAAAAGTGCCATTAATATAACCATATTGCGCAGCCGAAATATTGGTAATATTTCTGTTAGAAGGCTGAGGTACTTCCTGATAAACTATTCCATCTTTTTCCTGTTTCCCGAAAAAATGATCGTGACCATGAAAGAAAATGGTTGTATTGTTCTCAGCCATCAAGGTGTTAATTGGTTTTTCCCAGCCCGGGCGATAGGTGTCAAATCCCCAAGTAGAATCATTATTACTGCCGCCCATTTCAAACAAACCGGCATATTCTGCTCCCCCGCGGGCATCATTGCCTTTTCCACCAAGCAAATTGTGGCAGAATACAAACTTGAATTTAGCATGACTTGTTGCTAAAACATTTTTAAACCAGTTGTATTGGTCTTCCCCGAGAGTCCAACCCCAATCTGGTTTATGCTGTGTGTACCAAAAAGGATCAAGAACAATGAACAATGCATTTCCCCATTCCCAGGAATAATAGTTTTCGCTTAGGCCCACAAAAGGTTCCTCTTTTGTATTCCCGGAATAAAATGAATTTGGCAAAGGATTTGGATAATATAAT
>CAZEDO010000075.1:0-19522 GCA_964511085.1 uncultured Lentimicrobiaceae bacterium
CTTGTTCGTGGGTTCAACATCCGATAGATAAGCAAAATCTTTTCGTTCCTGGAACATTTTCAACAGATCAGCTTCATTGATTACCTCTGCACGTGCAGTATTCACAAGGCATGCAGGGGAGGGCATTTTCGAAAGGAGGGAAAAGTTGACGGATTGTTTTGTTTGACTATTTGCTGGTATATGCAGGGAAATATAATGACATGAACTATATAATTCCTCAACAGAACCAACCCATTTTACGCCATCCTTTTCAATATCCTGCCTTGAAACAAAAGGGTCGAAGGCATATACTTCCATTCCGAAGCCCTTAGCTATCCCCGCAACATAGCGGCTAACATTGCCATAAGCATGCAAACCAAGAGTCTTTCCACGCAGTTCGGTACCCGACGAACCATCAAAATTATTTCGGGCAGCATAAACCATCATACCAAAAGCCAGTTCGGCAACTGCATTCGAGTTCTGCCCCGGAGTATTCATTGCTACAACTCCTTTTGCTTTTGCTGCTTCGAGATCAATATTATCATATCCTGCTCCGGCACGTACAATGATCTTAAGATTTTTTCCAGCATCAATCACTGCCTTATCGGCAATATCACTACGGATAATCACAGCATCCACATCTGTAACAGCCTTGATAAAATCATCCTGCGAAGTATATTTTTCAAGTAGCACCAATTCGAAACCAGCTTTCTCAGTGATTTCCCTTATTCCGTCAACAGCCACTTTAGCAAAAGGTTTATCGGTGGCAACCAATACTTTTTTCATAGCTTATTTGGTTTAGGATTAATTCATTTTTTCGAATTCATTCATACAGTCAACAAGGGCTTGAACGCTTTCAACAGGTAAAGCATTATATGTTGAGGCCCTGAATCCACCAACCGAACGATGTCCTTTTAGTCCAACCATTCCTTTGTTCTTAGTAAATTCCATAAATGCTTCCTCTTTATCTTTGTACTGCTCTTTCATAACAAAGCAGATGTTCATTAGTGATCGTGAATCTTTTTCCACAGTACCTACAAACATTTTACTATTATCAATGGCATTGTATAGCAATTGTGCTTTAGCTATATTCATTTCTTCAATTTTTTTAACACCGCCAATTGACTTTATCCACTTAAGTGTTTCCTTTACGGTGAAGATAGGAAGCACCGGAGGAGTATTGAACATTGAACCTTCTTTGATATGAGTGCGGTAATCAAGCATCGTAGGAATTGCCCTTTCAACTTTTCCAAGAATGTCCTCACGAACAATCACGAATGTAACTCCGGCAGGACCAAGGTTTTTCTGCGCACCACCATAAATCATTCCGTACTTTGAAACATCTACCGGCCTGCTAAGAATATCTGAGGACATGTCAGCTACAAGAGTGACAGGGCTATCAATATCTTTGCGGATTTCGCTACCATAAATTGTATTATTTGTAGTGATGTGAAAGTAGTCAGCATCTTTTGGAATCTGATATCCTTTTGGTATATAATTAAAATTTTTATCGGCTGAAGATGCCACAGTAACAACTTCTCCGAACAGTTTGGCTTCTTTGAGTGCTTTTTTAGCCCAAACTCCTGTTTCCAGGTAAGCTGCCTTTTTATTCATCAGGTTAAAAGGAACCATGCAAAACTGGAGGCTTGCACCACCGCCAAGGAAGAGAACATGATAATTCTCAGGAATATTCAACAACTCTTTGAAAAGAGCCACTGCTTCGTCCATAACCGCTTGAAAATCCTTGCTGCGATGAGAGATTTCGAGCAGCGACATTCCACTGCCATTAAGGTCAAGAACAGCTTTTGCTGTGTTTTCAACCGCAATCTGCGGAAGAATAGATGGGCCGGCATTAAAATTATGCTTTTTCATAAAATAAAATATTTGGTTTTTATCAAAAAAGAATTGTTCTGTTTCCTTGTTTGGATGAACAAAGGTAGAAAGATTTATTCCACTTGTATATGGAAATGAATTAATTTTCTTTAACTATAACTATTTAGGAGGGAACAAGTTATATTCAACAGGCTTAACTTCCTTCGCTTTTTTCTTTTCTGAGGGATTCGACACAAGTACATCTTCCGCCATTTGCCAGAAACCACGATTAAAGATAAAAGCATCGTAGGTCTCTCCGGAAGGTACATAATACTCAAACTGGCCTTTAAAGCGAGGATCAACAGGCACAAGCCTGTCAAATACAATCATGCCCATCTTTTTGGTAACAGGTCTTCCATCTCTTCTTTGAGCGGTTACAAGGTACTGATTGTCATAACGGAGCAAAAATGTTGCACGTCGTGAATATTCAATAATAACCCTTGTTTGAGTTCCTTCAGCAGTCATAAACATTGGCCATCCAAACTGAGGTTGTCCTGATTTATCAAACGTGAGAATGTCTATAATTTTCCGGGATGACTTTGGAGAATATCCGTCCCAGGCAAGCAGTGTATAATATTGTTGTTTTTTCCATGTTTGTTTAAGTATGCTATAATATAATGCTCCATACCATTGTGATACCGGCAATACTTGTTTTATAGCATTTGTTATACTATCAGAGCGATCACGTAAAGGGATAACTCTGTTTGAATCCCCTCTTTTCCCTGGAATAAGGATAAAGCCGAAATAACTAAATGTCCCATTATTCAAAGGCAAATTCCAATTGAAAATCCGGAATGCATTGTCGGGAGCCTTAAGGCAGCCAATATCTGATAAAGAATCAAACGGCCAGTTAAAAACACCAGGTTTCTGAAGAACTTCTGAGAGATATCCGGAAAATCGTGAATTCGCATCAAGTTTAATCGAATCTACCTTTGAAGAATAAACGAGATTACTTAAGATGCGGAGTGAGTCTTCTTCGTGCCGGAATATGGGCTGTTGGGCTTTCAAAGCAGCAGAAAGCAATAAAAAGGCTAAAAGGGTTATCAAGGTAAACAGAGAAACTCTTCTGCTGAAATAAGATGATATGAATGAATGAAAATTTGTTTTCTTCAATTGCATTGATATTACAAGATGGATTTTAAAAGTCAATTCCCCTGTCTGTCGTTTTAGTCTGACGAAGATTATTAATTTTGCTGTAAAATTAACGATAAGCATGTCTGTTTTATGATAACCGCTATAAAAAGAAAAGAGGCATTTATAAAACTGGGGGCAATACTCACAGATTATAGTAGCAGCAATCCATCCTTTTCCAAAATAAAAGATAAATCTTTCCAAAATATTCTTGACGACGCAGTTCAGTTAAGCTCGGAGAATAATCCGTGGTTCACAGCCAACAATATTAACAAGGCAATTTCTGCGATCGGACATAGTTTAACTGAAAGCGGGTTAACAAATTGGCTATCCGGTTATAAAGAAGATTTATCTGTGACTCATCATCCACAAACAATTGGAGTTGTGATGGCTGGCAATATTCCTATGGTAGGATTTCACGATATGCTTTGTGTGCTGATAAGCGGTAATAAATTAAATGCAAAACTTTCAAATGACGATCGGTTCTTATTGCCTGCCTTGTATCAAATACTCATGAAGTTAGAGCCAACTTTGGGAGACCAGGTTACTTTTACAACAGATCAACTCCATCGTTTTGATGCAGTAATAGCCACGGGTAGTAATAACTCTGCAAGATATTTTGAATTCTATTTCAGGAATTATCCGCATATCATCCGCAAAAACAGAAATGGACTTGCCATCCTTTCCGGTTCTGAAACCAAGCAGCAACTCATTGCCCTTGGCGAAGATGTGTTCGCTTACTTTGGGTTGGGATGCCGGAATGTTTCTAAAATTTTATTACCACAAAACTATCAGATAGCAACACTTCTGGATACATGGGAGCCGTATTCTTATCTAGCCAATCATTCGAGATACATGAACAATTATTCGTATCGGAAGAATGTGTACCTGATTAACGCCATGCCACATTTTGATAATGGATTTGTGCTTCTGCTACCTTCAGATGCGTTTTCTGCACCCATTGGTGTTGTCAATTTTTCCTATTATGAACCTGATTTCGCATTTCAATCTTACCTGGAAAATAACAGATTATCGATCCAATGCATAGTTGGTGGTGATAGTACACATCCGCAGCATGTGGATTACGGCAACAGCCAGCAACCATATTTGTGGGATTATGCTGATGGTGTAGATACTATCAAATTTCTTCTATCCTTAAGGGTTATGTGATCAATCCGTCAGAAAGTTATTTGATATAATAAAATGGGAAAGCCCTTGTATAAATGAAAAAATAAATTAATTTTGCAGTCCGAAAAAATAAAGCTTATTGCTATGAGAAAAGACATTCACCCTAAAGAATACCGTTTCGTTATTTTTAAAGATATGTCGAACGAGTTTACGTTCATGACCAAATCTACTGTAAACACAAGAGACTCGATTGTATGGGAAGATGGGAAAGAGTACCCTCTTGTGAAACTTGAAATTTCAAACACATCTCACCCTTTCTATACTGGTAAAATCAAACTTATTGATACAGCCGGACGTGTTGATAAATTTAAGACAAAATATCAAAAACATTTCGAAAACCGCAACAAAGCTGAATAAGCAAAATAGCTGCTGCATAACGAACATAAAGAGGTTGGCAAATCGCCAGCCTCTTTTTTTTAGTCAAAATGATGGGCCAGCCAAATAGTTTTCCTTAATTGAACGTTTATTACTAAACTTGCAGTCAGTAAAATAAACAAAACAGCTCCATATGAACTTCATACTTTTTGATGACAACCGACGAAATAACCTTCGCCCATTAACCTTTATGCGACCAATAGCAGATATTCGTATTGGCATTCTCACAATACGCCAGAAATGGGAGCATTATCTGGGAACTTCCACCTCTACACTTACCGAGAAATACCTTATCCCAAAATTCCCAATTCTTAAAAAGCCGGATAATATCCTTATCAATGGAGCGGTGTGCCCAACAAAAGAACTTTTGTCGGCCATAATGGCATTAAAACCAAACCAGGCTTTAGTACGCAAAGAAAATGTAGTCGCTATGCGGCTTACCGAAGAAGCATTACAAACAGGTAGTGAATCTTATAGTAAATCAGTAGAAGAAGTTGAAACAGAACTGGATTTTATTGAGTTAATAAATACCTGGGATATATTTACACTTAACGAGAAAGCAATAACTGATGATTTTGCCTTGTTAACAACAGGACGAAAAAGCCAGAAACTTTCTACTACTAACAGGATTGCTGGTGATGCCATATTTATTGAAGAAGGTGCTCATGTCGAATTTGCCACCCTAAATACTACAACCGGACCTATATATATAGGCAAGGATGCTGAAGTGATGGAAGGCGCTATGTTGCGGGGGCCACTTGCAATTTGCGAACATTCAACTGTAAAAATGGGTGCTAAAATTTATGGTGCAACCACAATTGGCCCTCATTCCAAAGTTGGAGGAGAGATAGCTAACTCTGTAATATTTGGTTACTCCAATAAGGCTCATGATGGTTTTATGGGAAATTCAGTATTGGCCGAATGGTGCAATATTGGAGCCGACAGCAACACTTCAAACCTTAAGAACACATACGATACTATCCGGATATGGAATTATGCCGAACAAACATTTGTTGACACTGGCCTTCAGTTTTGTGGACTGATCATGGGCGACCACTCCAAATGTGGCATCAATACCATGTTTAATACAGGTTCTGTTGTTGGAGTAAGCTGTAATGTTTTCGGCCCAGGTTATCAACGGAATTTCATTTCTTCTTTCCAATGGGGAGGCACAGCAGGTTTTGCTCCATTCGATGTTAAACGTGCAATAAAAGTTGCAACTACTGTTTACTCGCGAAGAAGTCTCCAATTTTCACAAATTGATAAAGACATTTTCGAAACCGTATTTGACCTTACACATAATTTCCGTCAGTTGTAATCCTTGCCTTTGGCATTATAATTGACAAATGCAGATTCGTAACCAAATTAATGTTATTCAGTCATTCTGACATATACTATATGAATATTTTCTCAGATAAAGCAACTTTGAATTTCTCCGACCTTCTGGAGGACGAAACTGAATTTATCCCACTATTATCGGCAGAGGATGAAGAACAGATCAACGCAGAAAAAGTTCCTGATTCTCTTCCCATACTTCCACTGCGTAACACTGTTTTGTTTCCTGGTGTAGTTATTCCTATTACCGTTGGTCGCGATAAATCCATTAAATTGATTAAGGACAGCTACCGGGGCGATCGTATTATTGGTGCTGTAGCTCAAAAAGATGCTGATGTGGATGACCCGTTATTTAACGATCTCCACAATATTGGCACTGTTGCCTATATTATTAAAACACTGCAAATGCCTGATGGCAGTACAACTGCTATAATACAAGGCAAAAAACGCTTTGAAATAGGGGAACTAATTCAGACTGAGCCTTATTTTAAGGCTAATGTGAAAGCTTTTGATAACCCTAAAGCCCCGGCACGAAAGGATAAACCATTCGCGGCACTTATTGCATCAATCAAGGATCTTTCAATTCAGATTATAAATCAATCTCCTAATATTCCATCGGAGGCTGCTTTTGCAATAAAAAACATGGAAAGCTCTGTTTTCCTTGTAAACTTTGTTTCGTCCAACCTGAACATCAGCCTTACTGAGAAACAGCAACTTTTGGCCATCTCTGACCTGCGCGACCGGGCGAATGCTGTGCTCTCTATGCTTACTAAGGAGCTGCAGATGCTGGAACTAAAAAACCAGATTCAAAGCAAAGTTAAAGTTGACCTGGATAAGCAACAACGCGACTACATGCTAAATCAGCAACTCAAAACTATACAGGAGGAATTAGGCAACAATCCTCATGAGCAGGAAATAAACGAATTAAAACAGAAAGCCAAAGGAAAACGTTGGCCTACATCCACAGCCGAGAGTTTCGACAAGGAATTGAATAAACTAAGCCGGATGAACCCCGCAGCAATGGAATATTCAATCCAGCTTAACTACCTCGAAGTAATGGTGGACCTGCCATGGCAGAGCTATACTTCGGATAATTTTGATCTTAAACGTGCGCAGCGAATCCTCGACCATGATCATTTTGGTCTCGAAAAAGTTAAAGAGAGGATTATTGAATATCTGGCAGTGTTAAAATTAAAAGGTGACATGAAATCACCAATACTTTGCCTGGTTGGCCCTCCGGGAGTCGGAAAAACATCTCTGGGTCGTTCAGTTGCAAAAGCATTGGGCCGCAACTATGTCAGGATGTCACTTGGCGGATTGCATGACGAATCCGAAATCAGAGGCCACCGCAAAACATATATTGGCGCCATGCCGGGACGTGTTATCCAAAGTATCAGAAAGGCAAAATCATCAAACCCGGTATTCGTGCTTGATGAGATTGACAAAGTCACCGGCGTAACAGTCAATGGCGATCCATCGGCAGCACTGCTCGAAGTGCTTGACCCGGAACAAAACAGTGCCTTTTACGATAATTTTCTGGAAATTGAATATGATCTTTCGCGGGTAATGTTTATAGCAACTGCCAATACAATGAGTTCAATACACCCTGCCTTGCGCGACCGCATGGAAGTGATTGATATAAGCGGTTACCTCCTGGAGGAAAAAATTGAAATTGCACTCCGTCATCTTTTACCAAAGCAACTGAAAGAACATGGAATGGAGAAAGAACATCTTGTTTTTTCACATAAACTTATTGAAAAACTGATTGAAAATTATACCCGCGAATCCGGAGTTCGGACACTCGAAAAACACATTGCCAAGATTCTCCGGCATTATGCGCGCTTTATTGTTATTGATGAAAAGAAAGCTCCCCGTATCAAGGAAAGTGCTCTGGAAGTTATATTCGGACCGGCACTTTTTCAGCAGGAAAAGAGCTTTACTAACCGAGTAGCCGGCGTGGTAACAGGACTTGCATGGACTTCGGTTGGTGGTGAAATCCTTTTTATTGAAGTGAGCCTGAGCCGGGGTAAAGGAAACCTGACCCTTACCGGAAACCTTGGCGATGTGATGAAAGAATCGGCTGCACTGGCGTTCGAATACCTAAAAGCGCACTCCATGGATTTGGGAATAGATGCAGGAGTATTCGAAAAGTGGAATGTTCATATCCATGTTCCCGAAGGAGCTACACCAAAGGATGGACCTTCTGCCGGAATAACTATGTTCACTGCCCTGGCATCGGCCTTTACCCAGCGAAAAGTAAAAGAAAAATTAGCCATGACGGGAGAAATTACTCTCCGTGGTAAAGTTTTACCTGTAGGTGGCATTAAGGAAAAAATCCTGGCTGCAAAACGCGCAAGAATTTCGGATATTATCCTTTCCAAAGAAAACCTTAAGGATATAGGTGAGATTAAAGCAGATTATATTCTTGGCGTTAATTTTCATTATATCGATGAAATGATTGAGGTTATTGACATGGCACTGCTGAAGGAGAAGGTTGACAGAGCTATCGAGATCAATTATTAATCTCATTTCATGTATTTTGCAAACTCAGGCAGTTTAAATATTGAAATTTATTTTAGACTTTAATCATAGTTTAAAATGATAGTTCAATAAAATCATGCCAACGGAACCAACGACAATTTGATTTTCTTCGGTGTTTGCATTTGGATCAAATGAACTATTATTTCTATAGATATAATAATACAAATTCAGTTTAATTTCTGATGAAATTGAAAAGTGCTTGCTAAAATAATATTTAGCACCTATAAGTGGCTCAATACCTGCTCTATATATTCTATTTGGTTGCAGATTATTTTTTGAATAGTAAAACGACAAATCAGAACCATAAAATAAACGCCAGTTCTCACTCTGTTTACCATATTCAAATCCAATACGTGAATTTACATAATATCCATTCTCTTTTGCTGATGACAAATCCAGATTCAAACCACTTCGGATAGCACTTTTGGAATTAATATAGTATTTGAAATTAATCAGATATGATTGCGGATTTTTTTTTAGAAACGTCATTATATTCGCTAAATCAATACCTAATTCGTTTCTATAAACGCCCACTGTGTCTTTGTTGAAATTAAATATTTGAGATCTGGCAGTTAAACTAATACTCAATAAAAATACTGCTATTGTGATTTTAAAACTATTTAAACCAACCACTTATCTTACTTTTTAAGTTTATAATTTTCCGGTTCAGGAAATACTTCGATACTGATTTTTTATTAAAATCACCAAAATACGGTTTACACATGGCTTTAAAATCGCTATAAAATGGATCATAGTATAACGAAGTGTTTTCCGATGTCCCATCCTTGTAATAAATAAATAATTCCCTTTCGCTACCTACATCTTTAAATCGCAAATCACCTATTTTTTGAGAATTATAGTTTACAACAAAATTGAGGGTACTATTTAACTGGTCCGTTGTTGGATCATATAAACTATTATATGTTTTTGCATCCCATGTCCCGCTTATATTTATATCCCCCTTTTTATAGTTAAACTGGATATTATTCAAATCCTGTTCCAAATCGAGATTTTCATAATCGTCATTTGCTAAGGATATTTTTGAATACAAAGTTGTTGAGCAGTCTGAACCTGAAAATATCCCGGCATTTATTTCAAATTGAGTTGTAGTTAAACGCTTAATTTTAAACGTATAGGTAAACGGATTAAGTCCAATAGTAATTGTTGCGTCCACAGGCACAGGAAAACCAGAACTGTTATATGTGCAGGCCATATTCAGATTGAATATTTCACTGTTAGTTTTAATCAGGTTAGCTTGTACTGAAGTTGGTAAATAAATAGTTTCATTATCCACCAGAAACGGAGCATCCGAATAGTCGGTAATTTTAAATGTACAATTATTTGACTGTTGTGTTTCTTCGGAAGGAAAGTTTACAATCACCTGGCTATTAGTAGTCTTAGTCCAGGATTGAGCTGATTTATTCCATTCATAATTTCCACCAAAATAATTCATGCTAAATCTGCTGTTTTCATCAATCCAATTTAGATTTGCAACATTGTCAAGTTCTGTGCTAAGATTATCTATCCAATTTTCGCTCAATACATCACCATTTTGAAGGTCAAGGAACTTTACAAACGCCTGAAAAAAGGCTCCATCCCTGATCTGCATTGCACAATTCAGAGAGTTATCGAAAGTTGCTCCAATTTTCTGTTTGTCTTCTGCCACAGTTGTTGACGAGGCATCTGGTTTGCTATTGTCTTTCGTACATGATAGAATACTACCAAGCAAAAAGACCAAGCAAACGATTGAAAATTTAAATTTGTTCATCTTTTTTTGGTTTTTAAGATTACATACTTACTTCTCTTTTCAAAGGTAATGAGTTAAATTAGCTTTCATATTCATCTATATGTAATTTATTTATATTCTAAATAGCAGATATCCACAAAGAATAACAGACAGACCGAGTTGTAATTGATCAAACAATCAGTTGATATGAACAAGAATGTTTTAGGTCTTAAGCAGCACTTTCACCCCATAAAAACCCCGGTCAAAGCCGGGATTTTTTACTTATTTAAGAAGCAGTTTTATAGTTTCTGTTTTTTCGTTTGTGACCAGCCGGCATTGATATGTTCCCTGAGAAAGCCCTTCGGCATTAAACTGAACCTGGTAGTTCCCTTTAATTTGTGTTGTGTTAACAAGCTCGCGTACTAGTTTTCCGTAATTATCATAAACATTGAGGCTAACCTGACCTGTGGCAGACAGCTGATAAGCCAATTGGGTGTTGCCCTTGAAAGGATTGGGAGAAACAGCCAACAGTTTTGCTCCCATATCTATTGCTGAATGATCATCAATTCCAACAATGGTTGTACCTTCTTTGAGAACAATTTCATTGTTTGGGTCAAAAATAAGGGAGGACGGCTGTTTGTTAAATTCAAAAGCAAAAACCTGACCATTAAAATTATTAAATACCGTAATAAGTGTATCAGTTCCATCCAGAAATAAAATCTTTAATTCCAGAGGCATCTGAAAAAAGGTTATCCCAATCTGACTTGTTTGGCGGAAAGTAATATTCACTTGCCAGTCAGAATTAGGTAATTGCTCAATATAATATACATTCTGATAAACCGGGTGATTGGGTTGAAAAACCCATTCGTTAAAGTACCAATTCAAATCCTGTCCTGAAACTTCTTCCATCTTGTCGCGGTAATCGTTGATGGTAGAAGATTTAAATTTAAAATTCGCTGTATCGGTAGCATAGGCATGCATACCGGCGTAAAAGAGCGAATCGCCAAGCACATAGCGCAACTGGTGAAGAACGCAGCTACCCTTCATATACGTTATGGCATAATTAAAAAGCACATCGGTTGAAGGTGTATTTACTGCCCAGTCGGGATCCGAAATAGCCCAATGTGGATTAGCCGAAATATAATAATTAGCATTTCCTGCAATTTCATCCATGTAGGCCTGGTGTCCCTGCTGGTTTTCTGTCCAGGTAGCTTCTACAAAAGTTGCAAATCCTTCATTTAGAAAAATATCAGCCCATGTTGCACATGTGATCATATCACCAAACCATTGATGGGCATACTCATGAGCCACCAGGCTTTCGCTCCAGCAGTTAGGGCAAAGGCTTGTGAGCGATTGATTTTCCATCCCTCCCCATGCGAAGTCACTGTTTAATGTTGCAAAGCCATTTTTCTCAAATGGGTGTTCACCAAATTGTGTTGAATAAAAATCTGTCATAGGGCCAATGATTGCTTCCATACCTGAAGGATCTTCGCCTGGATTGAAATAGAAGCGCATCGGAACGCTATCTAATGGATTAGAAAGTTTATGCCAGTAGTAAATATCAAGATTATAATTTGTACGTGAAGTAAGGACAGTAAGGTAAGTAGCTACCGGATCGCGGCTGATCCAATGATAAAAAATTGCGGTTCCCACGATTGTGGAATCCTGAAGACGCCCGTTTGATCCAAGTTTAACACTCAGGGGAACCTTAGCAGTAATATCAACGGTTGCTTTATCTGAAGGCTCATCCCAGCATGGGAACCATTTGCGCGCACCTTCGGGTTCACTATCGGTGAATACAAAACCACTTTGGGCGTAAAAAGCATTATCAGACACATTCTTATGTCTGTAATAAATTATTACGTCTGCTGTTTCGCCCGGATTATATTCGCGGTCGAGCATAATTGTCAGAATATTCCCCGAATGAATATATGATATGCCTGCCATTCTAACCGAATCGATAATAAGCGAATTATTAACGGCGTTAAGTTTGATCTGACTGAGTGTTGAATCAATCTTAAACGTGATATGATTGCTTGCCGTAAATGATTTCGGGAAAGGACTGGTATAACAACTGAAGATATCAAAATTTAACGTGTAATTGATCACATCGAATGAATGCTTTGGAGCATTTGGGGACAAACGATAGGTTTCAATGTTTTTGAGAGCTTCTGTTTTGCCTTTGTAGCAGTTCCAGGCACCTTCAGAGCCACTGAACGTTTGAGCAAAAAGCATTCCCGCTGACAGGAAGACCAGGCTAATCGAGAAAAGTAAATTCTTTTTCATTTTCATCACATTATTGAGTTATGCAGGCAAAAGTACACAAATTACTGCCGGACTCGAATCAATTTGTTATTTTTGGGGACCAATGCAAAATCAACACAGAACTTATTTTATCATTCTGGCAGGTATCATTCTTATCCAACTGAATGGATGCAGGCCAAAATATCCGGAAGAAGTAAGCAAAACGGTTTTCCGATACAATGAATCAGCAGGAATTACTTCTCTCGATCCTGCATTTGCAAGGAATCAGGCAAATATCTGGGCAGTAAACCAGCTGTTCTGCGGGCTGGTCCAACTAGATGATTCACTGAAAGTACAGCCCTGTATTACCAGTTCCTGGGAAATCTCTGCCGACGGAAAGGAATATACTTTTCATTTGCGAAAAGATGTATCATTTCATGATTCATGGGTGTTCCCCAATGGGAAAGGAAGAATAGTAAAGGCGTCCGATTTTGTGTATAGTTTTGGAAGGATTACCGATAGTACAGTAGCGTCGCCAGGCGCATGGGTGTTTGCAAATGTTGAAAAAAAAGATTCTCATTATTCATTTGAAGCCATTGACGATTCTACCTTTTATATAAAGCTTGGCAAGCCTTTCCCGCCTTTTCTAAGCTTGCTGAGCATGCAATATTGCGCGGTGGTGCCATTTGAGGCCATTGCAAAATATAGCAGTGATTTTAGACGAAACCCTGTTGGGACAGGACCTTTCCGGCTTAAATTATGGAAGGAAGGTGTTAAGCTGGTTATGGTAAAGAACGAGAAATATTTTGAAACAGATAAAGGTAAGCACTTGCCATTTCTGGATGCTGTTGCTGTTTCATTTATCATCGACAAACAAGCGGCATTCCTGGAGTTTGTAAAAGGGAACCTGGATTTCATGTCGGGCATCGATGCAAGTTATAAGGATGAAATGCTTACTCCTGATGGGAAGCTGAACCCAAAATATACGAAGGGTATAAAACTCCTGACCGGGCAGTATTTAAACACTGAATATCTGGGAATACAGGTTGATCCCAGCCTCTCTGTCGTAAAACAAAGTCCTCTGCGGATGAAAATGATTCGTCAGGCAATAAATTATGGATTCGACCGCCGGCGAATGATGCACTATTTGAGGAATAGCATAGGTGTGCCTGGTACTGGCGGATTCATTCCTCCCGGGCTTGGCGGTTCTGATACAGCTAATAATTCAGGTTATAATTACAACCCCGGAAAAGCATGTGCATTATTAGCTGAGGCTGGCTTCCCTGGGGGCAAAGGGTTGCCACCAATAACTCTCACAACCAATCCCTCCTACCTTGATCTTTGCAAATATATGCAAAGCCAGCTCAATGAAATAGGGTTTGATATACGCATAGACGTTACTCCTCCTGCCACTCTGCGGGAAATGATAGCGCAGGCTAAAGTGAATTTTTTTCGTGGTTCGTGGATTGCTGATTATCCTGATGCGGAAAATTACCTTTCATTGTTCTATTCCGGAAACTTCTGCCCTGACGGGCCAAATTACACACATTATTCAAATAAGGTTTTTGACGAATTATATAAAACAGCACAACAAGAATCTGATGATCAGCTCCGTTTTGAATACTACCGGAAAATGGATAGAATGATGATGGAAGAAGCGCCTGTGGTGGTATTGTATTACGATCAGGTGCTGCGGTTTACCCGGCAAAATATCACTGATTTTGGTTGCAACCCCATGAACCTGTTAAATCTTAAACATGTTAAAAAAACAAATAATTACTAGGACTCCTTTCAAAGTCATCAAACCTGAACATATTGCTGACAATCCATTTAAATTGATTAACAAAGAATGGATGCTTGTTACAGCTGGTGAAATAGGATCTTTTAATACCATGACGGCGAGTTGGGGTGGTTTTGGAATCCTTTGGAATAAGCCAGTTGTATTTTGTTTTGTCCGGCCAGTAAGGCATACATATATTTTCATGGAAAAGTCAGGCTACTTTACTGCATCATTCTTTGACAAGGAATACCGCGAGGCACTTAACTACTGTGGCAAATACTCAGGTCGCGATGTTGACAAAATAAAAGCCACCGGACTCACACCTATATCTTCTCCGGCAGGAAGTGTCTATTTTAACGAAGCAAGATTGTTGCTTGAATGTCGTAAACTTTACTTTTCTGATATCATTCCTGAGAATTTTGTACTACCGGAGATAGACCTCAATTACCCTAATGCCGACTACCACCGCATGTACATTGGCGAAATTACCAACTGTTTGGTTCGGGAAATATAATCATAACTGTAAAAATCAATACTCCGGTAACTTTTCATTTCTCGCAACTTAGTGAAGCGTTCTCATGAGCGCAGCGAACTTAGCGAAGCATTCTCACGAACAAAGTGAGTAATAAAGACGCAAAGGCGCAAAACGTTGATTCTCAGCACTATGTGATATCGAAAGAATCGTATGTAATATATTGATAATTAGCATATTATAAAATATTACCGGACTGTTGAAAAATGAATATTTGTTTACTAAATCCGCAAGAGAACCAAATGAATCATTAAACCATCTTTTTTTATCTTTGTCCTCCGTTGTGACATTATGTTTCTTACATTTATAGCCCTATTCTCCGGGCTACATTCTTATTTTAAACTTGAGCTAACTAATTAAGAAAGTGAATCTTATTAACAATCTGCGACGACGCGCCGGAAACCATGCTTTAGCCAGTGATCTCACCCGGCAGCATCGCACAAAAAGAAACTGTAGCCTTACAAATGCATCCAGCATTGGATTGCTCTACTATTTGGCAGATGAAGCCACCTACCATATCATCGAGGCGTTCATCCAAACACTTAATGAAAATCGAAAAAAAGTTCGACTGATTTGTTACACTGAGGCTAAGCTCATCCCTCATTATTTTATTCCTAAGCTTGCACAGGATGTTCTGACAGTGAAAGATCTAAATTGGTTCCATAAGCCTACCAGGAGTTTTGTGAAGGAGTTTATTAGTGAAGAATTCGACCTGCTGATCGATCTGAGTCTTAATGACTATTTCCCCCTGCACTACATTGCTGCCATGTCAGCTGCATCACTCAAAGTGGGACGATTTGAAGAAGACCAAACCGACCATTATGATTTAATGATACATGCCTCTCCTGATACTAACCTGAATGAATTTATAAGCCAGATCGACCATTATCTTAACATGTTAAATCAAAAACCTGATGGACAACAGATTTAAAGGCACTGGAGTTGCCCTGGTTACTCCATTCCACAAACAGGGAACTATTGATTTTAATTCGCTGGAAAAACTTGTGGAACATACTATCACAAATGATGTCAACTATCTGGTGGTGATGGGAACAACCGGCGAATCAGCAACCCTTTCGAAGGAAGAAAAGCATGCATTAATGCAGTTTGTGGTGGAAACCACTAACAAACGTGTGCCAATTGTAATGGGTATTGGCGGCAACAACACCCAGGAAGTAATCAATAACCTACGCATTAATTGCCTTGAAGGAGTTGATGCTATACTGTCGGTTGCACCTTATTATAACAAACCACAACAGAAAGGATTGTATCTCCACTTTAAACACATAGCTGCTGCAAGTCCGCTGCCAATTATTTTATACAATGTTCCAGGCCGCACTGCTGTTAACATCAAAGCTGAGACAACCCTTACCCTTGCATCTGAGTTTTCGAATATAATTGGCATCAAGGAGGCTTCGGGCAATCTTGAACAAATGATGGAATTATTGCGGCTGAGATCGAAAGATTTTCTTGTAATATCCGGCGATGACATGCTTACTTTGCCGTTACTGGCTTTGGGTGCTGATGGAGTAATTTCGGTTACAGCCAATGCATTCCCAAAAGAATTCTCAGAGATGGTTCAGTTTGGGCTGAAAGGAGATTTTAAAAAATCCCGCGAAATACATTTCAGGTTATTTGAGCTAATGACCACACTCTTTGCAGAGGGCAATCCCTCCGGTATCAAAGCTGCCCTTGAAATATTGGGATTAATTTCCAATAACCTGCGATTACCTTTGGTTAAAGTAGAAAAGAATATATACAACCAGTTGAATCTTTTGATTCAGGAACACCAGAAATAGATTTTTGAATATAATTCCACCCATTAATAAACTGACCATCTTCAATATTAAATATCATGAAACGCTTGTTAATATTCACATTTGGCTTCTTACTTTCGTTAAATACTTTTTCCCAGCAACAGCTTAAAGCAGCAGATGTGTTTGCGAAATTTGGCGAAGTATATTTCACGTTTCAAATTAGCGATAAGGAGCAAATTCATTCACTCACCAAAGTAATTTCTATCGATAATGTATCTGGAAACAAAGTGCTTGCCTATGCCAACCAAAAGGAATTTGCCGCATTTCAGAAAACAGGATTGCCTTATACCTTACTGCCACATCCTTCGGAATTAATTCAGCTTGATGTTTCTGATAATCCAAAACAAGTAATGGAATGGAATTACTATCCTACTTATGAGGCTTACGAAAATTTAATGTTTCAATTTGCTGCTGACCATCCTGACATTTGCAAAATAGAGACCTTGGGCACATTATTAAGCGGGCGTAAAATATTGGCAGCTAAGATCAGCGACAACATCAATGTGGATGAGGACGAACCGGAATTTATGTACGTTTCTTCTATTCACGGTGATGAAACCACCGGATACCCATCCATGCTGCACCTGATTGACTACCTGCTTACAAACTACGGGACCAACCAACGGGTTACTAATATGGTTAATAACATGGAGATTTATATTAATCCTTTGGCAAACCCTGATGGTACTTATCACGGAGGTAACAGCAGCGTTAACGGAGCTACACGTTACAATGCTAATTCGGTGGATCTGAACAGGAATTTTCCCGACCCTCAGAATGGACCCCACCCCGACGGTGAATCCTGGCAACCGGAAAATGTTATATCAATGAATTTTGCTTCAACGCATCATATAAATATGTCGGCAAATTTTCATGGAGGGTTCGAAGTAGTAAACTATCCATGGGACACCTGGCCCAGATTGCATGCCGACAATAACTGGTGGGATTATGTCAGTCGTGAATATGCTGATACTGTTCACCTGCACAGTCCGCTTGGGTATCTGACCGAAATGGACAATGGTGTAACAAACGGTTACGCCTGGTATGAAATTGATGGAGGCAGGCAGGATTACATGACCTATTTTCAACATGATCGCGAATGCACCATCGAACTTTCATACACTAAATTAATTCCAGCCTCTCAGCTTTTAAATTTTTGGAATTACAACTACCGGTCATTTCTCAATTATATGGAACAAAGCCTCTACGGAGTGCGTGGCATTGTTACCGATTCGGCTACCGGAGAGCCCTTGCATGCTAAAGTGCTTATTATCGGCCATGATATAGATAGTTCCCAGGTGTACGCAAATTTACCTGTTGGCGATTACCACCGGCTTATCAAGGCAGGACAATATTCATTCACATTTTCTGCTCCCGGATATAATACTAAAACAATAAACAATGTTACGGTAACAGATAAAAACACAACATGGCTTAATGTTCAACTTTATAATGGCAGCGTAATCCCGGAATTTACAGCTGATGTTACAAGTCTGCCAATAGGTAGTACAGTTCATTTTACTGATCTGTCTTTTGGAAATCCAACAAGCTGGCATTGGACTTTTGAAGGCGGAACGCCCTCTTCATCCTCGGAACAGAATCCTGCTATAATATATCATACACAAGGTCTATTTGCTGTTTCACTCACTGCAAACAATTCAAGTTCGTCCCATACGCTCACAAGGAACGACTATATTATGGTTACAGAAGACTATACTATGGGAACTTCGACAGTTACAACATGCACAGGAACTTTTGCTGATCCGGGAGGTAATAACAATTACGGGAACAATCTTGACGAAGTTATGACTTTCCTGCCTGCCGATGCTGAAAAGATGATTAGAGTGGATTTCACTTCCTTCCAACTTGAGCCGGATGCCGGATGCACAAAGGACTGGCTCCGTATATTCGATGGTGCCGATACAAATGCTACACTCATTGGAACATATTGCGGAACTGATTCACCGGGATCAATTTTAGCTACACATAGTGGCCTTACTTTTCAGTTTCATTCTGACAACGCTAATGATGCTCCTGGCTGGACTTCGACGGTGCAATGCGATTCCGGTGTTGGTATTGAAGAGCCTGTTTACCAGTGGCTCAGAGCATATCCAAATCCTGCGGCAGGCGATGCCGTTGTGATCGAAAGCCAGGTTCCTTTGCGGGAAGTGATGCTAATAAATTTGATTGGGCAGGTTGTAAAACATCTTGATATCCGGGGGAACCGCTGCGTTATACCGCTTAGTGGGCTCACAGAAGGTGTTTATACGATTGAAGCATTTTCTCAATTCCAGACAGTTGCACGGCAGAAATTGATTGTTAGCAGGGTGCGGTAACGAATTGCGGCTTGGCGCAGTGGCGGGAGGTTTGCTCCGAAATGCCGCGTAGTTCTACAGTTCAAATATACACTTCCCTGTCGGGCGGGCACCAAAACCCGGCTTAGGGCTAGGTGCTGTTATAGCGCGTTTATCTTCATTTGTGTCAAAGTTTCCCGATAAGATAGTTTCAATTTATTATTCAATGAGTATTAAACTCTCTTTGGGATTCTTGATATTATACTTTATATCAATTGCCTTAGTAAAATTTGATTTGTAGATGCCAGACACAAATTTCTGATATTTCCCTTTATTAAAGAAATTGTTTGTATTCGTATACGATTGTGTATTAACTTTATAAGTAAATAATATTTCGTACGAATAAGTTGATATTCTTTGTCCATAAAAACCTTGAGTCAAAATCTCTTTTCTTTTTATTGATACGACAGTTCCAGTTGTTCTTTCTGTATAGTCTAGAGCATGTCTATCTCTAAAATATCCTGGTAAAAAATAGAAACAAATCGAGCCGCCAAAAAGTAATAGGACTATAAGAATCAATCCATTTGTCGATTTTCTATCCCAAATGGCTTTTTCAGTTTCAGGTTTCTTCTGCTGTTTCATAAAATGCGCTATAACGGCTGACGCTATGGCAAGTGCGGGAATAAATTGTTGCTCAACTGTCTGCCA
>CAZEDO010000076.1:0-10078 GCA_964511085.1 uncultured Lentimicrobiaceae bacterium
AATTTTTATTATTTTTGCACCCCCCGGGTTGTTAGCTCAGTTGGTTCAGAGCACCGCCTTGACAGGGCGGGGGTCATTGGTTCGAGCCCAATACATCCCACTACTTCGGCTTGTCCTGCGTTATCACATCTTCTCTTCATTTCAAAATGTTGTTTTGCTACAACCGTATTCAATCAGGAAATATTATACGCCATTACCTTAACGTCAACTTACTTAACCCTGATTATTTCTCCCGGCCCTTCGAATGAGAACAGGTTATTAAATGTCTTTTTCGTTCCATCAGGGTAATAAACTTTTAATTGAGGTTTGTTGAGCAATTGTAGAATTGATGAAGGAATTGTAAGCTTTTTTACATACCAGATTCTTAATTCCGGAATACTGTCGCTAAACATTGCTTGAAATCTCACTATACCATTGTCATTGGAAGAATGGCTTAAAAGATAGGGTATCCACTCCTGAAGTTCTGGCTTTATTGCCTGTGGAAAAGGCAATTGATATATCGCAAGATCAGTTGCCGCAATACTATCAAATCCATTAAAGACTTCATCCACAGGTTCGTACATAAGTTTTAAAAATTCCATAACCGGTATAATTTCCGCACCCTTAGAGTATGCTACTGAAAAATGTACATCCTTTTTCTCATTAGCTTTACCTGGCAATGACGTTTCTTCTATTTCTTCAACTAATTGTCTGATTCTTTCAGGTGTAATTTTTGATGGATCATAAAAGACACTGGTTCTTACCGGTTCACCAAAGGAAGTAGCCATGCCCATAATTCCTTTCTCCCTACTTAATTTACCGGCAAGGAAATATTCGTCGCTGGTATCAAAGAAATTATTAATCCCCATATCAATCTGAGCAATATTTTTAATAGAAGATCCAGGATAGTTGAGCATACTTGAAACAGGTGTAAATATAGCTTCTTTGATTCCTTCCGGACTAATTTTTGCCGGATCATAAAAAACTTTTACACTATGATGCTTTACAAACGTCTCAACCCCAAGTACACCTGGAACAGATTTCATTTGAGTAGCAAAGGATGAAGAACTTCCAAAGCATTTGATACTTTGAAGCCCCGACATCTTAAATTCCTTTGCTGTTTTAAATGATTCCTTATCACCCCACCTTTCATTTATTGTAGGGATTTCGACAACACCCGAAATGTACATTGCAATAGCTATTAGTATTACAATTACTACCATTGGCAGCCACTTCCAATTACGATTGTTAATTAACAAAGCTCCTTCTTCCGGACACATTGCCAGGCAGTCGCCGCAAAGATGACAATCGTGATGTGTTACCTTGTCCACTCCGGAAATATCGATTGCCATTGGGCAAACTTTGTCGCAAATATGGCATTGCGTGCACTTATCGTCTGTACGGGTTATTTTTAGAAGTGGTAGTCCATATGATTTCGAAATAACAATTTCAGTTAAAATTCCTGTAATAGTTATTGCCAGCAAGTACCAAATCCATGATAGTCCATGCAAAATCGTCAAATTCAATAAAACGTATAATAATGTAACCGATGCGAATGGAATAAGATGGATAAAAATATTGGTTATTGCACCTAATGGGCAAATGTACCGGCACCAAAACTGCCGAATAAAAAATGAACCCGCAATGGTTATAACCAAAGCCAGAATGGCATATAAAACTACCACATCAG
Source organism: uncultured Lentimicrobiaceae bacterium (assembly GCA_964511085.1). Lineage (GTDB taxonomy): Bacteria > Bacteroidota > Bacteroidia > Bacteroidales > DASVHX01 > DASVHX01. The sequence goes on from CAZEDO010000076.1 coordinate 1,670, forward strand.
AACTGAACCCCGAGAATGTAGCATAATAAGGATCAAATTTCTTGCAGAACAATTCGCCGGAAGTTATGGTGAAATAAAACGTCAAACCCAGCAGGATGTATTTAATTGAGCGGAGCAACTTATCAGCGATTCCGGTTATTGTGAATCTTAATTTATATTTCTCGCCCAGCCTGCCAAGCCATTCAGTAAAAGTGCCAATCGGACAGATATAGCTGCAGAATAATTTGCCTGCCAATATTGCACCGGCTATAAGCACTATACCAAGAGAAATCTGAACGGTGGTCATCGAACAAGCTAAAACATTTTTCACCAGGAAGGCCGACAACGATTGTAATCCCCCAAAAGGGCAGTAAGCTTCAAAGTCCGAAATGTAATTCTTATCAACCAGAGGTCTCACTACAAGATATCCCAACAATAGCAAAGTAGTCCATTGGATAATGAGTCTTGGATGATTTATACGTTGTTTTCCTTTTACTTTCATGGTTCAAACAGGTTGGTGCAAATTCAGATATGACTGAATTTCCGGTCGAAATTAGAAATTATTTCAGCGGCAAAGTGCTGAATCACACAATTTAGAAGTATTCTATGAAGAGAATTGCGGCCAGGCTAATGCAAAATATACCAGATTAAAGACTTGATAGGCTGGTGAATTGATTATAATTACCTTTGGAAAGTCAAATTCTGTTGACTTATAGCCATGCGAAACCTATTTATTGCCATTCTTCTTGCCTGTGTTTCAGGACATGGGTTTTTATATGCTCAATCTGTTGGAAAACCTCAACAACCATCTGCCAACAAGAGAGTGTTTACAATGCCGGATGCGAGTGCTCGTGGCAATAATGCAGTAAGATTTGTTTTTTACAATACTGAGAACCTTTTCGACACTTTTGATGACAGCCTCACCAATGACAATGAATACACTCCCATGGGAATGCGCGGCTGGAGCTATACCAAGTTCCAACGAAAACTTATGAACCTATCCAAAGTTTTTATAAGTATTGGCGGATGGGAAGCCCCGGAAATTATTGGGATGGCCGAAGTGGAAAACCGTTTTGTATTGTATAAGCTCATTACTGATACGCCCCTGAATAAAATCGGGTACAAAATTATCCATAAGGATTCTCCTGACCCACGCGGAATTGATGTTGCCATGATTTATCGCCCTGACAAGTTCACGCCAATTTCATACAAGGCCATTCCTATTAGATTTCCTAATGAGCCAAACAGCCGGACAAGAGATATTCTGTATGTAAAAGGTAAAGTTCTGGAACAGGAAACCATCCATATTTTCATTAACCATTGGCCTTCGCGCTATGGAGGATATACTGCCACCAAACCAAAAAGGGCAGTTGTTGCTTCAATACTCCGTCATACTACTGACTCAATTATACAAATAGAACCAAATGCCAGGATTGTTATTATGGGTGACTTCAATGATGAACCTAATGATGAAAGTATTACAAAGGTTCTTATGGCACGAAGCGACAGCAGCAATCTTGACAAAACCGATCTTTACAATATGATGGCAGGTTATGCTACCAGTTGGCGTGGTGGAACAAATAAATTCCGCGAAAGCTGGTCTGTGATTGACCAGATCATCGTTTCGTCATCGTTGCTTCATGCTAAGACCGGTTTATATGCAAATGCCAACGCTGCGCATATTTTTGACGCACCTTTTCTCCTGATGGAAGATAAAACTTACTTTGGGTTAAAACCTTTTCGGACATACCTTGGGCCAAGATACCAGGGCGGTTTCAGCGACCATCTGCCTATTTATTTTGATGTTTTCATACACGCAACAGTTAAGCCAGCGCAGGATAAGTGACTTTTTCTAATAATTCATGGAGAAGAAATCCTCACTCCATTCATTTGAAATTTTCCGATATTAACAATTGAGTTGTCTTAAAGTTCGGCAATAAATGCGCCTGCTGTAGAAACTGAATAGAATTTCTGCCCCAACAGCTGGCATTCTTCAGCTAATTTCAAGCTCTTCCATTTAGGAACAGATGAATCGAAAATCAATTCGCCAGCTGAATATGTCGATAATATATCAGCCACCTTTAGCCCTTTGATATTGCGGATTATCAGGTAATCAACATTCAGTTTTGCCCTTTTGTGATACTTGTTTGGCTTCTCCGAAATTAAAGCAACCCTTGTTTTTCCGAATTGATAGTAATTCCCCTGGCTAACACAAGCTCCGTTGAGCAGATAAGATGGCTTGGATCTTGAGGTTTGGGGCCCGACCACGAGAACATCAACATTATTCAAAGCCTTGCTTACCCAATGAGGACGCATTGTATATCCAATAAGCATCGAATCCCCGGCAGCTGCAGAATCAGAAAAGAGAACGGCCTGCTTCCCGGAGATAAAACAGAAAGAAGTGTGGTTCTTAACTGCATAAACAACAAACTGGTTTTGCTTCTGCCAATTGTCCTGATTAACGGCATTCAGCAATGCAACAGAGCAAGCCAAAATCATGGACAGAAACAGAAAGGTCTTCTTCCTGCTCACCCACAACCGGAAAAGACAAAGGATAAACAGGTAAACCAATATCAACATAAGGAAAGAAAAAGGCACATTCCGTGTAACAGATCCAGGTGCTTGTTCAATAAACCTGATAGACGAATTCATGAATATAAGCAGGCCTGTCATAATTTTTGCAAGTAAACTACTTATGATATGAATTGGAGAAGTGAGCAACACAGCAATGCCGGAATAAATTACGAAAGATGATACAGGGATTGCCACAAGATTGGTAAATAGAAAATAATTGGCAAATTGATGGAAATAAAAGAATGCCAATGGGAAAGTGGCAACTTGTGCGGCTATTGACACGGCCACCAGTTTCCACACCCAATCAGTTATCCACCAGCGGGGGCTCCATAGCCGGTAAATCCAAGGTTCAATAGCTACAATTCCCAATACCGCGATGTATGACAATTGGAATCCCGCATTAATAATTATCTGAGGATCAGCTAAAGTAATGATCATGGCCGAAGCTGCCAGCACATTATAGATATTAGCTTGTCGCCTCCAAGTAGTTCCAATAATTACAAGGCTAATCATCCAGGCAGCGCGCAGAACGGCAGGTGAGAGACCGGTGATAGCCGCATAAAACCAGATACAAAATACGAGCAATATTGCTTTCACGATTTTGAGTCCACGCCGTTTGTCCATGAAAGCCAATAGTGTGTTGAGAACAGCAAATATCACAGCAACATGCATTCCTGAAACACTTAGTATATGCATGGCCCCCGATCCGGCATATTCCCGCCGTGTTTCGGGGTCGAGCAAATCGCTGCTTCCCAGAATTAATGCCGATGCAACTGCATATTCTTTACCACTAACACCATTCTGCCGAAAGATCGCCATAAACCTGTCTCTTATCTTTATAGCTAGTGCTATAATAGCTGATCCTTTTCCGACATCAAGTTTTATCCATTCCTCTTTGCGAAGAAACACCTGATGATATACATTATTTGCTGCAAGGTATTTTTTATAATCAAAGGCTCCTGGATTCCGCAGACCTTCAATAGATTGAGGGGTTGTGCCAATTATCAACAAATCGCCATAGCGCAACAACAATGAAGAACTATCCTTTTTAAAATAGGCCATTATCCTTCCGCTGACCAACTTGTATCCATCCTTACAAGCTGTTGCTTTCACGCGAAGAACCATCTTACATACATTTTCTTTGACAACCGGCGATTCGTCTACTACAGCAATAATACTGTGTTTGCCTTTTATGGAATCAAAATTATCGCGATGCAACAAATCTTTGTGCTGTATCAGAAGATTAAACCCAAGAAGAAATATAAAAGCATTGACCAAAATTCCAAATAGCCACCTCAACTTATGGCTCTGCGACCACTTATAGTTTGTTCCGCTTATTATAACTGCAATCAGAATAATGCCAGTTGCCGGCATCCAAAATAATTCATTCGCTCCAGGTAGCATCGCCATTGCGATACCCGAAGCTAAAGCAAAATAAATCCTGACAAGAGGATATTGATGCCAGATATTCATGGTGTAGGAAAGAATTCCTATAAATGTACTACAATTTAACGATTAAAAGCCCGGCTGGATAATAATATCCTGCCGGGCTTTAGTTCCCGAAATATTCCTTTTGCTGGCTATTTACAATTCTCCTCCAGCATCTTTGCGGCTTCCTTATGACCAAGACTCAAGGCTTTGCGCCAGTCGTCGCACATTCCGTCCTTCTTACCAAAATATTTGGCATATCCACGGTTGAAGTATGCTTCAGAACTTTGTGGACTTAAAGAAATTACTTTGTTGAAATCAGCGATTGCGCCATCGATATTGCTTGTCATCAGGCGGCAATTACCACGGTTTAAGTAAGCTTTAATCATTAATGTGTCTATTTCGATGCCTTTTGTAAATGTTCCGATTGCCGCTTTGTAATCTTTAAGTGATGCCTGTGATGTCCCCTTGTTATAATAAACTATTGAATATTTCGGGTTCCCTTTTATACATATATCATAATCCTCAATAGCGTCCTTATGCTTTTGCAACATAGCCTTTGCTACCCCCCTGAAGTTGTAAGCCTCGGAAAAATCATTCTTAAGGCTAATGGCATTATTGAAATCGGTGATTGCTAAATCTTGTTTACTGGCATCGCTTAAGAGCTTACCGCGGTAATAATAATATAACGATTTCCGGTTGTCCAGCTCAATTGCAAGGTTAAGGTCGTTTATAGCCTTATCAGGTTGATTAAGTTCAATTTCAGCTTTAGCCCTAAAGAAGTAAGCCTCATCATTTTTAGGGTTCTTTGTAATGGCTTCATCAAATTTCACAATAGCTCCGGAAAGATTTCCTCTTGCGGCCTGATGTATCCCATCTGTAATTTCCTGTGGCCTTTCTGGTTCGGCAGGTAACGATTTTTCGAAAGGAGGCTGGATTATCACATCTTTCCCTGCTTTTCTGCCAAGCATCACTCCTGTTTGCGGACCTGAGCCAATGGTAACTTCTCCCGGCGGAACAACAGGAGCTATAAATTTGCCAGCTACTGGTTTTTGTGAAGTATCCTGGACTGCAGTAATGGCAGAATCCTTACGAACATTGACTTGGTCTGCTTCTGTAGAACTATTCCTCGATTCCTGACTAGCACATGCACATATCAGCAATAGAACAGGAATGGCCGACATGGAAATTTTTTGTTTGAGAGTTAAAAACATGTTAGCTTTAGTTATGGTTACTATTGGTTAATAAATAGCTTTTTTGAAATTACAGCAATTGCTACAAGTAACTGATTATAAGACTGGCAGTCTTTTGTGAGGCTTTTTCACTTCCGAGCAGCTTATTAAGTTCTTGATAATCTGCTAAAATCCTTGTGCGGTCAGGATGACCTGGCAAAATGCGGGCAAGTGATTTACTCAGGGTTTTCCTGTTTAGTTTTTGCTGAATAAGTTCTTCAATTACCTGGCGACCAGCAATCAGGTTTACAAGTGATATAAACGGCACTTTTATCAATTGCCTGGCAATCAGGTATGAAAGTTGTCCACCTTTGTAACAAACCACCTGAGGGATTCCTATCATGGCTGTTTCGAGTGTTGCCGTTCCCGATGTAACCAGTGCCGTCTGGCTATTGCGCAAGAGTTCCCGGGTTTCGTCGAATAAAATGCGGACATCACTTCCTTTGATAATTTTATCATAAAAGCCTAGCCCCACAGATGAAACTCCAGCCACAACAAACTGATAGTCCCGAAAATCGGGGACAACTTCTAACATTACAGGAAGCACTCTTTCAATCTCCTGTTTTCTGCTTCCAGGCAACAGGGCTATAACTGGTTGTTCACCTATTCTGTGCTTATTTCTAAATTCGTCAGATTGAGTTTTAGTAATGTCACCAGCAATTGCATCGTGTAATGGATGCCCCACAAAATCGACATCTATGCCGAAGCGGGCATAAAATTCCTTTTCGAAAGGCAATATTACAAACATCCTGTGCACATACTTTTTAATGGAATGTACGCGAGATTGTTTCCATGCCCATACCTGTGGTGAGATATAATAAAAAACCTTAAATCCTGCCTGATGGGCAAATTTGGCTATGCGAAGGTTAAAGCCTGGATAATCCACAAGTATCAGAGCATCAGGTTTAAATTCGGAAATATCCTTCCTGCAGAATGATAAATTACCAAGAATGGTGCTGAGATTGAGTAAAACTTCCGTAAAGCCCATAAAGGCAAGGCTGCGATAATGTTTAACGAGTTCGCCACCGGCAGCCTGCATAAGATCGCCACCCCAGCAACGAAACTGTGCTGACGGATCCTGCACTTTCAACTCCTTCATCAGGTTGGAAGCATGCAGATCGCCCGAAGCTTCCCCTGCTATGATGTAGTACTTCATACAGTCAACTTCTTAAAAGAGTTGTAGGTTTTTGCCATGGACAAGGATAAAATATCCAATTCCGAAAATAAATGTGAGGAACAGGATACTCATACCTGTCCGCTCAAATTTTGCTTTTACAAGATAATACCGAAGTGCCAGCATGTTTGAGGCAATTGCCAGCAACAGAATACTCGAATCCTTAAGCAAATGGCCAAGGCTAAAGAAGCGTATAATCAATATGTTGATCAGATAAAACGCGGCAAACGCCACAACAGGAAGAAAAAGGCCAATTATGAATCCACTGATCAGGTTGTCTTTTTTAAAGATAAAGGATACTATTTTCATGCTGTGCAGAAGATAATTATTATTCAAGATTCCAGGCTTTAATGATAGGTATGGAGTCGTAAGCCGTTAAGTCGATTTTAACAGGTACTACACTAACAAAATTATTTGCGAGTGCCCATTCATCTGTATCAATGCCTTCATCCCGGTTAACGAATATGCCTCTAAGCCAGTAATAATCACGATGGTGGGGATCCTTGCGTTCTTCGAAATCTTCGTCCCAAAAAGCTTTTGCCTGTCGTACAACTTTAATCCCAGAGATTGGCTTCCCATTCGGGGCAGGAATATTAACGTTGAGGCATGTGCCTTGTGGCAACCCCTTTTCGAGGACATTCTCTGCTAATTTTGTAATATATGGACCACATTGGCTGAAATCGGCATTATGAGAATAATCAGACATAGAGAACCCAATTGAAGGAATATCTTCCATTGCGCCTTCTAGCACTGCGGCCATAGTGCCGGAATAAATGATATTGATTGATGAATTGGAACCATGATTAATTCCTGAAACCAGCAAGTCAGGGTTTCGGCGAAGAATCACTTTTTGCCCAAGCTTCACACAGTCAACGGGTGTGCCGTTTGTGCTATATTCTTCATACCCTACTTCCTTCACTATATTTGAAACCCTGAGTGGTGTGGTTATCGTAATAGCATGTGCCATACCGCTTTGTGGCTTGTCCGGTGCTACCACAATTACATTACCGATCCTACGCATTATAGCAATTAATGTGCGTAACCCTGGTGCTGCAATCCCATCATCATTTGTAATTAATATAGTTGGTTTTGTCATTTCAAAGAAGTTAATTTCTAATTTCCAGTTGGGTCATTCTCAACTTCAATACCAGAAGTTTCATGCGAAACCAAATGAGGAATACTTGTGACACCAGCTGATACAATAAACTTCATCACTTCAGTTGGCGAAGCATTTATTGGCCGGACATTTTCGGCAGGAACTATAAAAAGGTTGCCTGAAAAATTGTATGAATGTGGGAGATAGACAGCAATTTTCCCCTTTTCGATCCCCATGTATGTAAGATCCTTTTGGGTTACAAAACCAAGCTTTTCAAGGCCTGACTCTTTATTAACCGTCACAAGTACCGGTTCGGTGAACTTTTTATCCTTCCCCACAAAGGCCGACATAAAATCCTTTATGGAAGAATAAATGATCTTTACCAGCGGAGCCTGGCTCACCAGGCGGTCGAGCATGGCCAGCATCGGATGAAATAATATGGTCGCACCGATATATCCAACAAGTGTAATAAACAGCAAAACGATGACTAAGCCAAGTCCCGGAATATGAAATCCGAAGTATCCGGTGATATAGCTGTTGAGAAGGCTATCGCCCCAGATAAATATAACATATAGCGTGTAGATGGTGAGCGCAAGGGGCGCCATGTAAAGCAATCCCTGAAAAAAATACTGTACAATTTTTCGGCTAAAATCTTTTCTTTCCATTGTGGTTAAGGGATTGGGGCAAATTTAGCAATAAATCGCTATGAATGATAGGGGTAGGTTTGCTTTTATGATATTTTGGCAGATCCTATATGGAAAGCAATGACTAATCTGCCGGATCATTTTTAGCCAGGCTTATCAGCTGGCTGTTTTCCTTAAATCCAAAATAAACAAACCTATTTCTTCGTAAAGCCTTTGGACCGGCAGCCCCATTACATTAAAATAGCAACCATCAATGCGGCTCACACCAATATAACCTATCCA
>CAZEDO010000076.1:10178-16304 GCA_964511085.1 uncultured Lentimicrobiaceae bacterium
ATAGTATCTGCAGTGATGAGTATGGAATTCTTTCCTATTTCTTCTTCTGTGAAAGCATCCGCCTTAAGAGCACTTAGATACAAAGCTATTTCTCCACGCTTCAGGTTTTCAGGATACAATTCGTCAATATCATGGGACAGGATTTTATAAGGGATGCCCAACTCACTTAAGAGATATTGCCTCCTTGGCGATTGGGAAGCAAGAATAAAATTATATTCCGAAAATAAAGAGTCCATCACAAAATCAAGATTAGAAAAGAAAAAATAACATGCTCAGTATGCCTGTAACCATAATAACTTTTGACATTTGCCCTGCCTGGTGGTATTCTGTTTTGGTATGCATCCGGAACACCATAGTTATTAACCATAACAATGGCAAATCAACTGCAATCGCAAGATAAAGAGTTAACCCGGAGCGATCTACGTTTAATGAATAAACCTGCCAGACGCATAGCATAATAAGAGTAAGAGCGAAACAAGCAACAATGGTTCTTTTCGCAACAGCAGCCCCAAAAATTACCGGAATACTCCTGCACCCAAAGCGGCTGTCGCCTTCCATATCCTCGGTGTCTTTTATTATCTCCCGTGCAAATGAAATAAGGAAAGCAAAAAGACTGTAAATAATCACACGCAGAGAAATACTATAATAAATTCCGCTAACTTCTGGGTTCATTGAATACTGGCCTGACAAAACAAGCCAATCGAACAACCAGGCGGCAGGCATTGTGAATGCCGAAGCCATAGCTATAGCAATGTTGCCAAGAATGAGTACTTTTTTCAAGCGCGAGGAATACCAAAATAGGACCAGGGTAGCAATTAAATATACAAACCACAACAGAAAAGCGCCTGTCAGAATACATGCCAAAGCAATAATTGCCAGACCCGTAAGTGCAAGAACAAAGTATGATTTTTTAATTGAATAATGCGGTATTGATTTTAGGACGGCTGCTTTAGCAGGCGTGTTAACTGCATCAATTCCGATATCAAAGTAATCGTTTATCAGGTAGCCGGCAGCAGCAATAAGAACCGTTCCTAAAACTATTAAGCCATATCCGGCCCAACCAGGATTGATACCCACAGTCTGTAGAAGCGGATGAACAATGCAAAATCGTTGAAGGTATAAAACTCCGGCAATAATGATCAGGTTTGGCAGCCTTAAAAGACGAAGGATTGTATAGATATTGCGCATATTACAGAAAACGGATCAGCTAATTTCACCAATGATAAGCATCATCATTCATCCACTTGCCCTGGATTTTAAGAACCTGTTCGATAACATCGCGAACGCATCCCCTGCCTCCGTCAAAATGTGAAATGTATTTTGAAATAGATTTGATTTCCTCAGCTGCATCGGCAGGGCAACTTGGTACGCCTGCTTTTAGCATCACCTCATAGTCAGGGATGTCGTCGCCCATGTACAACACATGTTGTGGTTCAATGCTGTGTTCTGCAAGGTATCCTTCATATACAGGCAGCTTCTTTTCCACTCCCAGAAAAACATCTTTAACATTCAATCCCTCGAACCGTTTGCGGATTGAATCCGAAAAACCGCCCGAAATTATGACCACCCGGTAATTCTTTTTAACGGCAAGTTGTAATGCATAACCGTCTTTAACATTCGCGGTGCGCAGTGCGTCACCATCGTTCATAAGGACAACTGTGCCATCGGTAAGAACACCATCGTAGTCAAAAATGAAAGTGTTCACATCGCGCAATAGTTCTTTATAATTGCTCATATGTATTTAACCTGTTTGTATAAATTCAGTAGGCAGGGTTTGAAAGTTTGAATCTGACCGACAATCCGCATTCAGATGTTTTTGCTAATAAAATTCTATTCCGGATTTCAGAAGTACATTTATTCGCCAAACTGAATTACCAGCGACAGATAGAACAATTCACACTTACAAACCTTTTCAAACCTCATTTTTCATTAATTGTTCCTGTATAGCTTTGCTGAGCAAATCATAAATCTGCCTGTATGATTCTGAATTACTGAGCATAGCTTCATGTTCCTTCATAGTAGCTATATCGCCCCTGTAAGCCGGTCCTGTCTGAGATTCCAAAGGATGATGCACCGTTACTTTATGCGCAGTTTCAAGTATTAAAGGATGAAGGAGTTCAAATGAAAGATCAGCGTTTTTAAGCAGGTTTGCTGCAATTGCATACAAGCAATTCGGGAAATTACAAGCAAATACAGCTGATAAATGCAAAATCCTGCGTTGAGCAGAATTAATATCCAGAACGGTATCCGAAACAGATGAAGCAAGTAAATGTAATTCTGCTTGAAGCTTTTTATCCGAAGCCTCAATACAGAAAGGAACTTTCTTCAAACTGACTTCTGTATTTTTTGAAAAAGTTTGCAAAGGGTATAAAACTCCAAAACGAGCAACTTTTCCCCTCATCGCTGCCAGGTCTAATCCTCCAGAAGTATGAACAATAAATTTTGTTGAAGAACTTAGCGATTCTAATACTTCAGCAAAAGCATGATCTGGAACAGATACGATTATCAGTTCGGCTTGCTCAGAAAGTTCTTGAATAGTTTTGCACACCCAGGCACTTACTTCTGCAGCCAAAACCGACGCTGAAATCATGCCGGGGCTGTATATTCCTGCGATAGTATAGCCTGTGCTGTAAAATGCCCGGGCAAGATGAGTAGCAACATTCCCTGCCCCTAAAAATGATATGGACTTAATATGTTCCGACAATTGAATAAAATTAGCCGGGTAAATTTACTTCTTTTTCTTCTGCCGTATCTTCCGCTGATCCTCCCTTGGTTTTACCTCCGGAAACCCTTCTGAAAAAAGCTATTACAAGACCAGTAAGCATAATGGTTACGCCTCCCCACAACACATTCATCCATGGAAAAACAATTGCTTTTATCACGATATAATCCATCTTCTTTTCGTAGAGCCCAACTTTAATTGCTTGCGACTTATCCGAAACTCCCTGAAAAGAAAGTTTCAGATTTAAAGGCTCAACGATACCGTCTTCACTAGAAAGCTGGCCATTTTTGATCATGTATTTCATCTGAGTTTTCAGTTCACCATATTCCATATTTAGAATCCGGAATTCAGCAATTATGCTCGCGTTTTCGCCCTGCGGATCTTTCATATCCGTAACAATGCTGTCAAGAATTATAAAACTACGGGCAAATGAGATAGTATCCTTTGCTTTAACTTCCTTAACAGTGGACAAACTATAACCATCTGTTGAATTTGGGTCGGTGCTTTCGGCAAAACTAATATAAGTGTAGATGTCCTTGTTAATAAAATGCCGTGTGTCGGGATTATAAACATTTCCCATCCTATCGTTATGATTCACAGAAGGATGCACCGAGAATGCAACTTTGCCGGAAGCCGAATCGGCTTTTTTAATAAAATCAACTTTATAGAATGTTTCTCTTCCCAGTGTTTCGCTGCTGCTGTATCTTACCAAATAACCGCCCATTGGCAGCATTGCATTTTTTGGTAATACCATGTTTTCATTATTATCCTTTTCTTTCCCAAGGTTCAGGCCTGAAACATTTTGTGAAATAATGGTTGAGTTACTGAAAGCAAGCAGAACGCCGAGCAAGAAAACTCCAAAACCAATATGTGTTATTGAAGCTCCCAGGTTGGCATTATTACGTGCGTGGTGTAACAGATAATCAAGAGAAGCTACCACGGTAAAGATGGTGAAGAGCAATAATGCAGCATGCTCCAAATTCTTAACAGGTATTGCGAAAGCAATTATTATTGCTATGAAAAGTGATACTCCAAACGAAATAAGAAGATTTTTGAAAAACTTATTTCTTTCATTCATGCCATAACCAAGAAACTGCGCAGCTGCAATCAATAATGCGACCATTATGGCATAAGGCGTTTGCCAGGTATTGTAATATGCAACATTATCAATTGGCGGGGCAATATTCGATCCCATTATTCTATTTATGACTGGAATGGATGTTGTTATTGTCACCTGAAAAGCAGATAACAGGAGTACTACCGAACCAATGAGCATCCAGAACTCCCTTGACCAAACAGCTTCATTTGATTTTTGCCGAAAATGCTTCATGTTCAGGAATAACAGTATAAAAGGCACCAGCGTAAACAGAGCCAGAAAAATAACCATCTGTGCCGACAACCCGTCATCACCAAATGCATGTACGGAAGTCTCTCCAAGTATTCCGCTTCGGGTTAAGTAAGTGGCGTAAACCATTAGTACAAATGATAAAAAAACCATGGCATAGGACATTCCAAATGATTGCCTCCGCTTATAGGCGATAAGCATGAGATGGACCGCTCCTGTGAGCAGCAACCAGGGAACCAGCGAAGCATTCTCTACGGGATCCCAAGCCCAGAACCCACCAAAAGTAAGCGATTCGTAGGCCCATCGTCCACCAAGCAAAATACCAAATCCAAGAAAGAACATCCCGGCTAATGCCCATTGCAATGCAGGCTTTAGCCATCCATAATAATCGCGTTTCCATAATGAGGCAACAGCATAGCTGAAAGGAACCAGCATGATCGCATACCCAAGGAATAGCGTAGGCGGATGGATCACCATCCAGACATTTTCCAACAAAGGGTTGAGTCCGTTTCCTTCAACGATCATTGCCAAATATCCTGGGTTCTTAAAAAAATCAGATCCGGCGTTTTGAGCAAGGTCCCTAAGGAGAATAAACGGGCTGCTCCCGATTTGAAATCCAGCTACTTTAACCCCAAGAACCATGGACAACAGGAAAATCTGTCCAAATGCAAAAACTGAGAATACTTTTCCCCGCCACTTTGTATCTATCCGTAAGAGGAAGATACCAATTATTGCCTGCCACACAGCCCAGATAAGGAAGCTTCCCTGCTGACCTGCCCAGAAACAGGAAATGATATACCTGAACGGCAAATCTGTTGAAGAATATTGATATACATAGGAATACTCAAAGTAATGACGGTATATGATGTAATATAATATGCCGGCTGACACCAATAAAGTAAAAACATGTAACAGGTAAATATTACTGGCTGTTTTGCGTGCAAAAACTGATTGTTTTCTTTCGGAAAAAATATAAGCTGCAGGTATAAGCAAGGCTGTGATAAAAGCCAGCCAAATAAACGCCGATCCAAGTTGTCCGGTTAAAAGGTGCTCTCCAATATATTGAACTTCCATAAAGGTATTTATATATGTTATTTTGCAAAAATACGCTTTTTGGATATCAGACCGCACAACAGGAGTAATTCAATGAAGATATTAAAACGGTTAAAAAACCGTATTTTCGCACATTCTAATTCTAAGTTAACTCATCCTGCATGACTGTTGAGATCGTTGAAGTTACAACCCGCGCGCTGCTACGCAGGTTTATTCATTTACCTGCCCAAATTCACAAATCACATACCAACTGGGTGCCACCGATCTACATGGACGAGTGGACTTACTTCAATCCTAAAAAAAACAGGGCCTTCGACCATTGCGACACTATTCTGCTGCTTGCTTTCAGGAATAAAAAATGTGTAGGGCGCTGTATGGGGATCATAAGCCATGAATACAATAAAGAACACAAGGAAAACCACGCCCGGTTTGCTTATATGGAAACCTGGGATGAAAGTGAAGTTTTTGATGCATTGATTGATTATATTTCCCGTTGGGGACGGGCCCATGGAATGGATAAACTTGTCGGACCCCTTGCTTTTTCTGATAAAGACCCACAAGGCTTCCTCATCGAAGGCTTTGATAAACCGGTTGTTATTGCCACAAATTGTAATTTTCCTTACATGCCTGAGCTGGCTGGGGGATGTGGATTTACTAAAAAAGTTGATTGCGTGGTTTACCAGATTCCGGTTCCAGCAGAAATCCCTGAATTTTATGCCAAAATCGCAGGGCGGGCAAAACAACAGAATAACAACCTGAGAGTGCTCGAATTCTCTTCCCGCCGCAAACTAAAACCCTTTATCAAACCTGTTTTTGAACTCATTAACGTCACTTTCGTTGATATCTATGGCTTCATCCCTTTTACAGAACAGGAGATGAACGATTTTGCCAACCGCTACCTGTTCCTGATTGATCCGCGTTTTGTTAAAGTTATCGTCACTGCGCAGGATGAGGTTGTTGCTTTTGTAATAGCTATGGACGACATCAGTCAGGGAATCCGCAAATC
>CAZEDO010000076.1:16404-19092 GCA_964511085.1 uncultured Lentimicrobiaceae bacterium
AGGATTTTTCAGAAGGAGTTGTAAAAAAATTGTGCCGTGTGCAAAGTGCAGGGTGCAGGGAATGACATATCTTCAATAAATTAGCTGGTTCTACTCTAGTTACAAATAATGTACTTATATTTGTACTCTATTAAGTACTTATAATTGTAACTATGAGGGCAGCAAATTTCACAGAGTTTCGTACAAAACTCAAACAGTTTCTTGATGACGTCGAGAAAAATAATGAAACCTTAATTATCAAAAGAGGATCAGGTAATGGTACGGTTCTCATTTCATTAGATGAATACAACTCGATAATTGAGACCATGCATTTACTTAGCTCAAAGGCAAATGCCGACAGGTTATATGAATCAGTTCAACAGATGAAAACAGGAAATGCTGTTCAAAGAGAATTAATTGAAGAATGATGAGAATTGTATTTTCACAGAACGCATGGGAAGATTACACCTCCTGGCTGACAGAAGATAAAAAAATCCTCAGAAAGATTAATGACTTAATAAAAGACATTCAGAGAACCCCATATGCAGGCTTAGGTAAGCCGGAACCTCTGAAATACGACCTCGCAGGTTTGTGGTCCAGGCGCATCGACAGGGAACACAGAGTGGTTTATCAGGTAATTGCTGACGAAATATTGATTTATAGTTGCAGGTATCATTATGAAAAATAAATATTCAACATAACGATCAGGCAGACAAGTTATTATCAACGTGTTAATTGATAATCATTGATCAGAAGTTCCGGGGAAAGATTCAGTTTTGTTGTTAACTTCCGGATCATATCAACGGTTAATTTTCGTTTCCGGTTTAGTATTTCTGACACCCTGCTTTTACCACCTATCACATCTACCAGGTCAATTTGCTTTAAGTGCATTTCTTCCATCCGTATCTTAATGGCCTCAATTGGATCCGGTGCTTCAATAGGATAGTGTTTTTTTTCGTATTCATCAATGATTAAGCCGAGGATATCAGCTTCGTCACTTTCAGGAGTGCCAATTGTTGCATCAAAAATTACTTCAAGTCTTTTAAGGGCTTCCTGATAATCTGATTCTGATTTTATTGGTTTTAAGTTCATTTTTTGAGGTTTAGATTTTTGCGTACATTTAATACTGCCAGCTACAACTTTTTAGCCCCACCTTTTTGGACTATACGCAGAATAAAAGCATAACACAACGCTCCGGTTACTGACAACAGCTACTGCCCAAGGCTGATTTTAAAGTGAGGTAATTCTATCTGCAACTTCACTGTTGCCTGTAATGCATTAAATACCCGCATCAAAGTGTCGATGGTAACATTGCTTGCATTGCTTTCAATTCTGGAAATCTGAGCTTTCTGAACACCAATCAGTTTCCCTAATTCTTCCTGTGTCATTTTGCGTTCCTGCCGGGTTTGCCTGATAGCCTGCCCGATTAAGTCCATTTGTAATTCATACTCAAATTTGTCCCGTTCTGGAGTACCTATTTTACCAATGAGTTTGTCAGTAACTTCGTCTAATGTATGTGTTTTCATTTCTTTGCCTTTTTAGCTTTTTCTTTGTCTTCAAAATAAGTTTTGCGAAGCTGTTGTGCCTTATGGATTTCACTTTCCGGCACTTTGCTACGTTTTTTAATAAAACCATGTGTCGAAACAACAAGGGTGTTGTCAGATTCGGTTTTGTCCCAGAATGCAAGCAACCTGTGCTGTATTCCGTGATAATGCGTTCTCAATTACCTTCGGTGCTGCTTCGCGGTCCCATATTTCGTCTTTCAGTTTTTTGAATAGTTCAGGATCATGTCCGGTCTGTGCTTTACGAATATTAAAAAGGACCTTTTCGTAATGCCTCTTCTCAAGATTGCTTAAGTATTCAAACGCCTCGTCTAAAAATACAATGTCAAAAAGTTTGTCCATTCATTTTCTTTTTGAACATGCAAAGATAGATAATAGTTTCGTTAAATGTAAACTATTTTATTCGTTGCTGTTTTTTACTTTAGTCCGGAATGTCGTTACAAACGACGGAAAGTAAGGCACGGATTGCAAATCTGCGCCAGCGGGTGAGGCGTTTCATTTGATATAATTTTTCAAAAATCGACCGCCTTAAAGATCAAGCTAAGCAGGTAAACTTTGCGGTAATAATCAAATTTTCATGCTTGTCTGCCAGCAGCCAAATTGTCAATCATCCCGTAAGCACCTCACAGAATAACCATCAACCTTGTAGCGGTAGTAAGTGAATACTTCGTTGTTACTGTAGTATATACTGCGGCCCCATGCGCTGCTCGGAATACCCTCTGCCTCTGAAGAACTCCACCAACCACCATCGTAGCCAAAATAACTGAATATTCCATCGACGTAACGGTAGCCGCCGGGAAGGGCTGTAAAACCACTTTCATTGGTAGCGCCTTCATTAGGACTATTCCAATGGATTGTACCTGTTTCTTTAAGTTTGCCACCGGCAAAATATTCTCCACCTAAATTATCAGTTAAAGTTGTCCACTCGGCATTGGTAGGCAAATGCCAGCCCGCTAGACATATACCCTGCACACCCCCTGTGGCTTCATATTGCATTGCTTCATCCCACTCGTATAAACCTCCATAAATAACGCAAAAGGAATCACTATCGTTATAACAGTGTTTTTCTATAGTTTCATTATCGATTTGCTCCTGCATACCATCTATACGTACCCCAACTTTCAGGTTTTCGGCCATCCATGTCTGG
>CAZEDO010000077.1:0-18420 GCA_964511085.1 uncultured Lentimicrobiaceae bacterium
ATTACCGGCAACAATAACATGATATTTTTCGGGGTTTTTGGTGAGCCACATCATCTGTGCATCGATATTAGTGTTGGCAACCTTTATGCCTGGGTATTCAGCTTTAGCCATATCCTGGGCTATTTTCAGCATCATGCCTGAGGTTTCGCGGATTACATTTGGCTTTTCGCAAACAGTAACGGTGTCGAATCCTTTTTCTTTCGCATATTCAAAAGCAGCTTTCACGATACGTGTTGTATATTTCCTGGTGAAAATACGTGTCGATACAGCGAGGTCAGGGCCCGGGCACCATGCAAAATTTTCGCGAAATTTTGGATGAGTCATCAATGCATCATAAACCTGGGCCGGAGGGTTTGTCCATTCAACGCCACCATAAAGACCTTCAGTGTTTTGGCGGAATATCATAGTATCAATTACCGGTTCTTCAATTATACCACCTTTCCCTCTGCGGATGAAGTTGAGAGGATTGCCTTTGAAAGTGCGGCACGGGCGCTGGCAGATATCCAGGTCAAACATCTGGCGCATGCTAACGATAGGGCTGTAATATACAAGTCCTTTGCTCTGTAGTTCAGGTGCAAGTTCTGAAAATGCCTTGTCTTTTGGCTTTGAAGTTATAGCACCAAACAGGGCTATTTTGTGTTTCTTAAGCAATTCGATAGTACGATCGGGAAAGGGATTGCCTTCTTTGCACCAAAATTCCCATCCAATGTCGCCATTCACATATTCAGCATCAAAACCGGCAGCATCCAGCACGCGGATTGCTTCGTCCAGTACTACTTTCCCGATGCCGTCGCCGGGCATCGCTACAATTGTTCTTTTCGCCATAACAGTTTTATTTTTTGGTTATTATATGGTTTCATCAGGTTGAAAACCGGATCAAAATTACAATAGTAAACCATATTCGCAAGGGTGTGCAAAAAAAATGTTTACGGTGCTCAGGGTGGATTTTCTTACTTTTGCTGCGGTAAAAAAGATTTATTCAATAGCTTTATAGCCAAAATAGAAGAATAGCATTGTGAAAGCGCATTTGGGACACCCGATTTTTCAGATTATTGCTTCAGCTGCTGAGGAACTTGGCATTGATGCATATGTGATTGGTGGGTTCGTTCGCGACATTTTTCTGAAGAGGCCTTCGAAAGATATTGATATTATGGCTGTTGGTAATGGCATTGAACTGGCCCGAAAAGTAGCTGCCCTCACTGGCAAAGAAGAAAGCCTTATTGTTTTTGGAAATTATGGTACTGCCATGATCCATTACCAGGAATGGCAAATTGAATTTGTGGGGGCACGAAAAGAATCCTATTCTGAAACCTCCCGTAATCCTGCTGTAGAGACAGGCACACTCAGCGATGACCAGAACAGGCGCGATTTTACCATTA
Organism: uncultured Lentimicrobiaceae bacterium; assembly: GCA_964511085.1. GTDB lineage: Bacteria > Bacteroidota > Bacteroidia > Bacteroidales > DASVHX01 > DASVHX01. The sequence continues at coordinate 1,380 of CAZEDO010000077.1, forward strand.
ATGCCATGGCAATTAGTCTGAGAAAAGTAGATTTTGGCGCATTGTTAGATCCTTTCGGTGGGCTTGATGATCTGAAGAACTTTATTATACGAACACCTCTTGATGCCGGAATCACTTTTTCCGACGATCCGCTGCGGATGATGCGTGCAATTCGATTTTCGACGCAATTAAATTTCGCGATACACCCATTCACACGTGAAGCAATAAAGCGAAACCGCGAACGTATTTCGATTGTATCCAGAGAACGCATTGCTGACGAATTGAATAAGATTATCCTTTCTGAAAAGCCTTCTGATGGTTTTAAGCAATTAGACGAAACCGGCTTGCTTGAATTGATTTTTCCACAGTTTGTAGCTTTAAAAGGAACGCAAGTGATTGAAGGGAAAGGTCACAAAGATAATTTTTATCATACGCTTGAAGTTCTTGACAGCATCAGCAAACAAACTGATAATCTATGGTTGCGTTGGGCGGCGTTGCTTCATGATATTGCGAAACCAGTTACAAAACAGTTTGATGCCCAAAGCGGCTGGACATTTCATAACCACGAGTTCAAAGGTTCGAAAATGGTTCCTTCAATTTTTGCAAAGATGAAGCTTCCACTGAACGAGAAGATGAAATATGTGCAGAAATTGGTTTTGCTCCACCTGAGACCAATTGTACTAGCAGAAGGAACTGTTACAGATTCTGCCGTGAGACGGTTGCTTTTTGAAGCAGGGGACGATATTGACGACCTGATGACGTTGTGTGAAGCTGATATTACATCAAAGAACCAGGAGAAAGTGAAGCGTTATTTGAACAACTTTGAACTGGTACGTGTTAAATTGAAAGAAATTGAAGAGAAAGACCGGGTCAGGAACTGGCAACCTCCAGTTACAGGGGAAATCATTATGCAGGTATTCGGAATAGCACCAGGAAGGGAAGTAGGCATTATAAAAACTGCTATCCGCGAAGCGATCCTTGATGGCATTATTCATAACGATTATGACGAAGCGATGAAACTGATGCTTGTTGAAGGCGCTAAACTTGGATTAGCAGTTAGTGGAAGTTCAAATATCACAGTGGAAGCGAATTAGTTAATTGGTTGTTAAAAAATCCTTCAGAAAAGACTATTATTATCAGAAATTTTATAATTTTATAACAGATTTAGCCTAATAGTTACTAGTATGCATGTATATAAATTCAGGGTTTTGCTCGAAGATCAGGATGATTTTCTAAGGGATTATGAGATTGGTTCCAAACAGACATTTGGTGATTTTAACCGGATACTTATAGATTCATTGAATCTGGATGGTAAGGAATTGGCATCTTTCTCGGTGTGCGACAGCAAATGGAAAAAGATGAAAGAAATTACACTGATTGATATGATGGACAATTTGCAGGAACCTGATGATACTTTTGACGAAGATGAAGAGCCAAAGTCCAGGATGCCGATGTTTGTGATGGACAATGTCAAAATCAAAGATATGATTGACGATCCGCATCAGCGGCTGATATATGAGTATAATTTCCTTAGTCCACAATTGTTTTTTATCGAGCTTATTAAAATATCCGACGCGATACCAGGCGTAAACTATCCGGTTTGTGTAAAACAAGTTGGCCAGTTGGTAAATACTGCTATTCCGTTGCCTTCTTTCGATTTTGATGATATTGAAAACGAAGCCATGATTCAGGAAGCGGATGATATGATTAAAGATGGTCAGCTTGATGAAGATATCAATGATGAGATTCCTCCTTCTGAAATGCAGTGGTGAACCAGTATAATTTCTTCGTTTCATTTTTTAGTTTTGTTTCTATGATGAAACTATGAAGAAATCATTAAAGCCTTTACTTATTGTTATTGTTGGCCCCACAGCGGTTGGAAAAACAACAACAGCCATCGGTCTGGCAAAAGTACTGGATTCAGTTATCCTGTCTGCTGATTCCAGGCAGTTCTATGCGGAATTGAACATAGGAACTGCAAAGCCCGACTTTCTGCAACTTAAAGAAGTTCAGCATTATTTTGTCGGACACCTTTCAATACATGATTATTATAATGTTTCCCGTTACGAGGCTGATGTTTTAAAAGTATTGCCTTTGCTGTTTGAAAAGAAAACAGTTGTTATAATGGTTGGCGGTTCCGGGTTATACGTTGATGCCGTTTGCAAGGGTATTGACGATTTTCCTGATCCAACTCCTGATCTGCGGAGTTATCTGAAAGGAATCCTGAAAGATGAAGGCATAGGCAAACTTATTGAATTGCTCAGGCAGTATGATCCGGCGTATCTGCAAAAAGTTGATGCTGCAAATCCTAATCGCATTCTACGTGCGCTTGAAGTTTGCATGACAACTGGTAAACCATATTCATCTCAACGGTTGAATAAACCCAAGGAACGGGATTTTCGTGTGTTAAAGATCGGTCTAAATATGCCCAGGATTGATTTGTTTGACCGTATAGATCAGCGGGTGGACAAAATGATGGCCACTGGGTTGCTGGAAGAAGCAACAGGATTAATTCACCTTAGGCATCTGAATTCATTGAATACTGTTGGATACAAGGAATTATTTGCATATCTCGACGGAGAAGTAACGCTGGAACGGGCTGTTGAAAATATAAAAACCAATACACGCCGTTATGCGAAGCGGCAATTGACATGGTTCAAGCGGGATGAGGAAATACACTGGCTGTACTCTTCGGAAGCAGAAGAGATAAAGAATTTGGCGCTCAAATTCCAGAATATCTGAAAATGATTTTCTTTTTCTATTTAAGCCACTGATCAAGCCATCCGAAAAATTCGCGTTGCCATAAAACACTATTTTGAGGTTTCAGTACCCAATGGTTTTCATTTGGGAAATAGAGAAATTTGGCTGGTAAACCGCGCAATTTGGCTGCATTATAGGCACTCATTCCTTGTGTATAAGCTATCCTGAAATCCATACCCCCGTGTACAACCATCATTGGAGTGTCCCAATCTTTTACAAAGTTATGAGGGGAGTTGGCGTAGGATTTCTGAGCTTTCGCATTTTCTTTATCCCAGAATGGCCCGCCAAAATCATGGTTCACGAACCACATTTCTTCAGTTTCCAGGTATTGGCTTTCAAAATTAAAGATTCCATCATGAGCAATAAATGCTTTGAAACGTTTGTTGTGATGACCAGCCAGCCAAAACACCGAGAATCCTCCATAACTGGCTCCAACGCATCCAAGGCGGTTTTTGTCAACATAAGTTTCAGCTGCCAGAGTGTCTATTGCCGTAAGATAATCGAGCATGTTTTGCCCGCCATAGTCACCGGCAATCTGGTCGTTCCATTCCTGCCCGAAGGATGGCAATCCCCGACGATTGGGAGCAACAACAATGTAGCCATTGGCAGCCATTAGCTGGAAGTTCCAGCGGTAAGAGAAGAATTGGCTGACAGTGCTCTGCGGGCCACCTTCACAAAAGAGAATCGCAGGATATTTTTTTGACGGGTCAAAGTCGGGTGGATATATTACCCATGTCAGCATTTTCTTATTATCTGTAGTTGTTATCCAACGTCCTTCAACCTTTGCGGTCTTTATCCGGCTTAGTGTTTCCCTGTTTATAAAACTAAGCTGTGTTTCTGCCCCGTCTGGACTGATACTATATATTTCGGTAGGCATACTCATTGACATTCTGAGCCCGATAACATTTTTTTCTTGAAGAATGATGGATTGATAATCGTGATCCCCATGGGTTAACTGAGAAATTTTGTTCTTAGCCAAATCGAGTACAAATACTTGCTCTGTACCTTTTGTTCCACTAATAAAGTAAAGTTGCTTGCCATCTTTGGACCATTTGAAGTTACCGGCATTCTGATCGAAAGATGAGGAATAATCTGTTGCTTTTTTCGTTATAAAACTATAGACCATGATCCTGTCTTTATCCGACTCATAACCGGGTGTTTCCATACTGCGCCATACAATTCCGGTTCCATCAGGTGAAAAAACAGGATCCTGATCATAGCCCATCATGCCATTACTGATGTTGGTTGTAGTTTTGTCGTCGAGATTGTAGATAAATATGTCAGAATTAGTACTTAGCGCATAATCAATTCCTTTGAGTTTCTTACAAACATAGGCGAGTTTTCTTCCATCGGGGCTCCAGTTTAGTTGCTCCATTCCTCCCCATGGAGCCATTGGTGATTCAAATTGTTCGTTGGCCATGATGTCCACACCTTCACCAAGCTGGCCTTCCTTGTAAGGTGCAATGAAAATATGGCTGTATGAATAGTCCGACCATGTATCCCAGTGGCGGTACATGAGATCAGTTTCAATACGGGCTTCAGCTTTTGGTAGGTCGGGGTATATCTCATTCACTGTCTTGTCGAGTTTTACACGTTTAATAAATACAACATGGCTTTGATCAGAAGAATAGTCAAACCCATTAATATCCTCTGCTGAATGACTGATCTGCTTCTGATTTTCTCCATTCAGGCCACATTCCCAGATTTGTGAAATGCCATCAGCGGAAGCCAGATAACTGATTTTTTTGCCGTCAGGTGAGAAAATCCCGTTTGATAGGTTTCCATTAGCTTTAGTTATTTGTGTTGGATTGCCTCCGGAGGTTGGTAATAAAAAGAGATTACGTTCCCCTTTGTTTTCTTCTAGTTTATATGTTGAAACACCAAATAACAGGGTTTGCCCATCAGGTGAAATCTGTAATTCACTTATTCGTTGAAGCTTCCATAATAGTTCAGGTGTGTATTTGTTTTGCGAAAAACAAGTTGAGGAAATCGTAAATAGAAGGAGTAGAATTGTTGATAGTTTTTTCATATGACCTTGTTTATTGGTTTCAGGTTTTGTGTTTGGAGGCGAAAGTAATGATAATATTTAAACCCGCCTTTATGCGCTGATATTGGCTTGCATTATGTCCGTTAATCAGTTGTTTTGTCCTAATATGGTATGAAAGTTTTATCCCTTATTGCACTATTCGCTTGAAATGCAATATGTTGATAAATTGGCATGTTTATTATTAGGAAGCAGTAAACATTTTGCTATTTTAGCAAGAAAATTTTAGCAGACTAATCTTTATTAGTAAATGATGGATTCGAAAGGTTCCCAAGACAAGCGGCAATTGAGTGAAGAGGAAAGAGTTAAATTATCAGTTGAACTCCGCCAGGGTAGCTTTGATATTAATAATGATGTAGCTACACCTGAAGTGGCTGAGGATACTACTAAAGCGAATGATCGAAATAGCGAAGAAACCAGTCTTTTCGCAAGGATGCGTTCGCGGAGCCGGTTCAAAGCAGAAGATGTTTTTCTATTGCATAACTCGATTTCAGATGTAATGGTATGGTCTGATTTGGAAGGAACTATCACTTATGCAACTCAGTCAGTAAAGCCTTTATTGGGTTATACATCCGAAATGCTTGCACATCGGTCTTTTCCGGCCTTAACTCAACCTGTGGATAGTAAAAAAATACTTGAACTTTTTTCGGGCCACAAAGAGTCGTCAACCATGCAATTGTCCATGATAGCTCAGGATAGGAGTCTGGTTGGAGTTGAAGCAAAGTTTGATGCCATCTTTGATAATCAGCAAAATATAACCGGGTATTGCATCACTATGCGCAAAACCCATGTTGCGGAAGAAATATCTGATTCAGATGATTCCGTTAAAAGTATACTCGAGAACCTGCCAGTAGCCATTTTTGCCTACAGGGATGACAAGTTTTTGGTTTTTAATAAAATGCTATCTGCCATCACAGGTTTTTATCCCGATGATTTTGAGCAGATGAAAGTGCTGGATTTATTCCATTTTGAAGATCGCTCTCGAATTGAAGAGGTTCACCAGAAATTAAGTGATGGCAATACAAGTGCATACGCCTTTGAAGCACGAATAGTCAGGGCTGACCTATTGATGCGCCATTGTGAGATTACAGCCAAGATCATCCTGCTTGCAGGAAGCTCCGCAACTGTTGTATCTATACAGGATGTTACTGAAAGGAAGCGAATAGAAGAAGATCTTAAGCGTGCTAAACTTGAGGCTGAATCAGCTAACCGTATCAAGTCAGATTTCCTGGCCATGATGAGCCACGAGATCCGTACTCCCATGAACGGTGTTATTGGTATGACAAGCCTGCTGCTAAATACAGGCCTTACCCCCGATCAACGTGATTATATTGAGACTATCCAGGTGAGTGGCGACAGCCTGATTACCATCATAAACGATATTCTTGATTTCTCGAAAATTGAGTCGGGGAGGATGCAATTAGAAGAGACTCTTTTTGATCTCAGTGAATGTGTCGAGAAATCATTAGACATATTCTCGCTTAAAGCCGTTGAGAAAAATCTGGACCTGCTTTACCTTATTCAGCCCGATGTATCACACTATCTTTCAGGCGATACAACCAGGCTGCGACAGATTTTAGTCAACCTGGTTAATAATGCAATAAAGTTTACTGAGAAAGGGGAGATATTTGTTTTAATCGAAAAGGTAGAGGAGCAAGGAGATGTGCAGGAATTGCGTTTTTCGGTTCGCGACTCAGGGATAGGAATTCATTCTGATAAAATAGAGGGTTTGTTTGAGGCTTACACACAATATGATACTTCAACAACGCGTAAATATGGTGGTACAGGATTAGGACTTGCAATTTCGAAACGCCTTGTTCAATTGCTTGGTGGTAAAATATGGGTTGAAAGTATCCCGGGAGAAGGATCAACTTTCTTCTTTACTGCTAAGTTCAAAATGTCGCAGGTTGGTAAGGCAAAAAGATATATTCGTGGGCAGGCACCGGAAATGAAAAATAGTAAGGTTCTCATTGTTGACGATAATAAAACAAACAGGCTTATACTTAAATTACAGTTGGAATCGTGGGGGATGAAACCAATGGTTGCTGAATCGGGCGAGCAAGCAATACAACTTTTAATTGATAATGATACTTTCGATCTGTTTATCGTTGATATGCAGATGCCCGAAATGGATGGTATAGAGCTTGGCAGACAAATTAAAGATTATCCTGAATATTCACAAGTACCAATAATTTTGCTCAGTTCCCATAGGAATATTACTGCTATTCCTGGTAATATATTTTCCTCACAACTGCTTAGACCTGTCAATCAGAAAGAACTCTTTCACGAAGTGCGTGATGTGCTGGTTGAAGCTCAGAAAATTCCTGTGCCAAAATCCTTTCTCAATCCGGCACCTGATCAATTAAATGTGAAGCTGGCAGAGCAACTGCCGCTTAAGATACTGGTTGTTGAAGATAACCTTGTAAATCAAAAGCTAGTAGTTTCATTTCTTGGTCGTATGGGATATACAGTTGATGTTGCCGAAAATGGCCTCATAGCTTACGAAGCAGCCCAGCGTGAAGCATTTGATGTAATCTTCATGGATATTCAAATGCCCGAAATGAATGGACTTGAGGCCACAGAGGCAATTCTTCGAGATAATAAGCAAGCAAAACCACCGCGTATCATCGCCATCACTGCAAATGCTATGCATGGCGACCGCGAAAAATGTATAGAATCAGGGATGGTTGATTATCTGACCAAACCTGTACGAATTCATGAAATACAGGGCTCACTCCTAAAATGGGGTTGACCTTTGAAAAATAATGTTCGAGTGTTTGCGTGTTGTATAGCTAAGTATTGGAGTCCGTTGTTCATTCAACGGGCTCCTTTCGTTAAAGATAGTAATATGTTTCATTATTTATTTTGTTTCGACACAAGGAAAATGTTATTTTTGTATTCGTAAATTCTGTTACAGCTAACTGATTAGTTTAATAAATAAAAGATTTATCTTATGGAAGAAAAGATGAACAACATCATTCTGGTTCCGACAGATTTTTCGGAGGTTTGCGAAAGTGCAATTAAACAGGCTGTTGAAGCAGCAAGATATCTGAAATTTAAAGTGTTGTTGCTTCATGTTATCGATAAAGATACCGTAGCCTATCTTCATAAAGAAAACCTGCCACAGGAAGCTATCGATGGAAAACTAAAAGTCATAGCTGATGATATTCGCAATAATCATGGTGTAGATGCTGAATATCTGGCAAAAGAGGGGAGTATCTTTACCACTATCAGTGATGTTGCCAGCGATTTAGGAGTTAGCTTGATTATTTTGGGTACTCATGGCAAAGTTGGGATGCAGAAACTTACTGGTAGTTTTGCATTAAAAGTTGTTACAAGTTCACCTGTTCCAGTTATCGTTGTGCAAAAACGCCCCTTTGGTAACGGATATAAAAATATTGTGATGCCCATAACCAGTCCTGATGGACCATGGGAGAAAACGCAATGGGCCGTTTATATTGCACGCCAGTTTGATGCAAAAGTTCATCTCCTTATTTCGTGGGATGCTAGTTCGGGTGTTAAAGATGCAGTAAAGACTATTGCAGGTTATCTGGCAAAAAATAATGTAAAGTTTACGGAAGTCGTTGCTGAGAAAAGTCTGGGTTTGCATGATAGCGGAACTTTTTCCAAACACGTTATTGATTATGCCGCTGCAAGTAATTCCGACCTGATACTCATTATGACCAATCCTGATAAGAATTTGGCTACCTTTTTGTTGGGAAGTTACGATGAGCAGATCATGTTTAACTTCTCAGAGATACCTGTGATGTGTATTAACCCAAGGAAAATTAATTACGACATTTAAGGCAGATAGGCTTTGATGCTCATACATAGAAAGCCCAGGCTATGCTTTGGGCTTTTTTTTTAACATCGTTTTAAAATGATTAGCCTTTCATACACAACCCAAGTTTCCGACAGACAGTATTTTTATACACTAATACATCTACATAAGCTATGAACATTCTAGGGGCACGCGATTTTATTATCAATAAACTAAAGAATGATCTCTCTCCATTGTATTATTACCATAATGTTGCGCACACTGAAGATGTTCATGAAGCAGTGGTGAAATTAGCAAAAAATGAGCGGCTTTCTGAACAAGAGCAGCTACTAATCGAAACTGCTGCTTACTATCACGATGCAGGTATATTAGTGAAGTACATTGGTCACGAAGAAGAATCGGTTAAGATTGTGAAGGAGGTGTTGCCAAATTTCGGGTATAGTGATACTGATATTGCTAGTATTACTGGAATGATTTTATCAACTTACATTAATGGCAGGGTTGATACTTTAGCAAAAAAAATATTATGCGATGCCGATCTCGATTATATAGGAAGACCCGATTATTTTATAATTGCCCAACGTTTAAGGCTGGAATGGAATATTATGGGAGAGCCAAGTTCTCTTAAGGACTGGTATATCTCCCAGGTAAAATATTTCGAAAATCATAATTATTTCACTCAGTCGGCTATTCAAATGCGTAATAAAGGAAAAGAGGAAAACCTGCATCAGATAAAGGAACTGCTCTCTTTGTAAGACAAAAGAAAAAATGCACTTTTACTAAGCTGTTATTTTACGCAAAGTATGGATGTTTCAGTCAAGTGTCAGGAGCTACTGCAATTGGGTACAAGCCATGAATTCTGCTTTTATACTATTGGTACTTGAAATGAGATTCTGGCAATAATTCAGCATTATGAGTTTAATACGAAAATATTGGGAAGAAAAACCACTTTTTGTAATCTTGTTTTTGGGTATATTCTTTCGCCTGATTGCAGTAATTTTTTCAAAAGGATGGGGGATGCAGGATGACCATTTCCTGATAATTGAACAGGCTCAGGCATGGTCCGAGGGACTAAATTACAATAACTGGTTTCCTGATTCGCATGGTAGTCCGCAACCTGATGGTCATAGTATTTTCTACGCGGGGCTTCATTTCTTGTTTTTTCTTTTTTGTGGCTTTTTGCATTTTGACGACCCTCAGGCCAAAATGTATATTATTAGGTTCTTTCATGCAGCGTTCTCGCTTATTACTGTGTATTACGGGTACCGGCTTACTGAAAAACTGGCTGGAAAGGAATCAGCTAAACTATCAGGCTTATTGCTTTCAATTTTCTGGATAATGCCATTCCTGAGTGTCCGTAACCTTGTTGAGTTTGTTTGTATTCCATTTATGATGGGTGGTTTATGGTATATCTATAAAGCAAAGGAATCTCAGGGTAATGTAAATTATTATTTGCTTGCAGGAGTTATCATGGGTGTTGGTTTTTCCATAAGATTCCAGACAGCAATATTTATTTCAGGTACGGCAATTGCTTTGCTGTTTCTCAAGCAGTGGAAGCCAGTATTCATTTTTTCTATAGGTGTGCTATTGTCAATTGTTTTACTTCAGGGAATCATTGATTATTTTATCTGGGGGTATCCTTTTGCCGAGGCTATAGAGTATATCCGCTATAATATGGCTGCTGCTCACAGTTATATTACAGGCCCATGGTATCTTTATTTATTGCTGCTGGCAGGGATACTAATACCCCCTGTCAGCATATTCATGTTCGTCGGTTACTTTCGTGTTTGGAAAAAACACTTACTTATTTTTCTTCCTGTATTGATTTTCCTGTTATTCCATTCAATATTTCCAAATAAACAGGAAAGGTTTATCCTGCCGGTCGTACCGTTTATAATCATTCTGGGTGTAATTGGGTGGGTCGGATATGTTAAGAAATCGGAGTTCTGGAATAGATATCCTGTATTGTTGAGATCCTGCTGGGCTTTTTTCTGGATTATAAATACTGTTGGATTATTTGCTGTAACTCCAATGTATTCCAAAAAAGCCAGGGTGGAATCAATGGTATATCTCTCCCGTTATAAAAATATTGGCTGCATATTACAGGAAGATATTTACCATAGTGGAATGCCTTTGATGCCAATGTATTATCTTTCCCAATGGGTTGGTGCCGGAATGATCACCAATGAACAAACCCAGGAGGTATATGCTAAACAATTGAGGTATGTCATTAAAAAACGATATCCGCATTTTGTGCTTTTTTTTGGTTCCGAAAACCTGAAGCAAAGAGTTAATAAGGTACAGAAATTACTTCCTGAAATTGTTTATGAAACCACTATTAAGCCTGGGTTTATCGACGACTTATTATACCGTCTTAACCCAAGGAATTCCAATCAAACTATTATTATCTATCGCAATACTGAATTTTTCCCTGATAAAATAAGTTCCACGCCATGAACATCGACGAGGCACGTCTGAAAGTTGAAGAGCTTACAAAAGCGATAAATCATCATAACCATTTGTATTACGATCTGTCAGCACCACTGATCAGCGATTTCGAATTTGATACCCTTCTTCAACAACTCATTGCTATTGAGAAAGAATTTCCTGAACTATTGCTATCTGATTCGCCATCGCAGCGGGTAGGAGGGCAGGTTACCAAAGAATTTAAATCGGTAAAACATGCATACCCTATGCTATCGCTTGGAAACACATATTCCGAAAGCGAATTGCGCGAATTCGACCAGCGTGTTCATAAAACTCTGGAAACCGAAACGGAGTATGTTACAGAACTAAAATTTGACGGAGTTTCGATAAGCCTACAGTATATAAGTGGATTTTTTGTGCAGGCAGTCACCCGCGGTGATGGTGTGCAAGGCGATGATGTTACTGCAAATGTTCGTACAATCCGGTCAGTACCTTTGCGCTTAAAAGGCGAGGGATTTCCGGATTCATTTGAAGTGCGTGGTGAAATTGTTATGCCACTTGCTGGTTTTCAAAAACTTAATGACGATCGCATCGAAGTTGGCGAAAGCAGTTTTGCCAATCCCCGCAACGCGGCCTCCGGCAGCCTTAAGATGCAGAATTCTGCTGAAGTTGCCCGGCGGCCACTCGATTGTTATGTATATTCACTCGTGGGAAGTCAGCCAGGGTTTAATACGCACTACGAAAGTCTTAATGCATTAAAGTCCTGGGGATTCAAAACTTCACATATCGTGGCACGTTGTACAACACTCGAAGATGTGCTTGAATTTATTGATGATGTTGGGAAACAGCGTAAGGAACTGCCTTTTGATATTGATGGGGTGGTTGTAAAAGTCAATAAATACAGCGATCAGGAAATTCTTGGATACACGGCAAAATCGCCACGCTGGGCTATTTCGTATAAATTTAAGGCTGAACAAGTAGTAACGCGATTGCTTTCTATCGATTACCAGGTAGGTCGGACAGGAGCAGTTACACCTGTTGCTAACCTGGCACCTGTAGCACTTGCCGGTACTATAGTTAAACGGGCTTCTTTGCACAATGCAGATATCATGAAGGAACTTGATATTCACATTGGCGATATGGTGAAAGTGGAAAAAGGTGGTGAGATTATTCCTAAGATTGTCGGCGTTGATCTGCTACGCAGAAAACTGGATTCCATTCCTCCTGTTTTTACCACTGTTTGCCCCGAGTGTAGCACATCGCTTATCCGCAAGGAAGGTGAATCGGCAAATTATTGTCCTAACGATAGCGATTGTCCACCACAAATAAAAGGACGTCTCGAACATTTTATCAGCCGTAAGGCCATGAATATTGACAGCCTTGGCGAAGGGAAAATAGAAATTCTGTATGATAATGGCCTTGTTAAAGATATTGCAGATTTATATGAACTAACATACAAAAGCTTACTTGGATTGGAAAAAGTGATAGCGGCAACTTCAGAAAGTAAAGAGAAGAAGATAAGTTTCAGGGAAAAGACAGCGCACAACATCCTTGATGGTATCAATGCTTCACTGCTTGTGCCTTTTCCCCGTGTGCTCTATGCCATCGGTATTCGTTACGTAGGTGAAACTGTGGCCAAGAAACTGGCAGCTTATTTTTGGAGTATTGACAAAATAAAGGCTGCCGATTACGCTACTTTAATAAGTGTAGAAGAAATCGGCGATAAAATCGCACAAAGTATTGTTGCATTTTTTGCGGAAGAAAAAAATATTAACATTATAAATCGTCTTCATATGGCTGGTGTTCAGTTGAGCGAATCTGCTGAAAAACCGGACAGACTGTCAGACAGGCTTTCTGGCAAAACTTTTGTTGTGAGTGGTGTATTCGAACATTTCTCGCGCGATGAGATTCGAAAAGCTATTGAGGATCATGGTGGACGTAATTCCGGATCTATCTCATCAAAAACCGACTTTGTATTAGCCGGAGAAAACATGGGACCTGAAAAACGAAAAAAAGCCGAACAACTAGGTATTCCTATTCTTGATGAGGTCGGATTTCTTGAGATGATACGCTGAAATAGCCATGTTGCGCGTGGGAAGTTCACAAAAATAGTAGTATGACACGCGATCAGATAGAGAAAAAGTTTAACAAATGTTGTTCTCTTGTACTAAACAAGCGGCTAAAGGAAGCTTTTGTTCTGCTTGGAGAAATAGTGACTAAAGCCAACATGGCTGATTTGACCCTTCAGCTGGAAAACCTGTTGAATACATACGATAATATTCTTAATTATACTTTCCGTGGAGTGCGCGATCCGCAGCGCGGCCGAATATATAAATCACTTATTGTTTCTACTCTTGAACTGGCTGACGTTGCTAAACAGAAAGCGCTCGTTTCTTCTGGAATGCGAATACAGGTGTTAAAGCTGGAACTTGAAAAAACACTTGAAAAAGCCCGCGAAGAAGCAAAACGTGATATTACTGATTTTGAGTTGCATAGGGAACTGTCTGACATCTTTACCGGAAATTCAAAGGTTGGATCAACAACTGTACATTTTGAAGAAGTGGAGCAAATCTCTTCACGCGTTTTTAATTATATCTGGCTTAGCGACAAATATTCGGATACTGATGTTAAAATTATTCAAGAAATCAGGTCGTCCGAAAGTCTTCCCTGGCATCAGAAAAGCCTTGTTGTTAGTGCTCTCACACTTAGTTTGTTGAACTGTTTTGATGAAAACAAATTTCTTTTGTTAGCTGATTTTTATAACGACAGGGAGCAGGGTACGTGGCACCGTGCATTTACTGGCCTTCTACTCGCGTTGTATCAATACGACCAACGTGTTACTTTATATCCGAAGATAATGGATCGGGTGGCAGTATTTGCTGATGATGAGCGCTTTGGGAAAGACATAGAACAGCTATATGTGCAGATAATAAAAGCGCTGGGTACGGAAAAGGTGACAAAGAAATTCAGGGAAGATATCATGCCGGATATCGCCAAAATTGAATCAAAACTAAAAGAAAAACTTGACCTGGATAATATCCTTCCGGAAGATTATATGGAAGATAAAAATCCCGACTGGGAACTTCTGTTTTCTGATTCTCCCGGGCTTATGGAAAAGATTGAGCAGATGTCGCAACTACAGATGGACGGGAATGATCTCTTTATGGGAACATTTTCTATGCTGAAAAATTTTAATTTCTTCGGCGAAACTGCCAACTGGTTCCTTCCATTTTATCGGGGAAATGAACAGATTCAAACAGCAATGCCAAAGGAAAAGGATTTCGACCGCGATGCTTTTCTGGATGGTCTCGAGAATGCATTTTATATGTGTGATTCCGATAAATACTCTTTTGCATTGAACATTGTAAACCTCCCGGGCGAACAACGAAAATTCATCGCAGGAATGTTTGGTCTGGAGGCTGGAAGCCTTAAAGATATTACAGAAGAGGACCGTCTTCTCAACAAACCTGAAGCAGGGAATTACGTGTTTATCCAGTACATACAGGATCTATACCGCTTTTATAAAATTAACCCTTTGCACAACGAGTTTGATGATATTTTTCTTAAGAGCTGGGATATCCACGAATCGGCTTTTTTCGACCTCGCATTACCTCAACCGGATATCAGGCGCAGGTTAGGGGAATTCCTTTTCGAACGGGAGTATTTTGATCACGCCCTCGCAATCTTTCTGGAATTGCTGAACAGGAAGGAGGTTGCCGATCAGGATATTTATGAGAAGATAGCATATTGCTTTCAGCGTAAGAGTAATTTCTCCGAAGCCGTAAGCTATTATAGGAAAGCCGAACTTTTTGGAACCAATCGCATGTGGAATATCAAGAAGATCGTGTATTGTTACCGGGTACTAAAGGATGCAGAAAATGTCCTCATTTGGTGCAAAGAAGCGGCAATTATCGATCCCTCTGATCTTTATATACACACCCAGAGCGCACATTCCTACCTCGATCTGAAGGCGTTTGATCAAGCGCTCGAACATTATTTTAAAGTTGAGTTCCTTGCCCCCGATAATAAAAAGGTGCTGCGTCCGATAGCCTGGTGCGCGTTCACTACCGGCAAACTCGAAGTTGCCTCGGATTATTCGGCTTTAATACTTGATGCCGGACCAGGAGCGCATGATTATATTAATGCAGGCCATCTGGCACTCTGCCTCGGCGATAAGCCCCAGGCAATTACCTGGTACAAAAAAAGCCTGGCATCAACTGAAATTACCTTAGAGAAATTCCTGTCAGTTTTTTCTCATGACGAGCCATATCTTTTGCAAAACGGTGTTGATAAAGAAGAAATTCCATTGCTGCTCGACTACTTGCGGGATATTGAGAAGTGAAACATCTAAGTGATGAGGTACCAGCACAGTAGCCGGTAGCATCACTACTAGCCTCCGGCTTCAGCCGGAGGTGATAGGATGCTGCTATCCCATGGTGCTTTAGCCCTGTCCAAAGTTATAATGTTCAATGAAATTAGCATATTCCTGCATAAAAGTAAGTTTCTGATGGTGTTCGCCCTGCTTCCGGATATAGTTCCTTACTTTGCCAAGAGCCGATTTACTAACCGATGCCGCAAAATAATCTTCTGCCCATTCCAATTTCGGATGGAACAGGTTCTCTTTATTTGCCCAGCATGCCGCTTCACCTTTAATGAGTTGCATCACCTTAGCTATATTTTGATCTGCTTCAAGGCTGATCAGGCAATGAACATGGTCGGTATGAGCGTTTATAGTATCAACATATATCCCTTTCGATCTGGCATTTTGACGGATATGATCCAGTAGTAGTTCCCGCTTGCCAGGGATCAGAACCGGTTCGCGGTTGTGTGTTCCCCAAACTGCATGAATAAGGATGTTTACGTGACTCATGATAGGTTTTTTTATTCTTATGTTCCTCCGGCTGAAGCCGGAGGTTAGTTGTGCTTATGGCCGAAGTCGGGTGCTGGTTCTGTCCCCCCGGCTGAAGCCGTGGGTTAGTAAGTAGGCCCAGGATTCAGCCGATACCTTAGTTACCTCTGGCTGATGCAGGGTGCTGGTTCTGTACCTCTGGGTGAAGCCTGGGGTTAGTAAGTACGCACAGGATTCAGCCGGTGCCTTAGTAACCCTCCGGCTATAGCCGGACGATTCGGCAGCATGGTAGCCCGTAGCATCACTAACCTCCGGCTTTAACCGGAGCGGAAGACAGGCTATCATCTTACCGGGCTTTAGCCCGACATGTATACCTGTCCTCCTGTTCAAAGATAGGATAATTAGGTATATCTTCCTACTTGTCAACGCACAGTATAAGCAAAAAGAAAATACATCAGACAAGCATTTATCGTGGGCCGATCAACTGCCTGTGATGAAGAACCAGGTATTTTATAAACTGCTTACTGTAGCACGCAAATACCTTGGGCAACCCGATAATGCCCGCCTGTATTACGACCAAAGCATCATCGCCCTGCGCATCCACACCAAATCTGACGACAATATAGGTGGATATACACTTATTGCCCCTTCTGTTACCACGCTGGCCGCCGAATCAGTTTTTCGGTTGACGATACCCTGCTGCTGACAAACACCGGCGAAGTTTCGCTCTTCTTTTTCGGGGCTGCTACAGATGAAGCTCCCATGCAGGACGCAGGCATTGAACTACCCCCCGGGGCCGAAGTTTAGGTAACAGCCGCTCACCTTGGCGCACCCGGTAATAAATTCCTGCTGTTTAAGAATAACGACCTTGCTTTTGAAGGGGAGGTGGAGATTGTGCTTCTCTGAAACGTATAGTTAAGCATTAGCACGCAAAGCCCTGCCGGTTGGCGGGGCTTTTTTACATTTAGCACGGTGGTATTGGATTTTATGTAACTTTTGGGGTGGTAATGTGGGACGATTGCCGTATAAAATGTTTGGGTTTTGAGATATACTTTGGAAACATGTATTTACCCGCCAGGATTCAGTAAAAGTGAAAAGAGGTTATAAAAACAAGTAGCACTTTCGATGCCACGTAACTATTTTTAATATATTTGAATAAATATTGTATGATGCTTGTCATACTTATACACCTAAAATGAGG
>CAZEDO010000078.1:0-18034 GCA_964511085.1 uncultured Lentimicrobiaceae bacterium
AAAGCAGAGCCATTTAAGCAATGGTTGGCTCAAGTTGGCTCAGACAGGTTAGATGAAATTGAAAATCCTGAATTAGCAACACAACGGACGCGAGAATTGTATAAAGCTAAGGGCTATCCTGACGACTGGATTGAAAAGCGTATGCGAAGCATTGCCATTCGGGAAGAACTGACCGAAGAATGGAAAAACAGGGGAGTAAATAAACAAATTGAATATTCTGTACTAACGGCTGAAATTTCAAAAGCAACATTTGGTTTGACACCTTCTCAATATAAAAAAGTTAAAGGTCTGAAAAGTCAGAATTTGAGAGATCACATGACTGACCTTGAACTTATTTTTTCAATGTTAGGCGAAGCATCCACTACAAAAGTAACAAGAGCAAAAAATGCGAAGGGTTTTATTGAGAATAAGAAAGCAGCAAAAACCGGAGGAAAAATAGCCGGCAATGCACTAAAAGAATTAGAGAAAGAGAGCGGCGAGAAGGTTATTACTTCAGAAAATTATCTGCCGGGAATAAAGAAATCCAAAGAATTAACAAAAGGGAACAAGCATTAGGATAGCAGAAGGTTACTTTTTCCCTTTCATCCTCCGGCCCGGCTGAGTAATTAAAGTTAGAAGTTGAAATCCCTGGCGCGGAGGTGGACGGGATTTTTTTTGTTGGTCAGTTACTTAGTTGTAAATTTCCGAGATAATTGGAGCGGGAAGCATAGTGATTACTATACACAATAAAACAGGAATTATGAAGCGGACAGGAGACCGCTATTTAGGAAAGCGGAGTTTGGAAACCCGGCTGGCGCGGATTTGTAATCCGTGCCTTTCTTTTTGTCGTTTGTAACGACTTTCGGTTTAAAAGCATTATGATTCAAAAGCATTACTGGCGTATTAGACGGCACGGATTACAAATCCGCGCCAGCGAAGGGGTTAATAGGTAAATTCTGCCATCCAAAGTTTATTGGATTTGACTGCCATAGAAAACTTGGATTTGGAATAGTTGATATTGCATTAAATACTGCATTGCTTCCAGTATTGATGCTTGCTGATACAGGCGTAATTATTGTGTTTAAGGAACTACAACCATTGAATACTCCCAGCTGGCGCGGATTTGTAATCCGTGCCTTTCTTTTTGTCGTTTGTAACGACTTTCGGTTTAAAAGCCTTATGATTCAAGAGCATTACTGGCATATTAGACGGCACGGATTACAAATCCGCGCCAGCGAAGGGCATGATAAATAAATATCAGATCTTTTGTTGGACATAAATCCGAAATATGACCAAATATGAAGAAAGACAAAGAGCTGCTTTAAGGCAGCTCTTTGTTCTAACAACCGGAAAATCAGAATCCGGTTACTTTCTTAGTAAGGCAGAATTTTTTTTCCCCTCGCTTCTTCCAAAACCTCAGCCATGGCAAGATAGACGGAGGATGCCCCGCAAATGATCCCTTCCCATCCGGCAATCCTACCGATCAAGTCCAGGCCTGTCCAGTTGCGAAGGGCAAGCAGGAAGAATAGTATCCATAAGGAGAGAAACACAAACTGCAGAACGCGGTTTTTGTTAAACGTGCCTATCCACATGAAGAAAGTGAAAACGCCCCAGAGGAACAGGTACCAGCCTATAAAATCATTATCGGAACGCACGCCTTTCCCGTTTGCAAGATCGGGAAACACAAAAATGGCAACAAGCGTGATCCAGAATAAGCCATAGGAAGTAAAAGCAGTTGTTCCAAAGGTATTGCCCTTCCGGAATTCCATGATCCCCGCAATGACCTGTGCAATGCCACCATAAAAGATGCCCATTGCGAGTATCATATCGCTCACCGGAAAAAACCCGGCGTTATGAATATTCAGAAGAATGGTTGTCATCCCGAAGCCCATCAGGCCTAAAGGAGCAGGGTTGGCTAATTTAGGTTCCATGCTGCATTCCGGGTTTACATTCCGTACATATCAATGATTTCCTGCTTGGTTTTCCCAAGGATGTTGTATTTCTTTCCAACTTTCCTGAAAGCTTCCAACGCTTTTTCGAGGTGGTGGATTTCGTGGCCGGCAGAAATCTGGGTACGAATACGGGCTGCTCCCTGTGGAACAACCGGGAAGAAAAATCCGATGGCATAAATACCCTCGTCATATAAATCGCGCGAAACATCCTGCGCCAGTTTTGCATTAAAAAGCATTACCGGTACAATAGGCGTATCACCGTCTTTAATAATCAAACCTGCCTCGATAAGCCCTTTACGCCAGAATGCTGTGTTTTTTTCCAGCTTGTCGCGGCGGTCGGTTGATGCCGATAAAATTTCGAGAACCTTGATAACGCCGGCAACAACCGGAGGAGCAATGGTGTTTGAGAAAAGATAAGGACGTGCTTTCTGACGGCACATTTCAACTAATTCCTTACGCCCGGAAACACATCCGCCGGATGCACCTCCAAGCCCTTTACCAAATGTGGTGGTTATTATATCAATCTTGCCCATAACACCGCAGAGCTCATGTGTGCCACGACCTGTTTTCCCGATGAACCCACTGGAATGGGAATCATCAACAAAGAGAAGCGCATCGTATTTCTCGCAAAGTTCCACCATCTTATCCAGCTTAGCCGTATCGCCATCCATGGAGAATACACCGTCGGTTATGACCATTTTCAGCCGCTTGTCGTTGTGAAGCTGCAATTTTTCTTCGAGGTGACCCATATCCGAATGCTTAAACGTATCATGCATCGCGCTGCAGATGCGGATACCATCAATGATGGAAGCATGCACCAGGCGGTCGGAAATCATCACGTCATCCTTTGTAAGAACCGCTTCAAAAACGCCGGCATTCGCATCCATACAGGATGGGAACAGAATGGTATCCTCTGTTCCGAGGAACTTGGTCACCATTTGTTCGAGCGTACGATGAATATCCTGGGTACCACAAATGAAACGTACTGAAGACATCCCGTAACCATGTGAGTCCAAACCTGCATGAGCAGCTTTGACTACTTCTGGATGGCTGGATAAGCCGAGGTAGTTGTTAGCGCATATGTTGATCACCTTTTTAAGTGAAGCGCCGGATGGGAATTCCACTTCAATGTCAGCCGCCTGGGCAGAATGGATGTAGCGTTCCTGTTTGAAAAGCCCGGCATCTTTCAGATTGGTCAGGACTTCGGTGTACATTCCACGGGTTTTGTCGGTATAAGCCATGATCCCTCCCTATTTTAGATAATCATTTACCAATAAACATATTTTGTTCACCGAGTCGAAAGCCTCGGGTGTGGCTTTATCGTCGGGGATGGAGATATTGTATTTGTTCTCCAGGAACCTTTTCAACGATACCATTGAAAATGAATCGACAATGCCACCTGAAATCAGGGGTGAGTCGTAGGTTAATTCCGTGTCGTCTTCAACATATTCTTTAATGACGTAATCTTTGATGATCTCTTTCATGTCTTCCATGGTGGGTTCTCCTTAAAGTTAGATGGTTTTTAATTATTGACGGGTATATTTAGTATATCAAAAAAACACTTTCATTTTTGAAGTCCTTTAACTTCGGCATTCTAAAATCGTTAATCCTTGTTCTTAAATCCTTAACAAAAATCGACTTTCAGTTTTCTCACGATTCAATTTAATCATTCTCCAATGTAGATGTATCGCCTATCTCTTCTCCCCATTCCTTTGCATGAAGGATGCGCCGCATAATTTTGCCGCTCCTGGTTTTTGGCAATGAATCAATGAATTCGATCTCCTGTGGCATTGCCAGCGGCGATAATTTTTTACGGACAAAATTCATGATTTCGAGATCGAGGTCTTTGCTGGCAACAAAACCAGGCTTCAGTGTCACAAAAGCTTTTACAACTTCCATGTTCACAAAATCGGGTTTGGCCACAACGGCTGATTCTGCCACGGCAGGATGTTCGAGCAAGGCAGACTCAACTTCAAACGGGCTCACAAGATGTCCACCGGTATTGATAACATCATCATCGCGGCCAACAAACCAGAAATATCCTTCATTATCGATGCTTGAACGGTCGCCTGGCAAATACCAGCCATTTTTGAATTTCTTCTGATATGTTTCCTCATTGTTCCAATAGGTCCTCATCATCGACGGCCAGCCAGGTTTGATGGCAATAAGGCCCATTTTACCGGGTTCTCCAAGAGGCTCCAATGTATCCTGATCAATCACTGTGGCAATGATCCCCGGGAAAGGTTTACCCATCGATCCGGGTTTTATTTTCATGCCCGGGAAGTTGGTGATCATTATCGATCCTGTTTCGGTTTGCCAATAGGTGTCGAGAAAGGGTTTGCCAAAAACTTTTTCCGACCAGATAACAGCTTCCGAATTAAGTGGTTCACCTACAGATGCAAGTTGCCGCAAACAAGTGAGGTCGAATTTCTTTATTACTTCATCACCGGCTTTCATAAGGGAACGAATGGCCGTTGGAGCCGAATACCACATGGAAATCCGATGCTTTTCAATAAACCTGTACCAGTTTTCGGCTGAAAAACCTGCATCGAGAACACATTGAGTAACACCATTGCTGAAAGCGCCTATGATACCATAGGAGGTTCCCGTAACCCAGCCTGGATCAGCGGTACACCAGTAAATATCGTCCTCCTGAAGATCGAGTACCCATTTGGATGTGAGGTATTGCGAAATCAGGGAGTAATGAACATGCTTTACGCCTTTTGGCTGGCCAGTTGTACCGGAAGTATAATGAAGTACTGATGGCGATTCAGCAACCGTAGGATGAACGTCGAAGTGCTCAACTTTCGGCAACTGATCGAGATTTAACGCTATTTCCAGTTGTTGCAGCGGTTTACCCGGATCCTGGTCCACAATAATAAGAAATTCCAGCCAAGGCATTTTTTCGATGATTTTCCTGACTTTCGGGGCATGCTTTTTCTGGGTGATAATGGCCCTTGTTTGCGCATTCTCCAAGCGGATAAACAATGATTCGTCGCCGAAGGCAGAGAATAATGGCTGTGCAATGGCCCCGGTTTTCAGGATGCCAAGAAATCCAAGATACAATTCAGGAATTTTATCCATGAATAAACAAACACGGTCCTCCGGTTTGATACCGATATCCCTGAGAAACTGCCCGATAGTATTTGTTTCCAGGCGGATATCATTGTAAGTGTAACGCTTTTCAATTCCGGTAGAACCTTCCCAGATCAATCCCATTTTATCTGCTTTTCCCATTTGGCAGATCCTGTCCGAACAATACCATCCGATGTTTATAACATCACCGGGGTGATATTCCAATTCCTTTTCCGCAATGCTCCAGTCGAAGTTCTTTACTCTTTCGTCATACGATCCGATGTTTGACATAGGCTTTCTTAGATTAAGTTAATCGTTAATTATGTTGATTTGCTAAAACTAATCGCTTAAAGTGAATTTCCTGCATGGTCAATTTTTAATCCTCTTTTTCCAGAATAACGGTTGCTGTAGCCATTTCCATGACATGCGATAAAGATACATGTATTTTCGAAATATTTTCCTTCTGTGCAAGTTCCTCTGCCTTTCCATACAAGCGGATGTGGGGATTCCCCAATAGGTCATGAAAAACATCAATATCAGCATACCGGATGCCGAAGCGCCATCCGGTACCAAGAGCTTTCAAAAATGCTTCTTTGGCTGAATAACGGGCAGCATAATGCTGTTGCTTATTTTTCATCTTTTCACAATAGACTATCTCGCCTTCAGTAAAAATCTTGTCGCGGAACCCTATATCGCTTTCCATGACTGCTTTTACCCGGTTTACCTCGATAATATCTGTTCCTACACCAAAAATCATTTACGTGTCGTCTCCGTTTTATAGCGATTAAAACCGTTTTCTGCCAAAGCGCTAAGATGCAAAAAATCTATATATTATTTATGTCTTCGTAGTAAAGATGTAAACATCACTTAGAACTCACTGCCGCTAAGAAGATGGTTATATTGCACCTAATTTTTTACCGACTTTAATAAACTTCTCCAAAGCGAATTCAATTTGCTCATGGCTATGTGCCGCACTGATCTGAACCCTGATGCGCGACTTCCCTTTTGGCACAACCGGAAAATAGAACCCGATAACATAGATACCTTCCTCAAGTAGTTCATTGGCAAAATCCTGCGACAATTTGGCGTCATTAGGAAGATGGCCAAACAATATTGGCGTTATCGGATGAACGCCGGGTACTATATTGAAACCGGCTTTGGTAATTCCTTTTCTGAAAAGCTGCGTGTTTTCGTATAATTTGTCATGCAATGTTGTTGTTTCGGAAAGCAGGTTCAGCACTTCTAGAGTTGCGCCCGCTATAGCTGGAGCTAATGAGTTTGAAAACAGATATGGCCTTGAACGCTGGCGAAGAATCTCAACTATTTCCTTTCTGCCAGAGATACAACCCCCGGAAGCACCTCCAAGTGCTTTGCCAAAAGTGGTTGAAATGATATCTACACGTCCTTCTGCGTTGCAATATTCCATTGTTCCCCTTCCTGTCCTGCCAACAACACCGGTAGCATGGGAATCGTCAACCATAACCAGGGCATCGTATTTCTCCGCCAGGTCACAGATCTTGTCAACCTGGGCAATTGTGCCATCCATAGAGAAAACTCCGTCAGTAACAATCAGTTTATACCTGGCTTCGCCGGCGTCCTGGAGCACCTCTTCCAGGTCTTCCATATCGTTGTTCTTGTATTTGAACCGCTGTGCCTTGCATAATCTTACACCATCGATGATAGAAGCATGGTTCAACTCATCCGATATGATTGCATCCTTTTCGCCCAGAAGAGGCTCAAATACGCCTCCATTAGCATCAAAAGCTGAAGAATAAAGGATTGTATCCTCCGTCCCCAGAAATTCACTTATTTTATCCTCAAGATCTTTATGAACCTTTTGTGTACCGCAGATAAACCGGACTGACGCCATTCCATATCCATAACGGAAAAATGTATAATTCGAAGCTGCCATGACCCGCGGATCAGAACAAAGTCCAAGATAATTATTAGCGCAAAAATTCAAAACCTTTCTTCCGTTAGTTTCAATCTCAACTCCCTGGGGCGAAACAATAATTCGTTCGTTTTTAAATAATCCGGCTTCCTTTATTCCGGCAAGCTCTCTTTTGAGGTGATCCTGAAATTTTGAGTACATAGTATATTGATTGTTAATATTTTACCGACTATTACAAGACGGATTCCGAACAGGGCTCAAAGGTAGAAATTATTGGCATGTTTGTAGGGAAATCGATCAAAATGTGATACTAAAAGGAATCAGGATCACAACAATTGGTATGATCAGGTTGCATGCATATTTATAAATAGTGTAAATGATTGAATACCATGCAATTAAAAATATTTTACGTCATTGGTTAAATAGCGGTTGAGGAGTGCAAATTTGAGTAAATTTGTCGCAATTTGTGAATTGTTTAACAGTAAAATTGTCGTTCAGACATGAAGAATATTCTCGTTATCGGTGCGGTAGGTCAGATTGGCTCAGAACTTACTATGAAACTCAGGAAGATTTATGGTTACAATAATGTTGTAGCCGGTTATTACCGCCCTGAACCTACAGGCGAACTACTAAACTCAGGACCAGCTGAATATGTTGATGTTACCGAAGCACAGCAGATAGCTGTTCTTATTAAGAAATATAAAATTGATACTATTTTTAATCTGGCTGCAATCCTTTCCGCTGTGGGGGAAAGTAAGCCGCTTATGGCCTGGCAGATTGGGATTGGCGGATTGATGAATTGTCTTGAAGTAGCAAACGAATTCAAATGTGCACTTTTTACCCCGAGTTCCATCGGTGCTTTTGGAAGTACCACACCTTTAGACAACACACCTCAGGATACAATCCAGCGCCCTGGCACAATGTACGGTATTACCAAAGTGACCGGTGAATTGCTGAGCGACTACTACCACAAGCGTTTTGGTGTTGACACCCGGTCGGTTCGTTATCCTGGCATTATCTCGAATGTAACGCTTCCCGGAGGTGGAACCACAGATTATGCAGTAGAGATTTTTTATTCTGCTGTTAAGACTGGAAAATTCACCTGCCCGCTCGGGTCAAAAACATTCCTCGATATGATGTATATGCCTGACGCAATAAATGCCGCTATCAACCTGATGGAATCAGATCCTTCAAAACTGGTACACCGCAATTCCTTCAATGTTACTGGCATGAGTTTTAGTCCTGAAATGATAGCAGCCGAAATCAAAAAACATATTCCTGGTTTCGAAATTAATTACGAAGTGGAACCTTTGAAACAGTCAATTGCCGATTCGTGGCCTAACAGCATGGACGACAGCAGTGCCCGCAGGGAATGGGGCTGGAATCCTGAATGGAATTTGCAAACCATGACCGTTGATATGCTAAAGGTAATAACTGACAAGCATAGAAAAGGGTTAATCTGACAAAGTAATTTTGACATTGATTAATAGGGCATTCGGTTCGGATGCCCTTTTTTCAGAACTTTGCTTCATAAAAATGGGGATTTTCCACCAAAATTTGTTTTTCTTAAAACCAGGGAGAGTGTTAGTAAAAACTGAAAAATGACCATCTTGCAGGATAAGTATTGTGGATAAGTATAGTTTACGAGAATTTGATGAAGTGGCATTTTTGTTAAACATGGTTTAGCGTAGCGGCCTAACCGACAAAGTGGGTAAACAGGGATGAAAAAATTCACGCGCAAGTTCGATCCGGTCATGATTTTATAATTCTTAGCTGAGGAAAAGAAAATTATTATATATTTGCCAAATAACGTCAAGACAAAATATGGCAATATGCTATTTGCAAAAAAGATAAAGTTATTAAGGGATGAACGGCAAATGCCACAACGACAAATTGCTGCTACTTTGGAAATTGACACGGCAACCTATTGCAAAATAGAAAAAGGTGACAGACGGGCAAAAAGGGAACAAGTATCTATTCTTTCAGAATTATTCAAATGTAATAACGACGAACTATTGAAAATGTGGCTTGCAGACCAAATTTATGACGTTGTAAAAAACGAGAAAGGGGCAAGGGATGTATTGGACATGGTACAAGAAAACATTATTGAATATGGAAAGAAGTAAGAATACACTTACAGAGAAAAAAATTCGCTTTATTGATTTGTTCGCTGGAATTGGTGGCATTCGGGTTGGATTTGAACAAACAGCAAAAGCACTGGGAATAGATACCGAATGTGTGCTGACATCTGAGATTAAACCTCATGCAATAAAAGTGCTTAAACAAAATTATCCAAACGAAGCCATAAGTGGCGATATTACAAAGATTGCCACTCCGGCCATTCCTGATTTCGACTTTCTTTTAGGAGGGTTTCCATGTCAATCATTTTCGGCAGCGGGAAAGCGTTTAGGCTTTATGGATACCCGTGGGACTATGTTTTTTGAGATGGAGAAAATATTGAAAGACAAAAAACCTTTTGGTTTTATTCTCGAAAATGTTGAAGGTCTTATTAATCATGACAAAGTTGACAAAAATGCAAAAACTGGAAGAACCCTCGCCACAATTATTGACCATTTAGAACAACTCGGGTATAAAGTTAAATGGAAATTGCTAAACTCCAAGAATTTCGGATTGGCACAAGACAGGAAACGTGTTTATATTGTCGGTACAAAAACAGAAGTGCCATCGCTCGACAACTTCAAAGAACTGACGACCAAATTGAAGTCAGTTATTGAATACGGTAAACCAACTATTAAAAGTAAGTTCACAGCATTACTTTTATCGCACTATTCTATTGAGCAATTGTATGGAAAATCAATAAAAGATAAGCGTGGAGGAAAAAATAATATTCATAGTTGGGATATTGAATTAAAGGGTAAAGTCTCAGATGAGCAAAAAAAATTACTGAATCAACTGTTTAAAGAACGAAGAAAAAAACGTTGGGCAGAAGAGTTTGGAATAGACTGGA
Source organism: uncultured Lentimicrobiaceae bacterium (assembly GCA_964511085.1). GTDB lineage: Bacteria > Bacteroidota > Bacteroidia > Bacteroidales > DASVHX01 > DASVHX01. The sequence continues at coordinate 9,866 of CAZEDO010000078.1, forward strand.
TGGATGGAATGCCATTGACTTTGAAACAAATATCCACATTCAATAATCACGAGAATTTGGAAGAAATGCTCGAAGAACTAGTAAAAAAAGGATACTTGAAAAAAGAACACCCTAAAAGTCTAGCGAAAGAAACAAATCTGCTGGGAGAAACTAAAACGGCACGTAAACAGGATTCGACATTGCCACTTGGATATAATATAGTGTCGGGAAAGCTAAGCTTTGAAGTGAACAAAGTGCTTTGTCCAAACGAAATTGCTCCGACTTTAGTTGCAATGGACATGAAAAAATTATTTGTTGCAGACAATGGCGGTTTACGTACCCTTACTTTAACTGAAGGCCTGAAACTTTTTGGATATCCTGATAACTACAAATTTGATATAGGAATTGAGGAAGGATACGATTTGCTTGGAAATACAGTAACAGTTCCCATTGTTAGGGCTGTCTCAGAAAGATTATTAGCAATATGGAATAAAGATAAATTCAAAGGATATGAAATTAACTGCGCAAGAAGTTTTCAACAAATTAATGCTTGAAGATAAAATCCTTGAAGTAAAAGGACAAATAAAATTCTATTTAGGAAACGTAGATATTATAGTCAAACAACGTGACGTTGTTGGGAACATTATGCAAGAATGGCTTGAAGGTTGGCTGAAACAGAACGAAATAGCATATAAGCTCAACCCAAATTCACAAATGCCACCTGATTTCTATCTAAATCCAGACGATAGGACAACAGAGTTGTTGGAAGTCAAAGCTTTTAATTTTGATGCATCACCTGGTTTTGATATTGCAGATTTTAATGCTTACCAATCTGAAATCATAGATAAACCTTATATGCTGAATACAAAATACTTGATATTTGGCTATCAGATGCAAGAAGATGGATATGTGGTTATAAAAAGATTGTGGTTGCAAAATGTATGGGAGATTTGCCGTCGTATGGAAAACTGGCCTCTTAACTTACAAATAAAAGACAAAGTTGTTCACAAAATTAGACCATGCACTTGGTATTCAAAAGGTAAAGCTGTTAGATATAAACCTTTTGAGACTTTACAAGACTTTATCTCTGCTATCGAACAAACTGTATATCAAAATCCAAAGACTCGTGAAAAAAGTGGCGAATGGATGAAACTTTTTCTGAATAGCTACAAGAAACAATATAACACGAAACTGAAAATTCCTCGTTGGAGCGAAATTGAAGAAAAATATATTGCCAAGAAAGGGGAAAAATAAAAAAGCAACTGACGGTTGCCAAGCAAAGGCTATTTGATATAAGGGTTTTAGTGGTAATTCACGCATTAGGACTCACTCAAACTCCGGTTTTGGCAGACAGGAAAGCCCGCAATCCCTTTCTACATTTAGCATCAACTATTATGGATATAGCAGCGCTTGTTTCCGGTGGTGTAGATAGTTCGGTGATGCTTCACCTGCTGAAGGAGCAGGGCTTTGAACCTACTGTTTTCTACATCCGCATCGGTATGAAGGACGAAGAGGGTTTCCTTGATTGCCCATCAGAAGAAGACATTGAAATAACTACTTTCCTTGCCCGCAAATACGGCCTTAGGATGGAGGTTGTTTCTCTTCAGGAAGAATACTGGGATTCGGTGATTGCCTACACTCTCGATGCTGTTCGCAAAGGGCTCACTCCAAATCCGGATGTGATGTGTAATAAACTCATTAAATTCGGTAGTTTCGACGAAAAATACGGCAATAGCTTTGACCGGATTGCAACAGGTCATTACGCAAATATTATCAACCAGGATGGATTTACATACCTTGGAACGGCTAAAGACAAGTTGAAAGACCAAACGGATTTTCTTGCTCAAATCACTTACAAACAACTTTGCCGTTCAATGTTTCCAATTGGAGCATATATGAAAAGCGAAGTCCGTGATATGGCCACGAATGCAAATCTTCCAAGTGCCGGACGCAAGGACAGCCAAGGCATTTGCTTTCTGGGTAAAATCAACTACAACGATTTCCTGAAACATTACGTAGGCGAAAAAGAAGGTTGGATTATTGAACTGGAAACAGGCAAAAAACTTGGCAAACATAAAGGTTATTGGTTTCATACAATCGGCCAGCGCAAGGGTTTGGGCTTGAGCCTTGGACCCTGGTTTGTGGTGAAAAAAGAAGTTGATACAAATACCATCTTTGTTTCGAATGGCTACGACCCTATGGCGCAATATGGCCAGACAATACGCTTATCAAATTTCAGTTTCCTTACCCGAAACCCCTGGCCCGATTTTAATGAGCCACGGCGCATCAATTTCAAAATAAGGCATACACCTGAATTTACAACTGGTTCTGTCACAAAAGAAGGGCCTATGCTCGTTTTGCACTCCGATGAACCGGTATCTGGCATTGCCGCAGGACAATTCGGGGTCATCTATAATGAAGAAGCCACTATTTGCCTGGGAAGTGGTGTAATTGAATAATAAATACGAAATGAATGTATATGAAGAAAATAAACCTCTACTTGTTTATAACAGTTCTGGCTTTCGCCGCCTGCAAATCAGAACCAGCTTACCAAAAGACTCATACATTTCAAGGAAACACCTGGAACCGTTTCGATAACCAGATTTTTGAAATCCCCGTGAACGAAACAGGGAAAAACTATGATATTTTCCTTACAATGAAGCGGACAGCTGAATATCCTTACGATGAACTTCCTGTAAATGTAGTGTTACAAACTCCATCAGGCGAAGAGCGCATTCATGAATTCACATTCAAATTTAGCGAGAGTATAAAAGACTTTGAACCAAAAGAAGCAGATTCTCTTACAGTGGAATTCCAGCTTTGGAAGGAAATTCTGTTAAGCGATAAAGGGAAATGCACAATAACCATCGAAAATATGATTCCAAAAATTGCGACTTCAGGAATAGCGTCTATTGGGATTGTAATGAGGAAATCCAAGGTAAATTAACTACAATTCCCATGAAGCAAGTGTGCATTCGGCATGTTTTCGATCAAGAAATAACTGATTCTTTAAGAGATCGAGGTTGCCAAATTTCTTTTCATCGCGGATACGGTCAATAAGGTGCAAGGTCAGATTTTCAAAATAGATATCAGTATCAAAATCAAAGATATTAACCTCCACTGTTAGTTCATGACCGTTAATGGTAGGCCTGATACCGATATTGCTCATACCTTTGTAGGTCTTTTCGTTCCATGAAACAAGCGAAGAATAAACCCCGCGATCAGGAATTAACTTATGAGGATCTTCAAGATGAATATTTGCTGTCGGAAAACCGATGAGTTTGCCTATCTGGTTGCCCCTTACAACGTTTCCGCTTATCGGATATGGATATCCCAAAAGTTTGTTTGCATGTTTTACCTCACCTTTCTCCAATTCCCGCCTTATAAGCGATGAACTTACAGGTTCGCCTTTAAGCATCAAAGCTTGTAACTTTTCAACTGTAAAATCATTTATTTTTCCTAATCTCTTAAGCAGTTTGAAGTTTCCACCTGCGCCCTTACCGAATGAATGATCGTGTCCGGTAATAATTATGCGCATGTTTAATTTCTCTACCAATACATTTTGAATAAATTCTTCAGCAGAAAGGGCAGCAAATTCCAGTGTAAAAGGGATAATCAGTAACTGGTCAATTCCTGCTAACCGAAAATGCTCAACACGCTCTTCATAGGTATGCAAAAGTTTTACTTCAGCATCTTTTCCTAATACCAGTCGCGGATGTGGATGAAAAGTCACTACAAGCGAAGGACATCCAAGCTGCCCGGCTGATTGGACAACTTTTTCAAGAATGGCTTTGTGCCCGGTATGCACTCCATCGAACATGCCAACAGTAAGAACAGGCCGCCCATTACCGGTATATTCCGAAATTTTGGTAAATATATCCACTAGGCTTTAAAGAATAAATTATTTGTGGCCGATAAGACCATTTTCGGCAAGGTAAGCGGCAATTTGAATGGCATTAGTTGCGGCTCCTTTTCGCAGGTTGTCCGAAACAATCCACATATCAAGCGAATTGGGCTGGGATTCATCACGACGGATACGTCCTACAAATACCTCATCGCGGCCTTCTGCGTAACGTGGCATAGGATAAACAGCTTGTTCCGGATCGTCCTGCACAATTATTCCACGGCTGGAAGCGAGCAAGCTGCGAACTTCGTCGATGTTGAAATTATTTTCAAATTCTATATTTACAGCTTCCGAATGCCCTCCCATCACCGGTACGCGCACCACTGTTGATGTAATACGAATTTTAGGACTATTAAGGATTTTATGTGTTTCATGAACAAGTTTCATTTCCTCGGAAGTATATCCATTCGGCATAAAGGTTCCCCCATGCGGGAATAGATTCAAGTCAATCGGATGAGGATAAGCCATACTTCCACTTGCTCCTTTGCGTTCATTGTTCAATTGTTGCACGGCTTTAACCCCCGTGCCGGTAACAGACTGATACGTTGAAATTACGAGTCGTTTTATCCCAAACGCGCGATGCAATGGGGCCAAAGCCAGCACAAGTTGAACAGTAGAGCAGTTTGGATTAGCAATTATCTTATGAAAAGGTTTAATGCTGTTGGCATTAATCTCGGGAACAATCAAAGGTACATCTTCATTCATGCGCCATGCCGAACTGTTATCAATAACAGTTGTACCGGATTTTGCAAAAACAGGTGCCCAATCTATCGATGTTGTAGCTCCGGCAGAAAAAATAGCAATATCCGGTTGCCGGGCAATAGCTGCTCTCATCCCGACTACCTGGAATTTCTTATTGTTATAAATAATCTCTTTGCCCACCGATCTCTCTGAAGCAACCGGGATAAACTCAGTGATTGTATTCCACGGAAGGTAACGCCCTTCTTCAAGCACTTTTATCATCACACTACCTACCAGCCCGGTAGCACCAACAACTGCAATCTTCATACCTGCTTTTATTAAATATGTTGCTTATTTCCTGCAAAAATACTATATTTACCAAAGATAGTGCGACACAAAACTTCCCCGTATATGAAAAACCTGCTCTATTCAATGCTATTTCTGTTTCCTTTGCTTGCTTCGGCTCAGGTAACTGATAATTTTTCGGATGGTGATTTTATAAACAACCCAACCTGGAATGGCGACCAGGCGCAGTTTATTGTGAATACTTCCGGACAACTTCAGCTTTCGTCATCCGGTGAAAATATTTCTTTCCTTTCAACTCCGTTAATTTTATCAGATAGCAATGAATGGAACATATGGATAAAACTCGCATTCAGCCCTTCCGATAACAATAATTTGCGATATTACCTGGTCTCAGACCAAACTAACCTTAAAGGATCCTTAAATGGTTATTATCTCCAGATTGGTGAAAATCTTTCCCTTGATGCCATTGAACTTTACCGGCAGAGCGGAAACACAAGTACTTTGATTTGTCGGGGGACTGATGGATTAGTGTCAGCACCTTTCGCTATCCGCATCCGTGTAACTCTAAGTGCAATTGGCCTTTGGAAGATATTTACCGACGCTACAGGAGGTCAGAACTTCCAGATGGAAACTTCCGGAACTGATAACACTTACAACACTTCCGGATGGTTCGGGATTTATTGTAAATACACCAGTAGCAATAGTACTAAATTCTATTTCGATGATATTTATGCAGGACCAGTAATTGTTGATGTAATTCCCCCTCAAGTGACAACTGTTTCTGCAGTTTCAGAATCCTTTCTTAATGTTAAGTTTTCCGAAAGCATCGAGTCAGCTTCGGCTTCAGATATAGCCAATTATTCTGCTGCGCCGGGCATTGGGCAGCCTTTGTCAGCCACTCCCGATCTCACAGACAATACAATTGTACATCTTGTTTTTACTCAACCCTTTACAAGCGGCACAATTTATACCCTTAGTATTGATGGGGTACGCGACCTTGCCGGTAATTCCATGCAGCACTCTGAACATCAGTTTGCCTATTACAAGGCTTCAGCTTATGATATATTAATCAATGAAATTATGGCCGATCCCGATCCTCCTGTTAGCCTTCCGAACTTTGAATATGTGGAACTTTATAACCGCAGCAATTATCCCATTAACCTCGAAGGCTGGTCGCTTTTTTTAGGATCTTCCGAAAAAAATCTTTCAGAAATAACAATGCAAGCCGGCAGTTATCTTATTCTTGCAAATGAAACTGCCCGGCAGTCACTAGGAAGTTATGGCCCGTTTATCGGATTTTCAAGTTTTACCGTCACAAATACCAGTGGAAATATAAAACTGCTTGATGCCGATAGCCGGATGATCCATAATGTAAGTTATTCAGAGGATTGGTATAGGGATAATTACAAAAAGCTGGGCGGATGGTCGCTGGAACAGATTGACCCTATGAACCCTTGCGGTGATGCAGGCAACTGGAAAGCCTCATCTGATATATCGGGAGGGACACCTGGAAAACAGAATTCCATATTTGCTGCTAACCCGGATCTGGTACAACCAATGATTCAACGGGTAACTGTTGATGATTCTGTAACTTTAACTGTGTACTTTACAGAACCAATGGATAGCGTCAATATGATAAATCCTGAAACATACTCGATCGACAATCAGATCGGCAATCCAACAACCGTACTATCACATTTCCCTGATTACAAGAAAGTAACCCTCGGCCTACCTGAAGTTCTGAGTAATGGTATTATGTACACACTATCAATTACACAACAAATGAAAGATTGTGCCGGTAACTTAATAATAGCCGAAAGCAGCACCGGTTTCGCTATTCCTTCCATTGCCTCACCACTCGATATTGTCGTGAACGAAGTTCTTTTTGATCCAAAAGCAACAGGTGTTGATTTTGTAGAAATCTACAATCGCTCTGCCAAAGTTATAGATCTTCGTAATCTCATTCTTGCGAATTACAATTCTGATTCGGACAGCTTATCCTCTAAGGAAAATATAACAACCGAAGGTTACCAGTTTTTTCCTGGTACCTATCTTGTTTTAACAACTGATCCGGACATCGTAAAATCGGAATATTTTACTTCAAATCCTTCTGGTTTTATTAAAATGGAATCCCTTCCTGGCATGAACAACGAAGAAGGAACCATCGCTATTTCACACAAAAATGGTGAAGTTATTGATTGGTTTGCCTACACTGCTTCCATGCACTTTGCTTTACTCAAAAGTGTAGATGGCGTTTCGCTGGAACGGATCAGTGCTTCCAGACCAACCAGCGATGCAACCAACTGGCATTCGGCAGCCGAAACTGTTGGTTTTGCAACCCCGGCTTACAAAAATTCACAAACATCCGGCGATTTGGCTGCTGGAAATCCCCTGGCTTTATCTCCCGAAATTTTCTCGCCCGACAACGATGCGTACAACGATTATCTGAATATAACCTATAAGTTTGATGCTCCGGGGTATATGGTTAATATTACCGTTTATGATGCTTCAGGAAGGTTAATCCGCAACCTGGTGAACAATGAAATGTGTGGTACATCTGGTTCTTTTTCCTGGGATGGAATAACCTACGACAATCAAAAGGCTGCTATTGGCTACTACCTGATCTATACCGAAATTTTTGATCTGAAAGGCAATGTGAAACACTATAAAAACACGACTGTGCTTGGTGGAAAACTTTAACGTTTCTAATGAATTGTACATGCAATAGCAGCAACACTCACTTTTACGCCAGGAACTTTTAACAGCATTGCCGCACAAGCTTCAATGGTTGCACCGGTTGTAATAACATCATCAACCAACAGAATGTGTTTCCCCTGAAGGTTTTCTTCATCACGGATAGCAAATATTTCTTTCACATTTTCCCAACGGCTGAAACGCGATTTACGGGTTTGTGTTTCAGAAGCAAATGTACGATACAGTGCATGAACATCAAGTCTTGCTGGCATAGAAGTGCATAAACCAATAGCAAACTGTTCACTTTGATTGTAGCCTCTTTTCCTTTGCCTTAATGGATGAAGCGGAACAGGGATCACTAAATCAATTCCATTAAAAAAAGATGATTCCTGTAATTCAATTCCGTATAGTTTACCAATGTAAACTCCTACCTCTGGATGGTTTTTGTACTTTAGCTGGTGAATTAAATGCTGCACCTTGCCTCCCTTGCCAAAATTATAGAAGGCTGCAGCAGAAACAAGATTAACCCTTCCCCAGAAAATGCGGCTAACCGGATTATCCGCTTCCTTATGAAAATGTGTTTTTGGCAGATGGAAAAGACAAAA